>JAXDMN010000357.1:0-23498 GCA_034666045.1 Phycisphaerales bacterium | reverse complement strand
CCTCCTCGCCCCGTGGCGGCCGACGCTGCCGGAAACGCGCGCGAAGCACATGCAGGCAATTGAGACGTTTGGGAAGGTAATTGCGAGTTAAATCCGAAGCACGAAACCCGAAATCCGAAACAAATCCGAATGACCAAAGAAGAAAACAGTTCGTTTTCCTCGTTCGTGCTTCGAAGTTGTTTCGGATTTCGTGCTTCGGATTTCGTGCTTCCCGCGTAGCGGGCCCTACTTCTTCATCTCCACCATCACCGCCGTCCCCAGGTGCGGCTTCGGGTCGCGTTTTCCTTCGGCCGCGGAGCCGCTGATGGTGATGCGCCAGCCGTTGCGGAAGATCGGCTCGGAGCGTTGCTCCGTCTGAAGGTATTTCGTGACCCACTCGACGAACTCGTGCAGGTTGACGTTGTCGGCCGTGACGCGCGCCGCGACGGCGCCGGCCTGGCCGACGCGCGGGGACGTGGCGGGATCGACGCGATTGCGCACGCGAATCACCGCGGTCACTTCCGTGAGCTCACCTTCATCCGGGCCCATGGCCGCGACGGTGATGCCGCCGTCGCGCGAGGTGGTCAGGCCGATGAACTGGCTCTTGAGGCTCGCGTTGGCCGGCGGTTTCTTTGGGTCGACCGCGACGACGCGCGTATCGGTGACCATGTCGTCGTAGTTGAGGATGGCGGCGAGGTCGATCCAGCGGAGCTTGCCCGGATCGCCGGGCGGCGGCGGGGGAACCGGAACGCGCCGGCCCGCCGATGACGCCGGATCGGCGGGGCGCGTCGTGCTGCCGCCGGCGGCGAGATCGGTTGCGGAGGTCGCGGGACGCGTCGCCACCGGCAGCGGCGGGGCATCGAGCAGCGCGAGTGATTTTTTGCCGTCTTCGCTGCCGGCGTCGGCGGCGCGCTTGTACCACTTGCGCGCCTCGGCGCGTTGGCCGAGCGATTCATGCGAGCGGCCCAGCAGCAGCATCGACGGCACGTCGCCGTCCTCGGCCAGTTTGCGATAACTCGCCGGCGACTGCCCGCCGCCCGCGCCGCCTGAAACAGTCGTCGGCGTCGCCGGTTGAACGACCGGAGGCGGCTCGACGTCCGGCGCCTCGAGCGACGGATCGGTCGCCTCCTCGCACCCGATCGCCAGCGCGAACAAGAGCGCGATTCCCAGGCACATCCGCGCCAGGTTGAACAACGCCTTCCGCATCGACACACGCTCCTGCCAGCAACCACGGCGATTACACAGGCACTCAACTCACACGGGCGCGACTCTATTCTTCTTATCGGCCATCCGCGCTATTGCGGCGCGTCACTCGCCGCAGGCGCCGGCGCCGGATCACTCATGCCCGGCCCATACACCGGCCCGCCCGGCAGCAAGCCGGTCATCTCGCCGCCTTCGAGCACCAGCCGGCCGTTCACGATCACGTGGCGGACGCCCTGAGCATAGGCGTGCGGCTGCTCGAAGGTCGCCTTATCGGACACGGTTTCGGGATCGAAAATCGTGAGGTCCGCGACATATCCCGCGCGAATCAGCCCGCGGTCGGCGAATCGGAACGCGCTCGCCGGCAGCGACGTCATCTTGCGCACCGCGTCTTCGAGCGTGATCAGCTTGCGCTCGCGCACGTAGCGTCCGAGCACGCGCGCGTTGGTGCCGTAGCCGCGCGGGTGCGGCATGCCGGTGCCGAACGCGCGGATGCCGCTGTCGGACGCGACCGACACCAGCGGATGTTTCAAAATGTCTTCGACTTCTTCCTCGTCCATCGTGTGGAAGACGCAGCTCGCGCCGCCGCGGCGGGCGATGTCGATCACGGCGCGATATTGGTCCTCCATCGTCACCGCCGGCAGCTTGGCCGGATCGTTCGACAACAATTCGGGTGCTCCGAGGTTCGATTTGTTCTGCTCGCGCAGCTTAAAGAGCTGCGCCACCTCCAGCATGTTTCGCCCCGCCAGCGTGGGCTCGGCGCGCGACGATGCAATGACCGCATAAGCGAGGCTCGTGCGCTTCCGGCGGATTTCATGATTCTGCCGCATGTCCGCGACGATCTTTTTCACCTGCTCCGGATCGGCGAGGCGCACGCGCGCTTCGTCATTGCCCTTATCGAAGACCCAGTCGGGCAACATCGTGCTCAGCGACGTGCTCGAAGCGGTGTACGGGTACTGATCGATCCAGACTTCCTGCCCGGCCGCGCGGGCGGCCATCACTTTGCCCAGCGTCGCGTCGGCGCCGCCGATCGTTTGTGCCACGTCGCGCGGCAGCTTGAAGTGAGATATCTCCACGCGGCATTTCGCCTCGCGGCCGATGCGCAGCGCTTCGTCGATCGCGCCGAGGATGTTCGTTCCTTCGTCGCGCATGTGCGTCGCGTAAATGCCGCCAAATTCGCCGGACACTTTCGCAAGCTCGATGATCTCTTCGGTGTTGCTGTACGTGCCCGGCTTGTAGATCAATCCGGTCGAGAAGCCGACCGCACCGTCGCGCATCGCCTTGGCGACGATCTCTTTCGCCTTGGTCATCTGCTGGGCGGTGAGATCGCCGGCGGCATCGCCCTTGGTGGCGCTGAGGACCGTGTTGTGCCCGATGAGGGCCGCGACGTTGCAGCCGGAGCCTTTTTCGCGGACGCGGTCGAAGTACGTGCCGATGTCGCGCGGGCTGCCGCCGCAGTTGCCGATCACCAGCGTCGTCACGCCGTCGCGGATGAAATTCTCGCAGCGCGATCCGATCGCGTCGCTGTCGGCGTGCGTGTGAACATCGATGAAGCCGGGCGCGACGATCAGGCCGCGCGCGTCGATCGTTTCCGCGCCGGGCTTTGCCTCGACCTTGCCGATCGCCGCGATCTTGCCGCCGCGCACGAGAACGTCGCCGTAAAACCACATGTTGCCCGAGCCGTCGATGATCCGCCCGTTGCGGATGACGATCTCGTGATCGGGATCGATCGCCGCCTTGGTCGTGGGATTGGCCGCGAGCGCGAATGATGCGAGCAGGCAAACGGCCGTGAATGCGATACGCATGAACGTGTTATACCGGATGGCCAAAACGCATCCTAGTTCGCGCGGTACCATGGATGCGTGCTTGCTTCTCGATATCGGATGCTCCTGTCGGTCCTCGTGCTGTGCGGATGCGCCGATCTGCGCGCGGCGACGCTCGCGATCACGCGCGGCGGGACGTACCGCGGCGGCGATTATGACGGCGTGACGATTTCCACGTCCGAGCCTGTGATCATCGAAGACCTCACGTTGCGCGGCAGCGGGCACCTGATCCAGAGCCATTACCAGCGCGCGAACGTGACGATCCGCAACGTCCGCGCATACGGCGAGAACCCCAACGTCGCCGGGAAATCCGCCGGACGATTCGCCAATCTCGAGGGCGCGCAAAACGTCGTCATCGAGAACTGCTATCTCGAAAACACCGCCGGCATCTATCTTCTCGATTTCAAAGGCGGAAACGGCGGGAACGGCGACGCGAACACGATCAAAATCCGCCGCAACCGCGCGAAGAACATCGACGGCCGCAAGAGCGACGGAAAGGGCGGCTACCAGCCCGGCGGCGAGGGCGCGGCGAACCTCGTTCAGTTCGTGCAGTTCGACAAAGTCCGCGGCCTGCGCGACGTCGAAATCGCATGGAACGAAGTCATCAACGAACCCGGCAAGAGCCGCGTCGAAGACGTCATCAGCATCTATCTCTCCTCCGGCACGAAAGATTCGCCGATCAAAATCCACGACAACTTTCTCCGCGGCGCCTACCCGGCCGACCCGGCGAGCGAAGGTTTTTCCGGCGGCGGCATCATGCTCGCCGACGGCGTCTCCAAAGCCGGTCCCGCCGGCGATTCCGCTTTCGTCGAAGCGTTCGACAACCAGGTCCTCGACACCACCAACTACGGCGTCGCCATCTCCGCCGGTCACGATTGCAGCTTCTATCGCAACCGCATCGTCTCCGCCGGCGTTCTCGAGGGCGGCCGCAAGATCGCCGGGCAAAATGTCGGTGCGTACATTTGGGATTCGTACAAAGTCGGCGAAGAGCGCTTCTATAACAACGCCGGCCGCGAGAATGTCATTGGCTGGTATGACAAGTCCGGCAACCGCAACGACTGGTGGCGTCCGCACGCCGCCGCGTGGGACAACAACGAGAAATTTCCCGCGCCGATCACGATCGATGCATACGACGTCGAGTGGACGCGCTGGCAAACGAAGTTGAAAACCGCCGGCGTAAATGTTGGTCCGAAAGAGTAACGCGCTGCACCGGTTGCGTTTACTTTACTCAAACCCAAACACGCCATTAGTGCCGCGTCTCGCGCGCGCTATATTCAATTTTTTGTAGCCGGCGAATTGTTGGTGCGCCGCGAAATGCCATCGCTATAGTGCGCGCTCGGGGTGGCGCGGGGCTCGGCGCTCATTTCTTCACCATCCCTTTTCTTCCGACGACGAACACGAGTTGCTTCCGTGGGAGGCAACCGCTGTTTGAAATTCTCATGCCAGGGAGGCGCTATGCGATCAGATGGATCGAACAGTCGGGTGTACGAGACATTCAAAGCCAGCGCGGACGCAACGGTTCTGCGCTCAGGTGATCCGGCACGGCGGCGGCGCCGGCGGCCGGGCGCGGCATGCATCGAGGGGCTGGAGCGGCGGACGCATCTCTCCGACGCCAGCATGCGAATCCCCATCCTGGTCTATCACACCCCGGAGGTGACCAAGACGGGCGTGGACGGGTTTGACGCGCAAATGGCGCTTCTTCACACGAAAGGGTTTGACTCCATCTCGCTGGAGGAATTCCGCGTCTGGCGGACGGGTGGCGGCCTGCCGAGCGGCGTCGATCATCCCTTCATCGCGATCGTGGACGATGCCACCCTCGATGCGGTCGAGGTGGGCGGAAACCCGTTGCTGGGCGCCGCCGAAATCATGAACAATTACGGCACCGGCGCCCGGCCGTTCAGGGGCGTGACAGCCGTGCCGACGGCGCAGGTGGCTACCGCCGGCCGCATGACGTGGGCGCAGATCAACAACCTCGTCGCGCCGATCGCCTCGGGCGGATTCGGCTGGGACATCGCCTCGCACTCGAAGAACCACCGTTGGATGGGCGACGGGCATCCGACAAAGCCGACCCTCCCGCTCTCGCAGTTCGCCAACAGCCCCAACGGCACCGGCGCGAACACGTTGTACGACGAGCTGGTGAACTCCAAGAGCGCAATCATCGCCCAGCAGCCGAGCAAGACGAACATGGCCTTCGTCTGGCCCGAGGATGACGTGACCGTGCGTAACCTCGCGGTGGCGGCACAGACGTACACGATCGTGCTCGGCGAAGGCTCCGAGATTGGTTCCACTACCGAACACTTCGTCGGCCTCACCTCTGGAATGCAGAATGGTCAGCTCTATCGGATCAACATCCGCGCCAGCGCCAGCGGCAGCATCCCGGCGACGACAATCACAACCTTCGGGCAGATGTTGGACCGGGCCTTCAACCTGACCAACGGCGGCACGACCTTCAACCCCCACATCACCGCATATCCCACCCTCTACCGTGCGCGCGACGGAACGGTGGTCGCGGATGGGACGATCAACACCGGTACCGGCGCGGCGAACGCAGACGGCATTACCCTGAGCGGGACGACCGTGTCGTACGGCGGACCCGCTGTCGACTACGCAAACATGCAGCCCGCCTACAACAGCGCGCCAAACCCCTTCGCCGGCTTCTCCGCCGCCGGTTGGGGAGGAAACGACACCGTTAACGGAAGCGCCGGCGCCGACACGATCGATGGCGGTGACGGCGACGACTCCCTCAACGGCAACGACGGCACGGACGTTATCGCGGGCGGGCTCGGCATCGATAATATCAGCGGCGGCAACCAGGCGGACTCGTTGACCGGCGCCGGCGGCAACGACGTGATCATCGGCGGCTCCGGAAACGACACCTTGCGCGGCGAGAACGGCAACGACACGCTCAACGGCAACGGTGGCGACGACTGGATCTACGGCGGGTTGAACGACGACTACCTCAAGGGCGACATCGGCAACGATTACCTCGAGGGCAACGACGGCAACGACTACTTCGACGCGCCGGACGGCGCCAGCTACATCGACACCCTCTTCGGTGGCGCGGGCACCGACACCGGTGTCTGGGACAGCGTGGACGTCGTCACGCTTTAACGCGAGGACGAACAGCGCAAAAGAAAAGCCCCGGGATTGCAATCCCGGGGCTTTCTGTTTGCTTTCACTGAGTCCGACGACGCTTAAGAGTCCGACGTCGCTTACGTCGCATCCGAACCCGCTTGCGCGAGTTGCTTCTGCTCACCTTCGGCGCTGCTCGTCGTCAACGCCTCGAAGTACAGGTGCTTCGACTTGTCGTCCTCGGTCTTGACCGTGATCTTGATCAGGTCCTTGCCCTTGAAGTTCCCGCGGAGGATTTCCTCGCTCAGCGGGTCTTCGACGTGCTGCTCGATCGCGCGACGCAGCGGACGGGCGCCGAAGTCGGCATTCGTTCCCTTGTCGATCAGGAACTCCTTCGCTTCGGTCGTGATCTCGATCTTCAGGCCGTGCTCGACCAGACGCTTGGTCACCTTCTTCAGCTCGAACTCGACGATCGCCTCGAGCTGCACGCGACCGAGCGGACGGAAGACGATGACGTCGTCCAGTCGGCCGATGAACTCCGGGCGCATGTAGCGCTCGAGCTCCTTCATCACCGTGTCCTTGATCTGCTGGTAGTTGCGCTCTTCCTGCTGCCCCTTGGCTTGCGGCCGCAGGCCGAAGCTCGGGCCGCCGCCTTTGATCAGCTCCGAACCGATGTTCGAGGTCATGATCATGACGACGTTGCGGAAGTCGACGTGGCGGCCGAACGAATCGGTGAGCCGGCCTTCTTCCATGATCTGAAGCAGCATGTTGAACACATCCGGGTGCGCCTTTTCGATTTCGTCCAGCAGGACGACGGAGTAGGGGCGCCGGCGGATGCGCTCGGTGAGCTGGCCGCCTTCCTCGTAACCGACGTAGCCGGGAGGCGCGCCGATCAAACGAGAAACGTTGTGCTTCTCCATGTACTCGCTCATGTCGATCTGCACGAGGGCGTCCTCGTCGCCGAACATGAACTCCGCGAGCGCCTTCGACAGCAGCGTTTTGCCGACGCCGGAGGGCCCGAGGAACAGGAAGCTGCCCATCGGACGATGCGGATCCTTCAGACCGCTGCGCGCCCGGCGGATGGTCTTGCTGATGGCGCGAATCGCCTCGTCCTGAGACACGACGCGCTTGTGCAGCTCGTTCTCGAGCTCGAGCAGGCGAGTGGCCTCTTCCTTCTCCAGTCGCGTGAGCGGCACGCCGGTCATCTTGGAGACGACCTCGGCGATGACTTCTTCGTCAACGACGCCGTCGATCTCCTTGGCCTTCTCGCGCCACTGCCGCTGCATCTCTTCCTTCTTGGCGCGGAGCGCTTCGGCGGAATCGCGCAGCTTGGCGGCTTCCTCGTACTCGGCGTTCTTGACCGCCTCGTCCTTCTGGATGCTCAAGCGCTCGATCTGCTCTTCGAGCTCCGCGAGATTCGGCGGCTTGGTCATGCTGCGCAGGCGAATCCGCGCGCCCGCTTCGTCGAGCACGTCGATCGCCTTGTCCGGCAGGCATCGGCCGGTGATGTACCGATCCGACATCTCGACCGCCGCGACCAGCGCGACGTCGGTGATCTGCACGCGGTGATGCGCCTCGTAGCGGTCGCGCAGCCCTTTCAGGATCGCGATCGCGTCTTCCTTCGAAGGCGGATCGACCGTGATCGGCTGGAAACGACGGGCCAGGGCCGCGTCTTTTTCGATGTATTTGCGGTATTCGTCGAACGTCGTCGCGCCGATGCACTGGATCTCGCCGCGCGAGAGCGCCGGCTTCAGCACGTTCGATGCGTCGATGGCGCCTTCCGCGCCGCCGGCCCCGACGAGCGTGTGCAGCTCGTCGATGAACAGGATGACGTTCTTCGCCCGGCGGACTTCGTTCATGACCGCCTTGATGCGTTCTTCAAACTGCCCGCGGTACTTCGTGCCGGCGACCATCATCGCCAGGTCGAGCACGACGAGCCGGCGATCGTGCAGGATCTCCGGGACGGTGTTCCCGATGATCATCTGCGCCAGCCCCTCGACGATGGCTGTCTTGCCGACGCCCGCTTCGCCGAGGAGAACCGGATTGTTCTTCTGCCGGCGGCAGAGGATTTGAATGACGCGTTCGATTTCGTTCTTGCGGCCGATGACCGGGTCGAGCTGACCTTCTTTGGCCAGCTCGGTCAGATCGCGCCCGAACGAATCGAGTGCCGGCGTCTTGCTCTTGCCTTTTCCGGCGGTCTTTTCCTGCGCTTGGGGTTCTTCGCTTTCCACGCCCGCTCCTAGAAGATTGAGGACCTCTTCCCGGACCTCTTCCAGCTTCAAGCCGAGATTCATCAACACTTGAGCCGCGACCCCGTCATGCTCGCGGAGCAACCCCAGCAAGAGGTGTTCCGTCCCGACGTAGTTGTGGTTCAGGTTTCTCGCCTCTTCGATCGCATACTCGATCACCTTCTTGGCCCGCGGCGTCTGCGGGAGCTTGCCCATGGTGACCATGTCCGGACCGGACTTGACAAGCTTTTCAACTTCAAGACGTACCTTGCGCAGGTCGACGTCGAGGTTCTTCAGAACGTTCGCGCCGACGCCGCTGCCTTCTTTGACTAAGCCGAGGAGGATGTGCTCGGTCCCGATGTATTCGTGGTTGAAGCGCTGCGCCTCCTGGTTCGCCAGCGCCATCACCTTGCGGGCCCGATCCGTGAATCGTTCAAACATGTCCATCTCCTGTCGGCCGGCGTGTCTATCACGTCGACCCCTCATAGGGAATCATCGGTTGCACGCCGGGGACAATAAGTAGTACGGCTTACTTCCCCATCAGTTCGGCCTGCATGCCAACCCACTAACGACCCGGGCGATTGTAGACCGCAGTAACCGACAATCAACCGAACGGCTCTCCGCCCGCCCGCGCCGCAGCGGAAGGGACTTGATGTTATCGGCGGAACGGCGCCGCGACCTGCACGCGCAAAAAGTCACCGGATGGGAGGACGGGCGTGACCGTTGTGCTTGCTGGCGTGTATGTTTCAACGGCTGATGCGAAAGCTGCTCCGCATCCTGTCGATGCTCGCGATGGCCGCACTTGCTGGCGTGCTCCTGGCTTTGTTAGTTGGCGACAGCGTGTTTCACCGCACCGTGCCGGCGGTGCGGCTTGTATACGACCTGCAGGGAACAGCGAGCGGCATCTCTGATGATGCACGGGCGGCGGTGATGGCGGTTTTGCTGAAGCGCCGGCTCGACCGGCAAGAGATGCGCGACGTCCAGGTTTGGAAGTCAGGTGCGAGAATCCAGGTGCTCGCGCCCGCGAGCGTGCCGAAGGGTGATCTGAAGCGCGTTCTCGCGATGGGCGGCATGCTCAGCTTCCACGTCGTGGTCGAAGACCCAAATGAGGCCGGCGTCAGTGAGATGCTCGCGCGGATGGAGCCCGGCGGGGAGGGACCGAAGCGGCACGCAGGCGATGCGCTGCGATGGTTCCCGTGCGCGCAGACAGGCATTTCGCCAGTCGAGGCGACGAGCGGCGGCATCAACTACATCCTCGTCTACACGTCCGCCGACCGATCGATGACCCACGCCGACATCAGCCGCACATGGTCCGTAAAAAACGCTCGGCCGACCCGCGATCAAGCCGGCGGAACCGCCGTCGCGTTCGAGCTCGACAAGCCCGGCGCGAAGCGCTTCGGCGAACTCACCGGCAACAACCTTGGCCGCAAGCTCGCGATCGTGCTCGACGGCAATGTCCTCAGCGTCCCGCGCGTCAACAATCGCATCGAAGGCCACGGCATCATCAGCGGCGGCCCCGGCGGCTTCGCGCAGACCGAAGCCGAGTATCTGACGTCGACCCTCAACGCCGGCTCCCTCCCCGCCAAACTCGCCGCCGAGCCGGCCAGTGAAGAATACCTCACGATGACCCTCGGCCTCAGCCCGCTCGCGCGTTCTCTTCTGAAGGTCGCAGCGATCGCGCTCGCGATCATCGCCGCAGCGCTCTGGTGCGCCCGGCTACTGCTTCGACGACTTCATCCGACGGTCCGCGACCAGCAAGCCGCCCTCCGCTCGCTCGGCCTGTACGACGAGCCGTGAAAACCGGGCCGCCTGCTTCATCGTTCGCCCGTCCGCCCGCCGCGGCTCATTCATGGGAAGAAGCGGTAGATCTCGCGCCGATGTAAGCACCTGACGAAGGTCACAGTGTCGCCAGCAACGTGGAACCCGATCCGCCAATCTCCAACGCGAATCCGGAAATAGTCGCGGTGGCCGCTCAATCGCTTGAGAGACCGCACGTCTGTGAGCGCCTTCGCCTGCTCGACATGGGCGATTGCCGCAACAATCGCGCGCTGCACTTTCGCGTTGCGCAGCTTCTTCACGTCGGTGAGGAAGCTTGCAAGAAAGACCGATTTCATTTCCGGTCCGTCAGCGCCTTCATCACGGAGGCGCGCTTGACTGGTTTGGTCTTTCGGCCTTCGCGAATCGCGTTCGCGAGCGCGACATCTTCCAACACTTCAGCCAGCAGATCGCGGAAGTCTTCACGATTCTCACGCAGGCTCTGTACCAACGCTCGTTTCAGGCTGTTTGTCAGTGCTGCTTCAGTCATTGCGCTGTTTACTCCAACTGCGGCGCCGTATTTTCATTCTGCAAAAACTGATCCGTCGGCAGCATCGTGATGCAGTCCCACGGACACACCTGATGACAAAGCGTGCAGCCGATGCAGCGGGGGAGGTCGATCGTGCAAACCTGGAAAGATTGCTCGTGCCGCGGGCCCGGGATGATGTGGATGCAGTCGACCGGGCAGACCGTCATGCACGCCTCGCAGCCCGTGCACATGTCTTCGTCCAGAAGCGCGAGCACCTTGGGCAGCTTCTTCTTGGCCATGCGGTGCATTGTAGATGGGCGGATCGGCCGAACAAGCCCGAATCACCCACCGGCGGGTAGCAGTGGCACTCAGTTTTACTTTGACGCGGCTGGCGGCGGCAAAGTATGTTGGTGTGCCGCACACGAATGGGCCTGCGGCGTTTGTCAGTCACTTCAATGCGGAATCGCGTCGCCGCTTTCTTTTCGAGCCGGCGGGCGGAGGAGGAATGGGAGATGGGAAAACCACGCTCACGATTCGTCGTCATCCAATGCTTGATGCTCGTGGCGTTCGCGATCGCGGCGGCGACGTCGCCCGCGCCCGCCCGCGCCGCCGTCCTGACCTTCACTCGCACGTTCGAGCCGAGCGAAATCGTCATCGACCGATTCGGCGGCGCGTTCAGCGGCCCGACCACCGACACCACCCGCGCTAGCATCCACGGCGCCACGAGTGCCGGCGCGGGCGATGAGATCCACATCAACCTGCTCATGGCGCCCGGTTCGGCCATACGGTTCCAGCCGAACGGCGATTTCTACTTCATCGAAGCGATGCTGTGGAACAACGGCGGAAACGTCGACGTCGTGGGCGCGTCCGACATTGCCTACGCCGCCGCCACCAACATCAGGAACCAGGCCGGCACGCTCGACTACGAGACGTCGAACATCCCGAGCTGGCGCGCCTCCAAGTGGGCGACACGCGCCGAGTTTTTCACGAATCCCACGCAGCCGGGGCAGTTCTCGCAGTTGAACGTCACCTTCACCATCCCGGCCGGCTACCCGACCGTCAGCTTCGAAGAGGTCTACATGAACATCGGCGCCCAGCGCAATGGCAGCGGGGGGGCCGCGATGATGTCCGTCGTCGTCCCCGAGCCGGCGTCGCTTGCACTGGCGATGGTGGCGATCACCGCGATCGCCAGGCGCCGCCGCTGGTAACACAAACGCGATTCCCGTATGAATCCCGCCCATGGAGTTTTTTCGTAAGCTGTTCCACCTGCTCTTCGGCGGCCTGAACGACGCGGGCCGCTGGAATGACCTGATCAACTACGTCGGGCAGACGAATATCTACGTCGTCCTGTTCCTGATCGTTTTCTGCGAGACCGGGCTGGTCGTGACGCCCTTCCTGCCGGGCGATTCGCTGCTGTTCGCGATCGGCGCGATCGGCGCGCGCGAAGAAATCCAGCTCAACATTCCCGTGCTCACCGTGGTGTTGATCGTCGCCGCCATCCTCGGCGACGCCGTCAACTACTGGATCGGCTACAAGCTCGGCCCCGCGGTCTTCACGAAAGAGACCGGCCGCCTGCTCAACAAGAAGCACCTGCTCAAAGCGCAGGAGTTCTACGAAAAATACGGCGGCAAGACGATCATCCTCGCGCGCTTCGTCCCGGTGATCCGCACGTTCGCCCCGTTCGTCGCCGGCATCGGGCGGATGAACTATTTCCGCTTCGCGATGTACAACGTGATCGGCGGCATCGCATGGGTCATCATCTGCATCGCCGCCGGCCACTTTTTCGGGCAGTTCGAGTTCGTGAAGAAGCACTTCGAGGCGGTGATCCTCATGATCATCGTCATCTCGGTCCTTCCGATGGCCTGGGAACTCTGGCAAGCCCGCCGCGCGGCGAAGCGCGGCGCCGATCCGCTGGTCGCCGCCACGACGATCGCGGAACCGGCGGCGAAAGAATGACCGCAAGAATTGAACGGTCTCGCCGCCATTGCTAACATCATGAACATGAGCACCGTCGAGGAAATCAAGGCGGCCATCGAGAGCCTGGACGACCGCCAGGTCGCCGAGCTCGCGGAATGGCTTTCCCATCGGACCGACGACGCCTGGGACCAGCAGATGTGCGCCGACATCGCCGGTGGCAAACTTGATCATCTCATCCGCGAGGCGAAACAAAGCGCGCGTTCGGGCGATGTCTTCGGATTGCCCGGCGACGCGAATGCTCCTCCGGAGGATAAGGAGCTCGAGGGGCGCAAGTGACCTCTCGAGCGACGGGCGCCTTGTTCCAATTCCGCGCGTTGCCCGCCGACATTCAACGACTCGCCGAAGAGAAGTATCAACTCTGGCGACAGAATCCGTATCACCCTTCATTACATTTCAAGCACCTGCAGGGCGACGTGTGGTCTGTGCGAGTAAATCTCCAGTATCGCGCGCTGGCGGCTCGTGATGGAAACGAATTGCTCTGGTTCTGGATTGGCACGCACGCCGAGTACGATCAGCTTCTTTCGCGACGTCCTTAGCGCTCGGGGGCAACGGATCATGTTCCACTCCCGCCGCGTTGCCGCGCATGAACACGCGCACCGACAGCACGATCATCACGCCGCTCGCCGCCGCGCCCAGGATCGCCGCGCGCCAGTCGCGCGTGGCAAACGCCAGCAGGTCCGGCAGCAGCACCGCCAGCGTCCACCAGATCGAGTGAAACGCCTTCATCTCCAATCCCTTGATCTTCACCGTCGGCAATCTCCTCCTGCCCGTTCGCGCGAAACGACAGCGGGGGCGAGGAGGGATTCTCAATACATCGACGCGCTCGGCGATTAGAAATCGACGCTAACTTTCTGATCAACAAACAAACAGGGACGGGAGCTATTTGTTTCTTGGAGAAAAACAGGGACGGGAGCTATTTATTTTCGGCCGCGGTGAGCTACGCTGAGGGCGATGCCAAGGCGACCACGACAGGCGGCGGGTGGGTTGATCTTTCACGTTCTCAATCGCGCCGTCGGGCGGATGCGGCTATTCAAGCGCGACGGGGACTATGCCGCCTTCGAGAAGGTCTTGGCGGAAGCGCTACAGCGGTTCCCGATGCCACTGCTCAGCTACAGCATCATGCCCAATCATTGGCACCTGGTGCTGTGGCCGGATAAGGACGGGCAACTCTCCCAACTCATGTTTTGGCTCACGATGACGCATGCACAGCGCTGGCGTCACGCGCATAACCTCGTGGGCCTGGGGCCGTTGTACCAGGGCAGATTCAAGAGTTTCCCGACGCAGACTGACGACCACTTTCTCACCCTGTGCCGTTACACCGAAGCCAACGCGCTGCGCGCGCGCCTCGTCCGGCGCGCGGAATTGTGGCGATGGTGCAGTCTCGCCGTACGCCGCGGCGCCGACAGCCCGCTGGCCGAGTTCCTCCGCCCCTGGCCGATCACAGAACCATCTGACTGGCTTCGCTGGGTGAACCGGCGGCAAGAAGAGACGGAAGTGGCACAAGTGCGCGCTCACATCCGCTCTGGACATCCATTCGGCGAGGATCCGTGGAAACGCCGCACCGCAAAGGTGCTCGGGATCAACCTCACTCCTCGTCCCCGCGGGCGCCCCCGAATCGAGCAGACCGCCGCGACTTGACAATGAACAGGTTGCATTGGCTGAACATTTCTTTCTTCCCGCCGCGGCAATCAACTTCGCGCCAAGAAAAAGCGGGCTCCGAAGTAAGTCGAACGCAAACGCGAAAAATGAGCCGGAAAAACAGGGACGGGAGCTATTTATCTTCAGAAAAAATAGGGACGGGAGCTATTTAATTTCCGAAACAAATAGGGACGGGAGCTATTTTGTTTCGCGCCGAAAATAGGGACGGGAGCTATTTAATTTCCCGGGGAGCTATATTTCCCCGGTTGGCTGCGTGTCGTCGTCGTCATCGCGGACGCCGCCGCCTTCGGCCGCGCCCGGTCGGGCCGAGGCTGTGTCCATTTGGCGGTCAGACGGCTAAAATCCGCCGTCCACGTGCTCGTTGAGGCTCGCTCGAGGAAATTTGAATGTTCGACACGCTTACCACTAAATTCAGCTCCGTCTTCCGCAGCCTCTCCGGGCGCGGGAAAATCTCCGAGGAAAACATCCGCGAGTCGATGCGCGAGGTGCGAACCGCGCTGCTCGAAGCGGACGTCAATTTCGACGTCGTCAGGGAGTTCACCGAAAAGGTCGTCGCCAAGGCGATCGGCCAGCACGTCATCGCTTCGCTGCAGCCAGACCAGTTGATGGTCAAGATCGTCTATGACGAGCTGCTCGAGTTGCTCGGGCCGGTCGACACGCGCATCTACTTCGTCCAGCCCGGCCCGACCGTGATCATGATGGCCGGTTTGCAGGGCAGCGGTAAGACGACCACCGTCGGCAAGCTCGCGCTCTACCTGAAGGGCAAGGGACATCACCCGTTGCTGGCCGCCGTCGACTTGCAGCGTCCCGCGGCCGTCGAGCAGCTCCGCGTTCTCGGCGAGCAGACGCAGACGCCGGTTTATTCCGATCCGACCAAGATCGCGCCGCACGGACAAGTGCAGAAAGGCGCCGCCGTCGCCGTCGCGCGCGCCGCGATTGCCGAGGCGAAGAAGACCGGGCGCGACGTCGTCATCCTCGACACCGCCGGGCGGCTCGCGATCGATCAGGAGCTCATGGCCGAGCTCAAGGACATCAACACCGCGATCAACCCGCACCAGATCTATCTCGTCCTCGACTCGATGACCGGCCAGGACGCGGTCAACAGCGCGAAAGCGTTCAACGAACAGCTCGAACTCGACGGCCTGATCCTCACGAAACTCGACTCCGACACGCGCGGCGGCGCGCTGCTAAGCGCCAAATACGTCACCGGCAAACCGGTGAAATTCCTCGGCGTCGGCGAAAAGCTCGATCGCCTCGAAGAGTTTCGCCCGGAAGGCATGGCCCAGCGCATCCTCGGCATGGGCGACATCGTCGGCCTCGTGTCGGAGGCGATGGAAAAATTCGACGCCGAAGAAACCGCCAAGCTCCAGGCCAAGATGGAGAAGGGCGAGTTCACTCTCGAAGACTTCATGTCCCAGATGGGGCAGGTGAAAAAGCTGGGGCCCATGGGCAAGGTCATGGGCATGATCCCCGGCATGTCCGAGATGTCGAAGCAGATGAACATGGGCGAAGGCGAAGTCGAAAAGCAGATGGGCCGGATGCGCGCCATCTACGAATCGATGAACAAAAAGGAGCGGAAGAACCCTGATCTTCTCGATGGCCCCCGTCGCCGTCGCATCGCCACCGGCGCCGGCGTCGCCCCGACCGAAGTCGGCCAGTTCATGAAGCAGTTCGAAATGACGAGAGACATGATGCGCGCCGTCGGCGGCATGGGCATGATGGGCCGACTGAAAATGATGAAGGCGCTCGCGAGCGGCGGCCTAAACAACCTCGGCATGCCGGGCGGGCCAATGCTGAAAACGAAAAAGAGCGGCTGGCAGGCGCCGAAGGACCGGAACAAAAAGAAGCGGCGATGAAGGCAAGCTCGATGCGCGAGGACCCGCGTCGCCATTGGGCAGACCCGCGCGGGTCGCGAGACGGGCCGGTTGAATTCGCGAACCGTGGTGAGACGAGCGATCTCGGTGGAGGTCCGTGTGGCGGTGACTCGTACCGATTTGGAAAACAGCGTGAGATTGCTCCGACAACTCGGGGCGCAGCGCATCGTGCTCTTCGGCAGCGCCGTGGATGCGCCGGATACCGCTCGCGATATCGATCTAGCGTGCGAGGGACTGCCGCCTGACCGATTCTTCTACGCCGCCGGCCGACTGCTGGAGACCTTGGGAAAGCCGGTCGACCTCGTCGATCTGTCGGATGACAACCGTCTCACGCGCTTCATCCGTTCGCGGGGAAGGGTGCTGTATGAGGCTGGATGAGCTGAAGGAGTTGGTTGCTTCCGACGCGGAGATGTCCGCGGAGACGCTCGACTACATTGATGAACTGTTGGCCGCGGTAGAACAGCGGGATCCTACCGTCCACGATCTGGCCGCCTTCGGTGCGTATCTCCAGAACATCTACAACGGCATCGAGAATGTTTTGAAGCGCTTCGCCATGTTCCATCAGGTTGAAGTTCCCAACGATGCGAACTGGCATGAAACGCTGCTGCAGCTCTTCACGCACCCCGCGAAGCCGCCGCTGCCGCAGCTCATTCCGCCCGATTTATCCGAACAACTTACGGCGTACCGAGGCTTCCGCCACGTTTTCACCAAGCGTTATGCCGCGCAGCTCGACTGGGAAAAGCTGGAACCGCTCGTCAAAGGTGCGCGTCCGTTGTTGGAGGCGTTTCAAAGTCAGGTCGACGCCGCGCTGGGCCGCACCACGGACTGACGTTGACGTGCGTGACAGCCAACTTCGCAAGCACGCGCAGGTCGCCTTGGCACTGAACGTTGTCGCGAGCGCGCAGCGGTAACGCAATAAGTACTGCAATCCTATCAAGTCCAATAGAACGCGAATTGCGGTGCGACACCATGTCTGTCGCGCGCTGGAATTACCACTTTTCGCTCGGCGGGCGGGAGGCCGGCGGTGCTGGCCGAGTGGTTTTCGCGCGGCGGGCGAGCGTCGGTTAGCAGCAATTTGCAGTTCGGCCGATGCGCGGAGCATCAAATTGACGCACCGCGGCGGGGATTCCTGCGATTCCGGCCGACGTGCGCAAGTCTTTATTTTTCGCGCGGACGCGAAAATTCGCGGGCCAACTCTTGGCCGGGCCGGGAGTAAAAATCGGCTCGGCCCGGACCGGCCGGCGAACGATTCGTGCTTCGGATGACCTGCGACTCATCGGCGATGCAAAACGCGGCAGGCGGGTCCGGCCTGGCGGCAAACGCTATCGGCGCTTTCGCGGCGAAATACGTTGACGACGTTTCATCAACGCGTCGGCGGGCGAAAAGCAAGAAGGCCACCCATGACGGGTGGCCTTCTCGTTTGTTATCGCAGCGCGTTTGCGCGGGCGAATTAGTAGCGATCGCGACCGCCACCCCCACGGCCTCCGCCGCCACCACCGCCGCCGCCACCGCCGTAGCCACCGCGGCCACCGCCACCGCTGCCGCCACCACCGTAGCCGCCACGGCTGCCGCCACCACCACCGCCACCACCGCCACGGGGGCGGTCTTCGCGGGGTTTGGCTTCATTGACGGTCAAGGCGCGACCGTCGTGCTGCTGGCCATTCAGAGCGCCGATGGCGGCTTGCGCCTCGGCGTCGGAACCCATCTGCACGAAGCCGAAGCCCTTGCTCCGGCCGGTATCGCGATCTTGGATCACTTCGGCGCTGGTGACGCTGCCGTGCTGTCCGAACAACTGCTCAAGGTCCGAGCTCGTCGTGTTATAGCTCAGGTTCCCGACATACAACTTGCTGCCCATGAGAGGTCTCCTAAAGTGGGCGCTGCCCGTTTTTACTTTCCGGGCCGAATCGAAAGAGGCCGCGTCATTCCGGCCTGCGAAGGTAGCAGAAGGGCGTCAGGGGAAGCTGAGGGCGTCGGGGCTGGTAAGACTTGTCCGAGGACCAACAGGACCGAAGGCGTCGCAAACGTACCACCCGCAATCCTACCGTTTACCGCCGGCTTGTCTACCCCTCAAAACGGTCGCCCCCGAGCCGGATAAACCGCCCGGTCATCGGGCGGTATCAGGTTCTTCGGCTCGCCCGCCCGTGCTGTCCCGTTCCAGAAATTTGCCGAGCTCCGGCGTGATCAATTGCAGCGATTCGCGGCTGTAATCGCTCGCCGCCTTGTCGACGGCGTCCATCATGTCCTGAAAGACGTCGGCGTGACGGTAACTCGGCGCCGCGCGCATCATGCCGAGCAACTGGCGGCGGTAGTTGAGCAGGTTGTTCTGCACCGGCATCTTGAAGTCGTTGGCGACGGACGAAATCTTCTTCGCCAGCGCGTCGAGGTCACCCTTGTGGCTCTTGATCAGCATGTCATAGAAAAACCGCCCGTGGCTCGCCTCGTCCGCGCCCATTCGACCGAGGATCGTCTTGAGCAGCGGCTCGTCGATATCCTTGGCCAGCGCGCGATAGTAAAGGTGCGTCGCCTTTTCCTGAAGCGCGAGGTAGATGAACCCTTCGATGAGCTGCTGGTACGGAAAGATGTACGCCTGCTTGCGTTCGCGCATCATGTCGAGCGCGATTTCCTTCTGTGTGCACAGCCCGGACTGCACCAGGTAACGCTCGAGCACGTGGGCGTGACGGTCTTCCTCGGCGACCCAGCGGAAGGTGAAGTGCAGCGTGTAGCGGTTTGTGATGTGCTGGTCGTCGGTCACGTCCGGATCGGTCATGATCCGCAGGTATTCCGACAGGTAACCCGGCAGGTGATCCTCGACGTAGAGCACCGTCTTGACCGCGTTGCGCTGATACTCGTTGAGCCGCTCCGGACGGGCGATCTCGCGGATGCTTTCCTGCTCGACCAGGTCGTAGGGCGACCAGCCCATCTTGTCAGACCGCCGGAAGTAGTCGTAAAGAGCTTCATCGAGCACATTCATCGGGGGAAACGGAGGAAGGGGGTGCCCGTTTCCATTAGCCGGCTGCTCGGCCCGCGGATTTATCTGAGGATCAGTGGTAGACATTCATGCCCAGGGGAAGATGGCATCGATCGGTGCTCGGGCTCCAGCCCGGCGTGGTCCGGATTTTAATCGCAGACGCGAAATAGTGCGACAGGGGAAACGAGGAAAGTTTTTCTTTCTGAGCCGGCTCAGCCGTCGAATTGCGGGGGCGCGGGCGTCAGCTTTTTCCGCTGCGCGCGAGTGCCGTCGCCGCAGGTTCGCGGCCTTCGTAGACAAGCCGCAACCACTCGGCGGCGGTGTTGGCGCCGCGGTCGATGTGGCGGCCCATCGCGGCGGCGGCTTCGTTGGCGCGCCGCGACAGCAGGTGATCGATGATCGCCGTGTGCTCCGACATGTTTTGGTCGTGCGCGTGCAGCTTGTTGCCGACGGCGTCGCCGACCGCGACGACCAGATTCCGATATTTCCCGATCTCCTCCGCGAGCCGCTCGCTCCCGCTGCTGCGGCTGAGCAACTCGTGGAAGCTTTGATCGAGCGCCAGCGCGGTCTCCGTCCACGACGGGCTGCGGTCGTCCTGGGCGAGCAGCTCCTGCGTCTGCTCGCGGATGTCGGTCAGCGCCTGCGGGTCGATATGGTCGCCGGCCATGCGGGTCGCCTCGACTTCGAGGATTCGGCGGACGTGATAAATCTCGATGAGCTGCGCCGGCCCGAACGGGCGGACCATTGCGCCGTGATTCGGGCGGAGCTGGATGACGCCGATCGACGCGAGCTCGCCGAGCGCTTCGCGCACCGGCGTTCGGCTGACGCCGAGCTTTTCGGCAACTTCTTCTTCGATCAACCGCCCGCCGCCCGGCAGTTCGCCGCTGAAAATCGAGCTGAGGATTTTTGAGACAAGATCCGACCGCAACGTCCTGCGCGGCGGCGGCTTTTTCAGCATCTTCTGTCGCATGGGTCGCTTCCCCGCTCAGACCCGCGCGCGGGCGGATCATGTCACACAATAGCTTACAACTCTTTGTCGCCGCGGAACAGCAAAACGGGACAAGAAGACAGCCGCCATCGGCACGCCGTCGATGCGTATGACCGGAAATCTCATTCAGCCCGGCCCGCCGACGCGGGTAGGATGCGTGACTTCCGTGATAGAATCGCGTTGCCATGCCGACGATCACGAAGATTTCCGAACAGAAACGCCGGCCGAACCGGCGGAACATTTATCTGGACGGCGGGTTCGCGTTCGGGTGCAACGTCAACGTCGTCGCGCGGTTTCGGCTGCGCGAAGGGCTCGTACTGAGCGACGAGCAGGTGACGCAGATCGAGATCGGCGAGGTGAAACAGGAAGCGCTCGACGCCGGCCTGCGGCTGCTCGAGACGCGGCTGCAATCGGTGTCCGAGATGCGCCGAAAACTGATGCGCAAGGAATACGGCGAGACGATCGTCGACGCGGTGATCGCCGACCTCTCGCGCCTCGGCTACCTCGACGATGCGCGGTTCGCCAGGACGAAGGCGTTATCCGCCGCCCAGCACAAGCAGCACGGCAAACGCCGCGCGAAGATCGAACTTTTAAAGGCGGGCGTGAAGGGGGACGTCGCGGACAAGGCGCTGGTTGACGTGTATGACGCGACGGACACGCTCGCGGTCGCGCGGGCATTGGCGCGCAAGCAGGCGGCGCGGTTGAAGAAGCTGGAGCCGCACGTGGCGCGGCGGCGGCTGGTGGGGATGTTGCAGCGGCGCGGGTTTGATTACGACGACATCAGGCCGGTCGTGGAGGAAGTGCTCGGAAGCGATCGGGATTGACGATCAAGCTTTGCGCTTCGAAGATTTCTTCTTTGCCGCGGGCTTCTTCGGCTTCGGCTTTGCCTTTTTTGTCTTCGCCGCTGACTTTTTCTTCGCATCGGTGAAGACGCGATGGTCTTCATCCCACGCTTCCAGATTCCGCTCGAACACGCGCGAGATGATTTTTCGGGTGTCCTTAAAATCGCGCCCGCCGGCGCGGGGCATCATCATCCACGTCAGCACCATCGCCTGCCGCACATAGCCGTCGGCGGTGTAGGGCAGGAGCTTGTCGAAGAAGGCGGCGGGCGTTGGTTTCTTGATCGACGACCAGTGCCGCATGTTGCGCGCGAACACTTCCTGCACGCGTTTTTTTACGTTGTCGAAGGTGCGCGTCTCTTCGGGATACTCGCGCCAAGTGACGTCCATCGCCTTGCGGACGAGATCGTCGACGCCGTGCGGCCCGAGGATGTGCAGGACCTCGGTCGGCGATTTGCTGGTGAGGCGGAAGGCTTCCCAGGTCATGGTCATGGCGAGGATTGTAATCGCGGCGGCGCGTTTTCGGGCGCTGCAAGCGCTTCGGCGGCACGCTGCTCGAGCAGGGCGGCGGCGTTGCGGATGGCGTCATCGAGCGACATTGGCGGGCGGAGGAGTGAGAGGATTTTCGTGAAGAGGGCGTTCAGCTTCGGCATGGCCGATTCGTCCGCCGAGCCGACGATGGCGATGCATGGGACATCAAGCGACTTGCAGAGCCGCGCCACGCCGACGGCGGCTTTGCCGTCGAGGGATGACGCATCCAGGCGGCCTTCGCCGGTGATGCAGAGGCTCGCCTCGCGCAGACGGTCGCGCAATTTCACCGCGTCGGCGACGATGTCGAAGCCGGGGCGGAGCTGGGCGTTGAAAAACGCGAGCATGGCGAAGCCGAGTCCGCCCGCGGCGCCGGCGCCGGGCGTTTCCGCCTCGGCGAGCTTGCCGCAGCGCGTGGCGAGCTGGCGAAGGAGTTGATCGAGCTCTTCAACCTGTTCGGGTGTCGCGCCTTTCTGCGGGCCAAAAATTCGCGCGGCGCCGTGGTCGCCAAAAAGCGGATTCGTGACGTCGCAGGCGACGGTGATCTTCACGCGGTCGAGCGGCGAGCCGCGCGCGTGCTTGATGAGCACGACGCGACGCAGGTCCTCGCCGACGAGCGGCTCGCGAATGTCGGCGGGACCGATTTCGTCGAGGATGACCGGCAGTCCGCAGGCCTGCGCGCAGCCGATGCCGCCATCGACGGTCGCGCTGCCGCCGATGCCCAAGATGATCTCGCGGGCACCAAGTTTTGCCGCTTCGAGAAGCAACTCGCCGGTGCCGTAGGTCGTGGTTCGCATCGGATCGCGATCCTCCGGCGGGAGCAGCGCGAGCCCGCTGGCGGCGGCCATCTCGACGACGGCGGTGGTCCCGTCTCCCAGGATTCCGAACGTCGCGTCCACGCGCATGTCCGGCAGCGGGCCGGTGACGGTGCGGGTTTCGAATCGCCCGCCCGTGGCGGCAACGAGCGCGGCAACCGTACCTTCGCCGCCGTCGGCGACGGGGCAGAGGTCGACATCAGCGCCGCGCAGGCCGCGCGCGATGGCGCGCGAAACCTCCTCGGCGGAGAGCGAGTCTTTGAATTTGTCCGGTGCGATAACGACTTTCATGTCACAGCCGCAGCCGCAGGTAGCCCTGCTGATCGCCGCGCACGACGTGCACGCGCACTTGGCCATTCGCCGGCAGCGCTTGCAGCAGCATCGCGAAGTCTTCCATCGTCTGAATTGGAAATCGACCAACGCCGACGATGACGTCGCCGATCTGCATGCCGGCTTGCCCGGCGGGGGAATCGCGCATCACCTGCGTGACGAGCATGCCGGTCTCGATCTCGACGCCGTACTTTTGCGCGACCATCGGCGAGAGCATCTCGACGACGATGCCGAGGCGCGTTTTGGCCTGGCCGATCGCGTCGGGCGGCGCGACGGCTTTGGCGTCGAGTTTTTCCGATGTGCCGTCGGCGAACGCGAGCGTCACTTGCGACCCCGCGCGGCATTTCAGCAGGATCGCGAAGGCATCGACGATGTTGCGCGGCGCGACGCCGTTGATCGTCGTCACGACGAGTCGTTTTTCGCCGGCGAAGGAGATGATCTCGCTCGTGACCGTCGCGGGCGGCGTGGTTTTGCGCCGCTCGGCGAGTTTGATGGGCAGGTCGACCTTGGCCGCTTGTTGCGGATCGAGCAGGGATGGGATCAGGTCGCGCAGGCGGTTGACCTGGATGGCGAAGCCGATGTTTTGCGCGTCGCCGCGGATGGCGGTGTTGATGCCGATGACTTGCCCGTACGCGTTGAGCAGCGGGCCGCCGGAATTGCCCGGGTTGATGGCGGCGTCGGTCTGGATCAGGTCTTCGAGCTTCGTGCGCGGATCTTCGAGCTTACGATGAATGGCCGACACGATCCCCGTGCTGACGCTGTGGCTGTAACCGAGCGGATTGCCGACGGCGATGACCGGCTCGCCGATCATGAGGTCGGCGGAATCGCCGAGCTCGAGGCAGGGCAGGGGCTTGTCGGACTTGATCTTCAGGATGGCGATGTCGTTGTCCGCATCCGCGGCGACGAGATCCGCCTCCAGCTTGCGGCCGTCGGG
>JAXDMN010000356.1:0-5628 GCA_034666045.1 Phycisphaerales bacterium | reverse complement strand
CATGCTGCGCCGCTTCGAAGAAGCGGAAATGCGGAGGATGACGGCGCTGGATGCGTGAGGGTTTTCTTCCGGGGAACGATCCGGGATTTCCATCCCGGCTTGAAGGTAAACGACGCGTGTTGCGCGGAAAAATTTCTCGCGCATCACGCGTCGTTCACCTTCAAGCCTGCGGTGGAAACCCAGGATTCTTTTTCCCCTCATCCGGAAGCGGAACAAACATGCACCACGTGCGCGCGTCGCGCTCCTGGCGCTTCCAGATGTACTTGAACACGTTCAACTGATGCCTCCGGTCCTTGATCAGCTTGAACCTCCCACCCGCAGCCCAAATCCTCCCCGGCATTTCGTCGCGGACGAGATAGGACGAGATCTGCTTCGCTTTCCCCGCAATCCATCGCTCCTTTTGATAATCATCCGGCATCAGCACGAGAAAATGCGCGTGCTTCTTCGAGACGGACGCAGCAATCACCTCGCAGTCAAGGTCCACCAGCTTCCGCACGAATCCCGCAAGCAGCTTCGCTCTCAGCGCCTCGGGAATCTCCACGCGCGGCGCCGCGTTGCGACGGTGATATTCGCGCAACCCCTTGTGCTCGTTCTCCGGTGGTAGATTTTGATAATCTCCAGCCGAGTGGATGCGATGCCCGCGCGACCGAAATCCCCGCTCGTCCCCCACATCCCAACTGCGATACGTTCCGATCACCAGGTGGCGCCAGCGCGTATCGCATGTCCACATCGATCGACTCCTATTTCAAAAGTCGCTCCCGAATGATCTCCCACGCCGCGGGTTTGTCGCGATCGATCGGGTAATACAGCGCGGTGTGATCGACCGGCAGGACGATGTAATCGTCGACGCCTTCGAGCTTCGTGCTCTTCACGCTCACGGGCCCGTCCGACGTGCCGGATTTGTTGCGCATCTTGTCGGCGGCGCGGGTCAGCGCGCGATCCGTCTGCCGGAAGCCCCACCACTTTTCCGCGCGGCGCGGGATCAGCTTTTCTCCCTTGTCCAACGCGTTCGCCGACATCGCATAGATCGGATGCTGGCTGCCGGCGATGACGGTGTATGCAACTCCGGCGCGGCGGGGGCGGTCGTTGAGCTGCTTGAGAAACGCGCTCGTCGGTTTCAAATCCCGGCCCGCTTCGCCGAGGCCGTCGGTGATGATCCAGCTCGGACGCCAGTTCTTTTCGTGACGCCAGAGGTTCCAGTGTTCCTGGCCCTCCAGCAGAACGCGATAGCTCGCCCAGCGCGTCCCGAGATTAGGCGTGCCGAGCAGGATGAAATGGTCGACGCCGCCCGCGTAGGCGTCGCTCTCGACGTACGCCCGCGCGACGAGCCCGCCCATGCTGTGGGCGATCACGTGCAGCGGCACGTTCGGGAAACGATCCCGAAAATTCGCCATCTCCGAGGCGAACATCGCGCTGCTCTCTTCGAGCGGTCCGTCGCTGGGGTACGTGAAATACGCAACCTGAAAACCTTCGCCGACGAGCAGCTCGGCCATCGGGTACCAGTTGCTGCGGTTGCAGTCGAGTCCGTGCACGAGGATGACCATCGCGCGCTTCTCGTCGACCGTGCGCGGCATCAGCAGGCCGTACGAGCGCTGCTGGTCCGCGGTCGCTTGCGGCGCCGCGTTCGCGGTGAAGACGCGGATCGATCTTTTAATCGTGTCGACGCTGTGCGGGAGTTTTTCCGCGTCGAGGCTGAGGACGAGCGCGTCATCATCGACGCGGACGTTGCATCCCTCCCCCAACGCCGCATTGAGCGCGCGAATGAACGTCGCGCCGCGCAACCCGGTCAGATCGATCTGCCCGGCGTCGAGCTCGAACCCCTTGAGATGAAAATTGTCGAGCAGCAAGCGCGACAGGTCCGCGGTCGCGAGTTTTCCGTCATGCAGATGCACGCGCGCTTCCACGGGCGTCGCGACGGCGGGTGTCGCAAGCAACGCGATCCCAAGCAACAGAGCAATCAGGCACTTCATCACAACCATCCTCCTTCACGAATCGGACGAATCGCGCCTCCATGCGCACGCAGCAATGCTACAATTGTCTCAATCGGTTAGGAAGTACAAACGTCGCGCGTTTTTTCTACTCACCCACCCCATTTAGCCGCTCCGTTCACGGAGCGCGTCTCTTTGTCGCGCCAAAACACTAACCAAACAACGACAACTGCTTATCCGGTCGAGCGAGCTCCGCATCCATCCCGCGCGCACGCAAATGCTGTACGAACTCCTTGTACCCATGATGCGTGAAAATTTTCCGCGGCTTCACGCGCTCGATCAGCTCGAGCAGCTCATCAAAATCCGCGTGATCGCTCAGGCAGACCGCGTGGTCGACGCCATAGCGGTAGATCGCGTTCTTCAGCAGCGCCCACCCGGTCGCAACGATGCGAACCGGATTTTCGAAGCGCGTGACGAACGCCGTCCGCGCCACGTAGGGCGGCGCGACCAACACGCCGCGCTCGCGGAGGTCGATGCGCTGCGACGCGTCGCCGTGAAAATCCTCGAAGCGATAGCGGCGGTACGCGCCCAGCGCGACGCCGAACTTTTCGTAAAACCCGTTGATCGTGTGCGGCGCGCCGTGCAGCGTCACGTTCAGTCCCGCGTCGGTGAGGATGCGCGTCAGCTCCTGCGCCTTGCCGAGCGAGTAGCCCATGACGATCGGCTGGCGGTTGTCGCGGATCGCCGACTCGCACAGCTCGACGAGCTGCGCCGCCACCTGCTCGCGCGGCGGAAAGCGAAAATGCGGCAGGCCGTAGGTCGATTCCATCACGAGACAATCCGCGGGCTGCGGCTCGGCGCAGTCGGCGGTGAGACATCGCCGCAACTTGAAGTCGCCCGTGTAAAGCAGCGTCCCCTCGGGCCGGGTGACGTGTACCATCGCGCTGCCGAGGACGTGCCCAGCGGGGAGCAGGCGGATGCGCGTGTTCTCCTCGACGTCGTGATCGGCGCCGTACGCCAGCTCCGTCACGCCGCACAGCCCGATCCGATGTTCCGCCATGGCGGCCGTCGCCGGGGTGGCGATCGCGCGCTCGTGGACGCCGATATGGTCCCCGTGCGCATGGCTGACCACGCAAAGCGGCCGCGGCTTGCGGCTGTCGAGATAGATCCCGGTACCGCGGATTTTCAGGTCATCGGACCACTCGAGCATGGAAAGAAATGTTAGGCGCGGGTGCGCCGGCGAGCAGTCCTATCGCGGTTGCAGCAGATCGTCGACCTGCCGCGCGACCTCGACGAGATACTCATCGCCCTTCGGGTGCCTGATCAGCGCGACGAGGATGTAGCGGCGGCCCGGGCCCGTGATGAGGGCGCTGTCGTGGCGCCAGTCTTCCCACGTGCCCCATTTTCGGAGGATCTCGACGCCGGTGCGGTCCTTCAGCGCTTTCACGAACTTGAGATCGTCGTGCGCGATGTCCGGCGATGCGAAGATCTCCTTCATGGTTTTGCTCGCGGCGGGGGAGACGAGCTTGCCTTGCTCGAGCATCAGCCAGAAGCGCACGAGCTGGCGGACGGTGGCGGCATGGGAATGGTCGCCGACCGGGTCGCCGATGCGTTCGCCGCCTTTGCCGTAATGTTTGCCGACCCAGATTCCGCCGCCGTGCTTGGCATCGTAGAAGCCGTAGTCATTCAGGACTTTCTGGACTTCGCGCAGCCCCATTTCGCGGGAGAATTTCGCGGCCATCTCGTTGTTGGACGCCTTCGCCATCAGGCCGAGCTCATGGCGCGTCTGTGCGTTGAGTTTTCCGTTCGCGGCGTCCGGGTGAAGCTGAAAATACGCGAGCAGGATGCCGACTTTCGGGATCGACGCGGCGTACTCGATGCGGTCGGGACGCAGCATCGCGAGACGCTACGTTTTCAGATCGAGGACGCCCACCGCCGTCTGCTCGGTGGTCATCGAGAACTGTTCGCGCAGCGCGGTGTCGATCGATTCGAGCTTGGATTGGAGCGACGGGTCGAGCTTCGTGTCGTAGTCGAGGACGTAGTCGCTCAGCGGGCGCGTCGCGGGTTCGGCGGCGGACGCGAAGGCGCAAGCGACGAGGCAGAGCGAGACGGCGGACAGCGCGGAGAGGGTCATCGGCGCGATGGTATCACGGCGCGGACGGTTTCGTCGCGGGTTTAACCGCCACCGCCGCGTCGAGCGCGCGGCGCAGCGCGATCGGCTCGAACCACTGTTGACGGGCGGCGATCGTCCCGTCGCGGCCGATGACGTAGGCGCTGTTCGGGCCCGCGCCGTACGCGAGCGCGGTGTCGTTGCCGATCGTGTCGAGGACGATCGGCGTGGCGATCTTGAGCTTGTCGCGCGCGGTGACGGCGGCGGCCTTGCGCGATTCGACCGTGCGGGCCTGCTCGACGGCGATGCCGTCGTCCTTGTTGCGCGAGACTTCCCATTCGCCGGTGGGGTGAGCCTCGCGGGTGTAGACGATGAAGAAGCTGGCGCGGGTGCCGAAGTCGGCGCGAAGTTTTTCCAGCGCCGCGGCGCGATTGCGGAAGGTCGGAGCGGAATAGCAGCCGAAGACGAGGACGACGACGCGGCCCTTCATCGAGGAGAGGGCGATCTGCGCGCCGTCGATCTTGTTCAGCGTGAAGTCGGGAGCCACGGCGCCAATCGCGGGGCCGTCCGGCGTCTTGCCTGATTCGCCCGGGGCAGGCGCGGCTGCCCCGGATTTCTTCCGCGCGGCGGCGCCTTCCATCGTCATTGCGTCGCCGGCGGACATCGTCATGTCGGTCATCTGGTCGCCGGACTTCGCCGCGCGCGTCGCTGATTTTTCCGGACCGCGATTCGGTCGCGCGGGGCGGGTCGCCGGCGGCTGACGCAACAGCTCGCGCAGCTTTTGTTGCTGCTCGGGCGTGAGGATCTCCGCCAGCTTGTCGCGCGTCTCCTGCATCAGCTCACGCCCGCGGATGCGCGCGTCCGCGTCGCCGGCGGCGATCTGCTGGCGGAGCGCATCGCCGCGCTCGCGGGCGTCGTCGAACAGCGTCTTCACCTTCAGCGCCTGGTCGTCCGACAGCTTCAGTTTCGGGATCGCCTCGCGGAGCCGCTCCGCGACCGCGCCGGGCGGCGGAAACGTGGGGGCGGCGTCGCGCAGTTGCTCGAATTTTTGCTGAATCTGCTGCCGCTGCTCCGGCGTGAGCACGAACGCGAGGTCCGCGCGCACGCCATCGAGGAACTCGCGCGCCTCCGCCATGCGGTCGCGCATTTCCATCGACTCTAGCTGCGATTTCATTTGCTCGAGCTCGGCGCGGGCATTGGTGAAGATCTTTTCGACCTTTGATTTCTGCTCCGGCGTGAGCTTGAGGTCCGCAGCCGCCTCCCGCGCCCGCTCTAACATCGCGGCCGCGCCCGAGCCGGCGGCGGCTTCCGGTTGAGTCGCGGGCGCAGCGGCGATGCACATCAGCAATGAAAGCACGAGGACGTGAAGTCGCATGATTCTCCTCCGGAGGGCGGCAGTCGACTCTACGACAGTACGACCTTCTGCAAAACGGGGCGAGACCGTGAATATTCTCTTCCCACGTTCCCCTTCGTAGCCCCGGACGCGAGTCCGGGGGTCCTCCGTCGTCTGTCCGCAAACAAGCCTGCGTTTGACGGTAAAACCCGCGCGGCGTTATGTTTGCCGTTCACCGCACAACCGGCGACGCGACC
>JAXDMN010000355.1:0-6643 GCA_034666045.1 Phycisphaerales bacterium | reverse complement strand
CGTTGATTACCTCGCGTACTCGACGCTGCGCACCTCGCGGATCAGCGTGACCTTGATCTCGCCCGGGTATTGCATCTCGTTCTCGATCTTCTTCGCGATGTCGCGCGCGACTTTCGCGCTGATCTTGTCGTCGATCAGCTTCGCATCGACGATCACGCGCACTTCCCGGCCGGCCTGAATGGCGTAGGCCTGGCGGACGCCGTCGAAGCTGAGGGCGAGCTCTTCGAGATCGCGCAGGCGCTTGACGTAGCGCTCGAGCGATTCGCGCCGCGCGCCGGGGCGGGATGCGCTGATCGCGTCGGCGGCCATGATGATCGGCGTGTAGGGCGTGGTCGCCGGGACGTCGCCGTGATGCCCGACCGCGGCGTTCAGCACCGCTTCGGGCTCGTTGAAGCGGCGGAGGAACTCCATGCCGATCTGCGGATGGCCGCCTTCCTGCTCGTGGTCCATCGCCTTGCCGATGTCGTGCAGCAGGCCGGCGCGACGCGCGAGCGCGCCATCGAGGCCGAGCTCGTCGGCGATGTTCTGCGCGAGGTAGGCGACTTCGAGACTGTGCCGCAGCACGTTCTGCCCGTAGCTCGTGCGGAAGCTGAGCCGCCCGAGCATCGGAATAAGCGGCTTGGGGATGTTGCCGACATTCGCTTCCTGCACCGCTTCCTTGCCGATGCGGAGCAGCTCTTCTTCCATCTCGCGGCTCGTCGTCGCGACGACTTCTTCGATTCGCGCGGGATGAATGCGGCCGTCCTGGACTAGCTTTTCCATCGACAGCCGCGCGACTTCACGCCGCACGGGATCGAAGCACGAAACGACGACCACGCCCGGCGTGTCGTCGATGATCACGTCGACGCCGGTCGTCTTCTCAAAGCTGCGGATGTTGCGTCCCTCGCGGCCGATGACGCGGCCCTTCATGTCATCGGACGGAATCGTCACGGTCGATACCGTGTGATCGGCGGTCTGCTCCGCCGCGTAACGCTGGATCGCCTGAAGGATGATGTTGCGGCTCTTATCCTTCGCCTCCTCCTGGGCCTTCTCGGTCATGTTCTGGATGAGGATGCCGCAATCGCGGCGGCACTCGTCCTCGATGCGCTTGAGCAGCAGCTCCTTGGCCTGCTCGGCGGAGAGGTTGGCGATGTTCAGCAGGCGATCGCGCTGCTCCTTGAGCACGCCGTCGAGCTGCTGTTCCTTCATCTGGACCTGTTTGTCGCGATTTGCGAGGCGAATCTCGAGGTCGTCGAGGTTCTTTTCCTTGACCGAAAGCGTGTCAAGCTTTCGATCGAGCACGTCCTCGCGCTTGGTCAGGCGTGATTCGTGATCTTCCAGTTTCTTCCGCGCCGCCTCGTTCTCGCGCTCGAATTGTTCCTTCGCTCGCAGTTGCTGCTGACGGGCGGTGAGCTCGATTTCCTTGGCCTTGTTGGCGGCCTCCTGCTTGGCGTTCTCGCGAAGCTGGTCGGCCTCCTGGCGTGCGCGGGCGAGGGCGTTTCGTCCGGAAAAATGGGTGAACGCGAAGACGCCGACGGCGCCGATCACGATCCCCAGGATCAACATGAGCGTTTCAGCCATGATTACATCCCCTTGCCCGCGTGCAGCCGGTAGGTACGACGCGCGATCCGGCGAAAGCGCAGCACGGGCGGTGACGTTGTCACGCGGATAAAAAAGGGGAGGGCTTGCAACGACGCGTCGGCGACCTACGCGCGCACGTCGCCGTGCGCGCCAAGAGCGCCATCATTCGCCGGAGCGTCGAGCTCCGGGCGGGGAAGGACGAAACCGTTCTTGTCGGCGGCCCCACCGATCGCTCGGTGGAGAGCCCGGATCACCAGGGGGCGGGGCCCGTGTAGGCAGGCTGGTGCTCAGCCAGCGCACTGACGGGTCGTCAGCGTCGCGGGCGGGTGGAGCGATGCGGGTCATGTGCTGCGGCACGATGATCGCACAGACCGGCTTGATCGAAGCCGCCTGCTGCGCGACGCGCACCGACAGCAGCACGATCAACGCCGCCAGGGTCAGCACAAGTGCCGCCTCCAGCATCGTTGTCAGCGTCGCTGCCACCACCTGCACGGAATGTTCGCCAAAGAGATCCACGGTCGAGTCGAACCCGTTAGGCAGGCGACGAGCCACGGCACAGAAGGTCGCCGTAAGACTCTCGCCCGCTCAATGTTGCGTCAGATGAAGCCTGCGGGCAGTCGGCCATCCGCTTGGGCCAACTCACCCGGGCCGACTACCGAAGCGATTAAGTAAAACTCGCCTCGCCGCCGACCGGCATCACTCCCGTAAAACACTACATTCCATAATACCCGGCGGTGAACCGGTTTACAACTTTGACTAATCTCCTGGCCTGCCGCGCCGGCGCAGTATGATCCGGCGTGTTCGACGGCCATTTCGGGTGAGGATTCGCAGCATGAGCGACCCATTCTTCGAGTTCCTGGAGGGGCGCGCGCTTCGCGCCGCCGGCGCAACGCTCACCAACGGCGTGCTTTTGATCGAGGGGACGTACAAAGGCGACCGCGTCACGCTCTATCGCGACGCCGCCGGTGCGAACCTGTTCGCGGCGGTCAACGGCATCACGCAATCGTTTCCCGCCGCCGATGTCTCGAAAATCGTGTTCGACACGAAGCGCGGCGATGACTTGGTCAAGATCCTTTCATTTACCGGCGGCGTGATCGAGCAGCCGATTACGGTCTGGACTCACGCGGGGAAGGACACGATCGTCGGCGGCGATGGGCCGGAGCGGCTCAACGCGGGGGATGACGACGACGTCGTCACGGGCGGCGGCGGCCGCGACACGATCTACGGCGGACCGGGGCCGGGCGCGGACATCCTTCGCGGCAACGGCGGGTCGGACCTCATCGACGGCGAAGACGGCGCCGACACGATCCGCGGCGACGCCGGCAACGACAATCTCAGCGGCGGCGCCAACGCCGACCATATCCGCGGCTCGCTCGGCAACGATGCGATCCGCGGCGGCGGCGGGAATGATTTCCTCAATGGCGACGAGGGCGACGACCAGGTTTTCGGCGACGCCGGCATCGACGTCGTCGCGGGCGGCGCGGGTCGCGACACGCTCCGCGGCGGCGCGGGACACGACGGCATTTACCTCAACACAACAGAGCAGGACGACGTCGACGCCGCTGAAATGTCTGCCGGCGAAGGGATCGACGCGGAGGCGGCAGCGGCCGCGGTGACGCAGGCGAAGGATTTCCCTCGCCCGCGCCTCACTTTCCGCTAAAATGGCCGGCCCACGGGGACACTTCTCATGCGCAACGACATCCAACCGCTCGAATCACGCCGGCTGTTGTCATCGACGCTCGCGATGTACACCTACGCCGGCGATGTCAACCTGGATGGCATCATCAGCGGCGACGATTACGTTGCTATCGACAACGCGCTGAACAACGGCAACCCCTTCTACGCCGGCGATTACAATTACGACGGGGTCATTGACAGCCTTGACCTCCCGGGCGCCCCGCCGAGGACGGATTTTTCCGGCACCGCGAAGAATGATGTGATCACCGTCACCGCGGGATCGGCCGGAGCCGTCAACGTCGCGATCAACGGCAAGTTGTTCAAGGCGGTTGGCGGGAAGTTGACGATTTCCGGCAACGGCGGCGACGACAAGATCCACATCGGTCTGCCGGACGAGTACGCCGGTTGGCTCATTACCATCAACGGCGGCGCGGGGAATGACGCGATCGTCGGCTCTGCGGCGGCGGAACGAATCGTCGCCGGCGACGGCAATGACTTCGTCCTCGGCAACGGCGGACGCGACACGATCTACGCCGAGGCGGGCGATGATTCCGTCCGCGGCGGCGGATCGTCTGACTTTATCGACGGCGGTGCGGGCAACGACACGCTGCGCGGCGACGCCGGCAATGACCGAATCAGCGGCGGCGACGGCTTCGACCGCATCCGCGGCTCACTCGGCAACGATTCGCTGGCCGGCGGAAGCTCGAAGGATTTCATCGGCGGGGAAGCGGGCAACGACGAGCTCCAGGGTGACGGCGGCGCGGACGTGCTCGCGGGCGGCGAAGACGATGACGTCGTCTTCGGCGGCGCCGGCGATGACAACGCTAACGGAAACGACGGCGACGATTTCCTCTCCGGCGGGAGCGGCGACGATCAGCTCTTCGGCGGCGGCGGAAACGACGGCTTCAATCCCGGCGATCAGGAAGGCGAAGCGCGCGACGTCGAAGAGGAGGATCTCGAGATCGGCGCCAGCGGGTTGACCATCGGCAACACCATTTCGTCCTCCGGTAACCTCACGAAAACCGGCTCGGGCGTGCTCGTCCTCAGCGGCAACAACAGCTACACCCGCTCCGGCACGCTGAGCGTCGCGAATGCGAAGTTCGACCTCGCGGACAACAAACTCATCGTCAACAGCCTCGATCTTGGCGCCGCCGCCAGCTTCAGCGGGATTCAGGGGCTCGTGCAGCGCAGCCTCAATGGCGCTTCGTGGGACGGCGCCGGCATTGTCACCAGCATGCCCTCCGCCATCACCGGACTGACCACGATCGGCGTCGCGACCGGCGCCCAGGCGTGCGGTCTTGGCCCCAACGACACGGCCTTGTGGGGCGGGCAAACGATCACCGGCACATCGACGCTCGTCATGTACACGTATGTCGGCGACACGAACCTCGACGGCGTGGTCGACGCCGCCGATTCGGCGATGCCACCCACTCCGGCGTAAACCGCTGCTGCCTCGGTGGCGAAACTCATTGGTGTTTTTGCCCCCGCAGGTGATTTCTGATACCCATTAAGCGCAAGGCCTCTACCCACACCCGAGGAGTTCGCGCCATGCGGGGTCGTTTCGTCAGCAGCACCACCGTCGCAGTAGCCAAAGCAGTCACGCCGGTCGTCGAGCAGTTCGAGCAGCGATCCCTGCTCTCGGCGACGCTCATCGACGGCGTCATCACCGTCACCGGCACGTCCGCCGCGGACATTGTCATCGTCTCGGTCGATCCGCTCGATGCGCAGGCCGTCCTCGTTGTGTTCAACGATGAGACCGCGCAGTCGTTCCGCCTCGAAGACAGCACCGGCATCGTCATCAGCACCGGCGACGGCAACGACCGCATCGGCTTCGATCCGGTCCGCGGGCACGTCCTGCTGCCGACGACCATCGCCGGCGGCGCGGGCAACGACCGCATCGACAGCGGCGCCGCGGCCGACCGCATCACCGGCGGCGGCGGCAACGACGTCATCCAGGCCGGATCGGGACGCGACAAGGTCTACGGCGAGGACGGCAACGACCTGCTCTTCGGCGGCGGCAGCTCCGACCTCCTCGACGGCGGCATCGGCGACGATTTCATCATGGGCAACGACGGCAACGACAACATCGCCGGCGGCGTCAATGTCGACACGATCCGCGGCGGCGACGGAAATGAACTGATCAACGGCAACGGCGGACGCGATTTCCTCAACGGCGAAAACGGCAACGACACCGTCTTCGGCGACGCCGGCAACGACGCCCTCTACGGCGGCAAGGGCGCGGACTTGATCAACGGCGGCTCGGGCGATGACTACATCGACGGCCAAAACGATTCCGACAACCTCGCCGGCTCCACCGGCAACGATTCGATCTTCGGCGGCGCGGCCAACGATTACCTCAGCGGCTCGCTCGGCAACGATTCGCTCGACGGCGGCGACGGGGCCGACACGCTCACCGGCGGCGACAACGACGACATCCTCAGCGGGTACCTCGGCGGCGACGTCCTCTACGGCAACGACGGCAACGACATCCTCAGCGGCGGCGCGGGCCAGGACGACCTCTGGGGCGGCGAAGGCGCCGACACCATCACCGGCAACGGCGACGACGACGATTTTTACGACCCGCAGGGCGGCGGCGAAGTGATCGACTCCGCGCCCGTCGACCAGGGTTTTAATTCGACGTTCAGCGAGTAATTTTTAGCGCGCCCGTCCGCGCAAAGGACGGAGCCGGACTCTGTGAGTCCGATTCGTTGCGCAGCAACGAGATTCTTTTTCGAACGGACAGAGCTCACGACTTCGCCGCGTGCCGCACTCACAGCGTCCGGCACCGTCCCCTGCGCGAAGGGCGTCGCGGGGCTAAAAATTCTCGCGCGGATCAGAATGAACGTTCAGCCGGCGGTCGGTGTTCACGTTCACGCGCCGATCGAACTGGCCGCGCGTGCGTGTGTCGGAGTCGGCGTTGACGCGCGTGTCATATCGCTCATACACCCCGCCCCCGCCGCGAAAATTGAACCCATCGTTAAACACGTCGCTGCTCCAACCGCTGAGCGCATCGCCGGGCCCGTAGTAATACGGCTGCCAGCGCGGGTCGTCCACGATAGAAGCATTCGCCGCCGGCGTGTATGGCGTGTTCGACGCGGGCGGTGGCATGGCGCTCCGGAGCTGCTGCGACCGCGCCGTCGCGATCGCGTTTCGCATTTTCTGCCGCGCTTCGCTCCAGCGCACGCTTCGCTGCGGGCGGGCCAGCGCCGCTAGCGCTTCGCGCGCCAGTACCTCCGGCGTTTCAATCGCCGGCTGCGTCGTCGCCTCGCCCTTCCATCGTCCGATCCCTTCCAGTCGCGCCCGAAAATCCACCGCCTGGCCGCGCAGCTCGCCGATGCGGCGGAAGGTCCGCAGGTTGTACGACTGAAGCGCAGCCATCTCGCCGAAGAGCTGCGCGTCGGAGAGA
>JAXDMN010000354.1:0-13462 GCA_034666045.1 Phycisphaerales bacterium | reverse complement strand
CCCCCCCCCCCCCCGCCGCCCCCCACCCACTTCCTCCTTCCCCATTCAAGCCCCCGGGCGCGCGCAACTTTCGACGACGCGGGCGCTGCAAATCGCGCGGCCGGCGCTGCCCAGGTTGTTGGCTACGCGGCGTGGGCGCGGACTCAGTCGCCGGTCGGCTCGCCCGCTCCGTCGGTGTCACGGAGTTTGATTTCCTGGTCGAGCAGCGATTTGAAGCGCTTCGCCGTGGCGGCGTGTTGTTGGTCCGTCGCGAGGTTGGTGAATTCTTTGGGGTCGGTTTCGTGGTCGTACAGCTCGACGCCGGCGCTGCCGGAGTCGCCGTATTCGGCGTAGCGATAACGCTCGGTGTAGACGGATTTGCCCCAGATTTTGCCGCGGCGCAGGACGCTGTAGGCGGGTTTGTCACCTGCGCGCGGAGCTTGCGGGTCTTTGAGTTGCGGGACGAGGGAAATGCCGTCGAGTTTTGCGTTTTCCGGCGCGGGGAGACCTGCGAGCTCGCACAGTGTCGGATAGAGATCGAGCATCTCGACGGTACGCAGACAGACAGTAGCCGCAGCGACACCTCGCTGCGCGTCTTTTGCATCGAGCGAGATGACGCGCGACGGCGCGTCCTTCTTTTCGTCATTCGTAGCGATGCGCGATTGCGCGTCATTCTTTTCGTAAGTCGACCTGATGCGCGGTGGCGCGTTTTCTTCTTCGCGCGGTAAGACGCGCGACGCGGTGGCGTCGCGGCTATTGCTGGGCACCACGATGATGAGGGGGACTTTTGCGGATTCTTCGAAGAGCGTGACCTTTCCCCATAAGCCGCCGTGTTGATTGAGGTGCCAGCCATGATCAGACGTAAAAATGACGATCGTGTTGTCCCACAGTTTGAGAGAATCCATCTGATCGAGCAGTCTTCCCACGTTCGCATCGACCATCGCGACGCAGGCGTAATACGCGGCGATCGCTTTCTTGCGCTGCTCGTCGCTCATCGCGGGCGAGCCGCGCGTCAGCGCGGCTTTCGGGATGTCTCGAACATCGTCGGCGGGTTCCTTCGGCAGCTCGATCGACTGCCACGGGTACTGGTTGAAATATTTTTCCGGCGCGACCCACAAGAGGTGCGGACGTCGGAAACCGGCTGCAATGAAAAACGGTGTGTCGTCGCCCTTAGCTGCAACGCCACGCGTTGCGCGTCCGCCTGCGTGCTGTTCGAGAAGCTGCGCGACGCGCGACGCGATCACGCCGTCGGTCATCTGATCGTCCGGGAGATCGACGGCGGTCATGTCCATCCAGTAGTCGGCGGCGGGCACGCTCACCGGGTTGAGGACCTCGCTGCGGACGATGTGCTTCTTCAGCTCCGGATGCGCGGCCTGGCCCCTCGGATGATTCGCGAAGGTGACGGCGTAGCCGCAGGGATCGAACTCGGTGCCGCCGAGCTCCGACAGGTCCCAGCAGTTTTCGTCCTCGTAGCTGGTCATGCCGTTGAAAACGGTGCGGCAGTGGAAAATCTTGCCGACGCGGGCGGTGAAGTACCCGTTGTTGCGAAAGTGCTCGGGGAAGAAGGTGACGTCCGGAACGCGCTGGCGGAAATTCGCCGCGCCGATGAAGCGGGCGTCGGGGCGGCGGCCGGAGAGAAACGAATGGCGCGAGGGCCAGCAGAGCGGGTACTGACAGTAGGCCCGCTCGAAGCGCACCGCGCCGGGTCGGGCGGCGAGGCGGTCGATGTTCGGGGTTTTGCTGACCGTGCTGCCGTAACAACTGAGGGCCTGCGTGTTGAGATCGTCGCAGATGATGAAGAGGACGTTGGGGCGCGCTTTTGGAGCGGACATGGTGGCGGGCGCGGGGGCGGCGTGCGCGTTACCGACGGCGAGCAGCGACGCGATCACAATTGCAAATTGCCAGTTGCCAATTCTCATAGGTTGAGCCCGCGCAGCGGGACGTTTTCGATTCCTCGCCTCTGACAACGGCCGCTACTCCGGGACAACCGTCTTCTTCGCTTCGCCCACGCCGTAGCGGGTGAGCATGCGGTTGACGTTGAGCCGCTGGTTTTTGATCAGGAAGACGCCGTCGTCGGCGTGGCTCTTCACCCAGGCGTGCAGGGACGTCGCCTTCCCGACGATCTGCTCGCGCGGGGCGTTCGCGGCGCGATCTTTCTGGATCTCGAGATCGCGCAGGGCGTAGGTGCACATCAGGCCGAGGCGCTCGAGATTTCGTCTCACTTTTTCATCCTTCGCGCGGGTGGCGGCGGTGGCGACGTTGTCCGTTAGCGTCTGCAACTCGGCGTGCGCGCTTGAAATACCGGCGGCCGGCTTGAGCGGGACGTTGGGGACGCTGCAGTAGACGCGGACGATGCGCTCGAGCGCGTCGAGCGTCTTCTTCGCGACGGGCGCTTCGTCGCCGTAGCGGGCGGCGCAGAATTTTTGCACGAGGGCGTCGACGTCGACGTTCTCGTCCCACGCCAGCGCGGCGAGCGCGTAGTGGTTCAGCTCAAAGGTGAACCAGTCGCCGGGCTCGGAGTAGACCGACAAGCCTTGCGTCGGCAGCGACGCGTACCACTGCAAATCCTTCTGCATGTAGTGCGGGATGATCACGGGCAGCGAATCCCACGCGTATTTGCGGTAGTAGGAGTAGATAGAAATGTCGCCTTGAAAAGATTTGCGCCACGCCTGAAGCGCGTCGGCGTAGGTTTTGTTCTTGTTCGCGGGGTCGTTGATCTGCGCGTCGAAATGCTGGCTGATCGGGCAGAAATCGACGAGGACGTTTTTGTCGACCGCGACTTTTTTGGGCGGCTCGAGGTAGCTGCTGTAGGCGATGATTTCGAGGCGCAGGTCGGCGCGGACGGGCTTCACCGCGTCCTGCACCTGCTTCAATAAAATCGCCTGACGATCTGGCGGCTCGCCGAGCTTTTTGCAGGCGTCACATTCGCACCACTTCGCGCCGTCCGGGGGCCAGAAGTCGAAAATCTGGATCTCCGGGCGCTCCTTGATGTAGTCGAGGAAATTTTTCGTGAGCTGCTGGACGGCGTCGTCGTTGGAGGTGCAGAAGACCCACGATTTGGCCTTCTGCGGCTTGCCCTGCGCGTTCTTGGCGAACCATTCCGGGTGCTGCTCGAACAGTTTGCCGCCTTCCATCTCGGCGCTCAAAAAATTCTGGTAGCCGTGGCCGCCGACTTCGATGGTGATGCCGCGCTTCTGCAATTCCGGCGTGAGGGCGTCGCGCCAGTTGTCCCATTTCACGCGGCCGGAGCCCTGGTAATCGGTGGGGATGACCAGCGTGTTGTAGCCGACCTTGGGCATCCACTCGACAAGCTGCTTGAGGGACTCGATGTCGTGGGAGTGGCCCTCTTCGACGTAGAGTTTGCGGAATTTCAATTTCGGCGCGCGAACGAGCGAGGACTCGAGCCGCGGCGCGATGGCTTTGAGCGTCGGGATGATCTCGGCGGCGCCGTGGTAATGGGCGAACTGCGGCGCGAGGAAGCGGCAGCCGACTTCGTCGAGCAGGCGGTACGTTCCGGCCAGCAACATGAAGTCGTTGCTGCCGACGACTGTGATCCGCTCGCCCTCGGTCGTGATCGTGAACGATTCGCCGGGATCCGGCTTCACCGCCAGAGTCACCTTCTGTGCGAACGCGTCGTTGCCGGTGATTTTTTCGCTGTAACGCGACAGCTCCTCAGCCGCGTATTGCTGCGCGGAACCGAAGCACACGGCCGACATCGTGAGAAAGATGGTTGAAGTGAATCCGACTAAAGCGCGTCCCACGCGACCTCCTGTTTTCGCTCGTTCGATAGCTCGCCGAGCCACGCGATCTTGCTGCTCGTCATCGCCTTGTCCGCGTCCATCCACGGCTTTTTTTTGTTCCGCACGCAGTCGAGAAAATCCTCGTACATTTTGACGACGGCGGTCTCCATGCCTTTCGTCGGCCCGCGCTCGCCGTGGCGGATTTCGTCGGGGAGCGCGATCTGCTGGGTCTTGCCTTTGACCTGCAGAACGAGCGTTTCGGCGCCGCGGCCGAAGGAGAGCGAACCTTCGTCGCCGACGACCTGAAGGTCGAGGCGGTTCGGCGCGAACATGCAGAGCGAGTGGGTCGCCGATACGCCGTCGGCGTACGTGAGCGTGGTGCTGGCGTGGTCCCAGGTGTCGCGGCCGTCGCGATAGACGCTGATGCCGCCGGTGCAACTGACGCGCTGCGGCGCCGCGCCGACCATCCAGTTGAGAATATCGAAGTAGTGGCAGACTTTTTCGTTGAGCGTTCCGCCGGAGGCGGCGTGGCTGAAGCGCCAATTCAACTTGCGGCCGAGTTTGGGGTCGTCGTATTGCCAGACGTCTCCGCGGTTCCAGTCGCCGCGGAATTCGGCGAAGAGGAGGTGACGCGGCTTGCCGATCGCGCCCTTCTCGATTTCTTTTCGCAACATCGACCAAACGCCGGCGTAGCGGAGCTGCATGGCGTAGAGGACGACGAGGTCGGGATGTTTTTCCTGCGCCGCCTTCATCGCGCGGCACTCGTCGATGGAAACCGCCATCGGCTTCTCGCACATGGCATGCTTCCCGGCGTCGAGGGCGGCGCAGACCATTTCCTTGTGCAGCAGGTTGGGCGTGGCGATGCAGACGGCGTTGATGTCCTTGTTGGCGAGGAGTTTCTGGTAGTCGCTGTAGGTCTGGACCGTGTCACCGGCGCGTTTGACGCCGTCGGCGAGGTGATTCTCCATCACGTCGCAGACGGCGACGATTTCCATGTCATCCGAAAAACTCTTGATGGCGGGAATGTGAGCGCGCGTGGCGCGTGCGCCGGTTCCGATGATGCCCCACCGCAGCGTTTTTCCCGCTTTTTCCGCAGACACTTCCGCGAAGAGGCAAGTGGGGATCGCGAGCGCCGCGCCAACGGCAAGCGAAGTGCGCAGGACGTCGCGCCGGGTCACGGTCGTCGCTTGCGCCATCGCGTCCTCTTTCGTCGTCGGAAAAAAGATTACTCCAGCACCCAGCGCGGCTCGAATTTCCCTTCCGAGATCAGTTTCTGGATGAACGTGCGCAACCCCGCGACGTGCGTGCGCGCGGCGCGTTCCGCTTCATCCCCATCCCCCTTCTCGATCGCCTGCACGATTGCGCGGTGCTCGCGAAGGACGTCCTCGTGGTCGCGCGTGAGCTGAACGACCATGTTCAACATCTGGTAGCTGTCGGTGAGGTTGGTCAGGATCGGGTTGCCGCTGATGAGGATCGTGCGGTGGTGAAAGCCGCGGTCGAGCGAGCCGCGCTCGACGAGCTGGCCGCTTTGTCCGAGCTGGTCGATGCGCTCGGCCATGTCGTAGAGCTCGCGGATGTCGGCCCGGCTGGCGCGCTCGCAACAGACGCGCGCGGCGAGACCTTCGAGCACTTCGCGCACGTGGTAGGCGTGGATGAGCGAATGCGTGTCGAGATCAGAGACGAAGATGCCGAGGTTGTCGACGCTGCGAACCAGGCCGCTCGCCTGGAGCTCGAGCAGCGACTCGCGCACGACGCTCTGGGCGACGCCGAAGCGCTTGGCGAGATGCTGCTGGGTGAGGCGCGTGCCGGGTTTGAGTTCGCCGCTGAGGATGAGCTTTCGGACGTCCTCGCGGACGCGCCCGCGCGCGGTCGTCTGCGGGGTGCCGTTCGCGAGTTCAGTTGCGGTTGCCATAGTCGCTCTCCAGTTATCGAATCAACATCGGGGCCAATGTTTTTACCAGGACCGCGCTGACGCCGCCGACGAGCAGCGCCGCGGCGAAGCCGACGGAAAAAGGTTTCCAGCCGAGGTCTTTCAGTTTTGACAAGCCGGTTGCGAGGCCCACGGAAGCCATCGCCAGCATGAGACACCAGACGGCAGTGATGTCCGCGCTGTGAGTGATTCTCTCCCAGCTAGCCTGGTCGAGGAGCGCGAACGGCCGATCACCGCCCATGTCGCCGATCGTGCGGATGCACGCCATCGCGAGAAAGCCGACGACGAACATCGGGACGAGGTGATGCCACTTCTGCTTCATGCGCGGAGCGCTGCCAGAGCCGCCGGCCGAGCGGTGATACAGGATCGACATCAGCGGGATCAGCGCGGCCATCGCGACGTTGCGCATCAGCTTGACCGCCATCGCGGTTTTCAAGGCGCCGTCAGTCGCGTACTGCTGCTTGTACATCAGCCCCGCGCCGGCGACCTGCGAGGTGTCGTGGATCGCGGTGCCGAGAAAAAGCCCGGCCATCTGCGGATCGGGAAACATCGCGTGCGCGGCGAACGGATAGATGAACAGCGCGAGCATGCCGAAGATCGTGATGCACGCGACCGCGTAGCTGGTCTCGTTTTCCTCGGCATCGATGACCGGCGCGGTTGCGACGATCGCGCTGACGCCGCAGATGCTCGTGCCGACGGCGATCAGCGTGCCGAGACGTTTCGGCAGTCCGAGCGCGCGATTGATGAACGTGACGGCGACGAGCGCGGTGACAATGCAGACGATGATGATCGGCACGCCCGCGAGCGCGATTTTTCCCAGGCCGCCGAGGCTGAGCTTCAGGCCGAGCAGGACGATGCCGATGCGCAGGACCGCTTTGAGGCAGAAGCGCAGCCCCTGCTCGTACGCGACCGGGACGCCGACCGTGTTACGGATCAGCAGGCCGAGCAGGATCGCCAGCATGATCGGGCTGATGGGCGAGCCCTCGAAATGCAGCAGCTTCACGCCGATCCATTCGCTGAGCAATTGTCCGAGGAACGCGAGGAACGCGGCGAGCGTAACGCCCGGCAGGACGCCGCCGAGCCAGACGAGCGCTTCGTGCGGGGCGCGCTGCCACGCCGGCCGATGCGCGGGATGCACGCGCGGCTCGAAGATGTCCGGGACGCCCTCGAAGCTGTCGAGCGACGACGGCCAGGCGGTGTTGAGGATTTGCTGGTAACCGGTCATCCTCGCCTGGGCCTCGGAAAGTTGACGAAATTCTTCGCAGGCTGACCGCGCAGGACGGCAGTGACGTCGCGGCAGATGCTGGTGACGACGCGCTTCTGACCTTCGATCGTGAAGGCGGCAATGTGCGGCAGCAGGATGACGTCCGGCATCGATTCCAGCTCGCCCGCGGTGGGCGGCTCGGTCGCGCGGACGTCGAGCGCGGCGCCGGCGATGCGCTTCTCGCGAAGAGCGGCAATCAGCGCGGCTTCGTCCACCACTTCGCCGCGGCTCGTGTTGATGAAGAGCGCGTTCTTCTTCATGCGCGCGAATTTGTCGGCGCCGATCAACTTCTCCGTCTGCGGCGTGCCGGGGACGTGAACACTGATGATGTCCGCCTGCGACAGCAGCTCATCCATCGAGACGAGCGTGGCGCCCGATTCGGAAACCCGGACGGAATCGGAACTCACGAACGTGTCATGCGCGAGGGTCTTCATCCCAAACGCCCGCGCCCGCGTCGCGACGAGGAAGCCGATCCGCCCGAGGCCGATCAGGCCGAGCGTTTTGCCGAACAGTTCCGTGCCGGTGAAAGTCTGCCGCTCCCATTTGCCCGCCTTGGTGCTGGCGTCCGCGGCCGGGATCATCCGCGCGAGAGACAGCATCAGGCCAATGGTCAGCTCGGCGACGGAGATCGCGTTTTGCTCGGGCGTGAACGCGACGACGACGCCGGCGTTGCTGGCCGCCTTCACGTCGACGTTGTCGAGTCCCACGCCCGCGCGGCCGATGACTTCCAGCCGCTTCGCGGAGGCGATCAGCTCGCGGTCGACCTTGGTCTGGTTGCGGACGATGATCGCCCGCGCGTTCCCGACCGCCGCGTGAAGTTTTTCCGGGGACTTCCAGAGTTGCGGATCGACCGAGATGTCGAAGGCGCGCGTCAGCGCGTCCATCTCTTCGCCCGCGATGTTTTCCGTCACGACAATGTCAGCCATGGGCTAAGCCGCCGCGTATTCCGCCAGGGGCCAATTGATTTTGTATTCGTCGCAGAGTTGCCGCAGCTCTTTGAGCGTCGCCGGATCGAGCTTCACGCCGCGCTCCTGATTTTCGCGCGTCGTTCGCGCGGACCGTTCGCCCGGCACGAGGATCTCTTCCACGCCCGGCCGTTTCCGGCATGATTTGATGCGGTCGATCATCTCGTCGATGCGCTGCTTGAATTCCGAAACGTCCATGAACGCATCGATATCGAGCAGGCAGAAGAAGTGGCCGACGTCCTGCTTGCGGTCGAGATTCTTGTACATCGATCCGATGTTCGAGCCGATGGCCGAGCCGGAGAGGACGCTCGACAGCACTTCGACCATCAGCGCCAGCGCGTAACCCTTGTGCCCTGCCATCGTCAGCACGGTGCCGAGCAGCGCTTGCGAGGCGTCAGTCGTCGGATTGCCTTCGGGATCGAGCGCCCACCCGAGCGGGATCGACTCGCCCTTTTTCTGCGCTGCGATGATGTTGCCGCGCGCGACGAGCGAGGTCGCGAGATCGACCTTGACGTGAAAATCTTTTCCGGTCGGGAAGGAGGCGGCGATGGGATTGGTGCCGAAGAACGCCTCGCACCCGCCCGCCGGGCTCATCGCCGGCTCGCAACTGGTCGTGGCGAGCAGGATCATATTTTCATCGGCCGCGCGATTGCAGTAATAGCTGACGGCGCCGAAGTGCTGCGAGTTGCGGATGGTCGCCGACGCGACGCCGGCGGTGCGCGCCATCGGGATCAGACGCTCGAGCGTCCGCCACGCCTGCACCTGGCCGAGCCCGTTGCCGGCATCGACGGCGAGCGTCGCGGCGCGCTGGCGCTCGATGGTGAGCTTCGCGCGCGGATCGATCACGCTATTGCGAATCCGCCGGACGTAGATCGCGAGGCGCGAGAGTCCGTGCGTGCTCGTGCCGGCGAGATCGGCAGCGACGAGCGAATCCGCGAGGATCGCCGCATCCGCGCCGTCGACACCGGCGGCGCGAGCGATATCGATCGCTAACGATTTCAAAATTGCCGGCGCGTATCGATCCATACTGTCTTTCTTCTCCCTCTCCCACGTACTCGGGGGAGAGGGTTGGGGAGAGGGGCGAGCGACGTGAGGAGTCGAACGTCGATAGCACTCGTACGCCGCTCGCCCCTCTCCCCTGCCCTCTCCCCGGAGTACCGGGAAGAGGGAGTAAATCTCCTCAAGCGCTTCGATACAGCTTTGTCATCACGAACTCGCGATGCCCCAGCGCTTCGGCGCACGTCAGCCGGCCATTTGCAGTGCGGGTGATGATTTCGATCAGCTCATCGCCCGCCTGGTCGACGGTTTTTTCGCCGCGCAGGATCGCAGAGACGTCGTGGTCGATGTGTTCCCGCATCGTCGAGATCGTGATCGGGTTGCCGGAGATTTTGATGACCGGCTCGATCGGATTGCCGATGACGTTCCCCTGACCGGTCGGGAACAGGTGCACCACCGCGCCGCTCGCCGCCCACAACGTCACCGCTTCCGCCGCGGCGGAGCTCGTGTCCATGAAGTAGAGCCCCGGCCCCTTCGCCGGCGCCTCGGCCGGTTGGAGCGCGTCGATGAACTTCGTGCGCTTGCCGAGCTTTTCGATGTTGCCGAGGGCTTTCTCTTCGATCGTCGTCAGGCCGCCGATGATGTTGCCCTTGGTCGGCTGCGATTCCGACAGATCGGTGCCGGCCTTCTGCTCGAAGACCAGCTTCTGGTAATCATCGAACATCGCGGTGAATTTTTGTTCGACTTCTTTGTTCGCCGCTTTGGATTTGACGATGTGCTCGCCGCCGGTGAGTTCGGACGTTTCGCCAAACGACGCGAGGCCCGCATCGCAGTGCTTATCCAGCACGTTGCCGACGGTCGGACAAGAAGAAAGGCCTGTCGTCGTATCCGATTCGCCGCACTTCACGGAGATGTAGAGATCCTTGAAGTCGCACTGCGTGCGCTGAAGCTCGCTGGCGTCCTGCAAAAATTTCTGCGCGACGCGGGCGGCGTCGGTCGCGGTCTGAAGATCGCCGCGACGCTCGATCGCGAAACCTTCGACCGGCTTGCCGGTCTTCTTGATGCCGTCCACGATCCGCTGCGTCCATCCCGGCTCGATGCCGATGACGACGACGGCGGCGACATTCGGATTCGCGCCCGTGCCGATGATCGTGCGGAAGAACAGGTCGAGGTCTTCGCCGAACTGCAACCGCCCGTACGCGTGCGGCAGCGGCAGCGTCCCCGGCACCATCGCCGCGACTTTCTCCGCGCAGGCGTTGGAGATGTCGTCGACTGGCAGAATGATCACGTGATTACGAACACCGACGCGTCCGTTCTCGCGGCGGTACGCCATGACTTTGCGATTGATCGCCATACACACACACTCACTTTCAGATTTGCAATTTGCAATTTGCGATTTGCGATTGGAGATGCAATTCAAATTGCAAATCGGCAATCGCAAATTGCAAATCCCTAAGCCCACCTTTTCGTTTTGACGTTATGAACATGCACGTGATCGCCGGTGCGGATTGGCTCGACGACCTTGCCGATGTCGCAGCCGTACTTGAGGATCGTGTCGCCCGGCTTGAAATCTTTCAGCGCGATCTTGTGACCGAGCGGGATGTCCATGTTGGCCTTGGCGCGAACGGTCTCGTTCGTGTCGAGACTTCGCCCTTCCAGCGTCTGCCCGGCCTTCACATCGACGACAGCGACACCAACGCTGTCGCGTTTGTCGTGCACTAAAAACTGAATCACCTCATGGCTCCTTTCAAAATCATATTCGTCTCTCTTCGCTTTACCGTCAGAATGCGCCCGCGCGTTTGAACGCATGGTGCCACCGAAAAGCCTCGGCGGCGACGACGCCCGCCTGGGCGCCGCGCGCGGCCGCCTGCCGCAGCATCAGGTCCTGCAACGGCGCGAAATCGCCGTCGCTGCCGCGATCGAGCTGCGAGCGGTGGCACGCGAGCATGCGCTTCTTCATTTCTAACTGATCGCCGACATTTAGGAAAAACTCCGGGGCAAAACCCGCCATATTCAGCGTATCCGCGAACCAAAGTTTCGGGGGCGCGTCCAGCGCGGGCGACGCGGTCACGTGCCCGCGCGAAGCCGCCAGCCACGTTGCCGCCTCCGCGATTGCGGACGCGGCCCGGTGGTCCGGGTGATAATCCTCGGCCGCGTGGGCGATCACCAGCGTCGGGCGGAACCTGCGATAAATTTCGATCAGACTCCGGCGATTTTCCAGTGAATCGAACAATTCCCCGTCGCCCGCGCCGAACCAGAAGAGCGTCGCGCCGATGACGCTCGCCGCCGCGGCGGCCTCGTCGTGGCGAAGCTGGTCGAGGTTTTCGGTTTTCGTCGCCGATCCCGCGCCCTTGTCGCCGCGACACATCACGACGATGCCGATCGCCACGCCGTCCGCTTTCGCACGGGCGAGCGCGCCGGCGCAGAGCAACTCCGCATCATCCGGATGCGCCATCACGGCCAGCACGCGTTCGTCGGCGAATGACAGCTTCATCGCAGGCGAATCTCCGGTTTGGCGGCGACGTAATCGGCGACGGCGATCTCCGCGTCCGCGTGCGTCCGCAGAAAACTTGCCGGACACGCCGCGGTGATCGGAGCGTGCAGCGCGCGTCGTACAACGGCGCTCTGCCACGGGCGGTTGCAGTAGAAGCGCAGCTTGCGCGCCGCGAGGCATTCTTTCATTCCGACAGTCACCGCCCGCCGCGGGATGACCGCGATCTCGCCGCCGACGGTGACGCTGTTGATCGTGCGCGTCTCGCGCGTGAGCGAGAGCACGCGCGTCGCTAGCTGCGCGAAGGCGTCGTTGCTGATTTCCTCGTCCGGCTCCGGCGGCTCATTGAAGGCGATGTGGCCATTGATGCCGATCCCGCCGAAGCAGACGTCGACGCCGCCGCGCTTGTCGACGATTTTTTGCACGGCCGCGCAGTCGAATGGATCGGGGAAGACGCGATTCTCCACGCGCGGCGCGAGTTCCGGATTCAGCCGATCGTAAAAGAGCCGATTCATGTAGCCGCGGAAGCTGAGCGGATGATCGAGGTCGATGCAGCGGTCTTCATCGCTCAGGTATTCGTCCATGTTGATGAAGCAGACGTCGCGGAGGTCGACGTGCTCGCGGTTGATGCGCTCGGCGAGGATCGGAAACTGATCGACCGGGCCGACCGGGACAATGAACGTCGCCTCGCGACCATCGCGCTCCGCGCGGCGGATTTCTTCGAGCATCACGTCCGCCATGTCGCGCGCAACCGCCGCCATGTCGCCGACGATGCGAACGCGCACGGGCGTGCCTTCCCCGAGGCGCTGCGGCGAAACGTCGAGATAAGCGGGCATGACTGCGGTCATTCGATCACGCCAATCGAAACGTGCTTCGTCTCCAGAAATGCGTCCAACCCTTCGCTGCCGAGCTCGCGGCCCCAGCCGCTGTGTTTCATGCCGCCGAACGGCGCGTTGCTGGTCGTCGGGACGCCATCGTTGATGCCGATCGTGCCGGCCTCGAGTTTTTCCGCGACGCGGAACATGCGGTCGAGGTTCGACGTGAACGCGTAGGCGCTCAGGCCGAAGGGCGAATCATTCGCCTTGCGGATCGCGTCTTCCTCGCGCTCGAATCGCACGATCGGGGCGACCGGGGCGAAGGTTTCTTCGTGCATGCAGGAGGCGTCGTCCGGCACATCCGCGATCACCGTCGGCTCGAGAAAGAACCCCGCACGATTAAGACGCTTGCCGCCGGTCAGAATTCTTGCGCCGCGCTGTTTCGCGTCTTCGATCTGATCCAGCGCAAATTTGAGGCCCTTCTCGTTCACGACCGGGCCGATGTCCTGCTCACCTTCGAGCCCATTTCCGGTTTTGAGCGCTTTCGTCCGCTCCACGAACGCGGCGACGAAGCGGTCGTAGATGCCGGCCTGCACGTAAATGCGATTGGCGGCGATGCACGATTGCCCGGTGTTGCGGAACTTGGCCATGAGCACGCCTTCAACGGCGCGATTCGGGTCGGCGTCGTCGAACACGATGCACGGCGCATGGCCGCCGAGCTCGAGCGACAGCCGCTTCACATCCCGCGCCGCGCCGGCGATCAATTTCTGGCCGACTTCGGTCGAGCCGGTGAACGTGATTTTCCGGCAGATCGGATTCGACAAAAATTCTTCGCCGATCATTGACGCCGCGCCGATGACGAGCTGGAACACGCCCTTCGGGAGCTTCGCCGCGTCGCAGCACTCGGCGAAGGCGATGTTGCACAACGGCGTCTGGCTGGCAGGCTTCAGGATCGTCGGACACCCCGCCGCCAGCGCGGGCGCGATTTTTCTGACGCTGAGCACGAGCGGAAAGTTCCACGGCGAGATCGCGCCGACCACGCCGACCGGGTGCTTGATGACGAAATTCCGCTTGCCCGGCGTCTGGTGCGGGATCATCCGTCCGTACGCGCGGCGGCACTCTTCCGCGAACCAGCGCAGATGGTCGACCGACATCGCCACCTCCCCGCGGCTCTGGGAAAGTGGCTTGCCGTTCTCTTGTGTGACCAATTTCGCGATTTCTTCGCCGCGACGGTTGAGCTCCGCGGCGATCGCGAGGAGATAATCCGCCCGCGCCTTCGCCG
>JAXDMN010000353.1:0-32089 GCA_034666045.1 Phycisphaerales bacterium | reverse complement strand
CTGGCAAACGCTGGCGGGGGCGCGATCATGAGCACGTCAAGTACTTCAGTGCAACCGCCGGATTTCAGTCTCAAGGATCGCATCGCGCTGATCACCGGCGCCGGTCGCGGCATCGGCCTCGGCATCGCCCGCGCGCTGGCGTCCGCCGGATGCGCCGTCGCGATCCAGGATCTCGATCTCGACGTCGCCCGCGAAGCCGCCGACGCGCTGCAAAAATCCGGCGTCCGCGCCATCGCCCTCGGCGGAGACATCACCCGCGCCGCCCTCGCGCCGAAACTCATCCGCGACACCTTCAAAAAACTAGGCGGCCTCCACATCCTCATCAACAACGCCTCCATCCAAAGCACCCAGCACTGGACCAAACTCGTCCAAAAAGAATTCCAGCGCACGATGCAGGCGAATCTCTTCACGCCCATCCGCCTCTGCCAGGAGGCGGAACCAATCTTGCGCAAGCAGCGCTGGGGCCGCATCGTCAACGTCGGCTCGATCCAGCAGATGACCGGCAACGAAACCATGCTCGCGTATGCGATGAGCAAGGCGGCGCTGGAGAACATGACGATCGCCCTTGCGCGTGATTTCGCCGCCGACGGCGTCACCGTCAACAACCTCGCGCCCGGCTACTTTCACACCCTCCGCAATCCGCAGCTCAAGACCGCCGCCCAGCGGCGAGCGGCGGGGCGGCGCATTCCCGTCGGCCGGGTCGGCCTCCCCGAAGACGCCGGCGGCGTCGCGCTCCTCTTATGCAGCCCCGCCGGGCGCTATATCACCGGCCAAACCATCTATGTCGACGGCGGGCTCAGCGTCCGCTTTGGCCCGAAATAAGGCGATCTGAGCGGTCAGAAGCCGTAATTTGCAAATCTGGGGAGACTCTGCCATTCTTACGCACGTCAGTTAGCTGACTTACGTCACATTTCGTGCTTGAATTTGCCGAACTTCGGCATCATAGTTAATAAGTCTGTTATCCACCGCGGGTTACCATTCATCGCGAGGCGCGGCATGGCCACGATTACCAAGAAAGAACTGATTGATCGCATCGCCGACGGCACCGGCCACCGGCGCGTGCAGGTCAAGAAGGTCGTCCAGCAGTTCCTCGATGAAGTCGTCAACGAGCTCGGGAAAGGCAACCGCTTGGAGTTCCGCGACTTCGGCGTGTTCGAGACCAAGCTCCGCAAGGCCCGAAAAGCCCAGAATCCCAAGACGCTCGAGCCCGTCGAGGTCCCGGAAAAGCGCACCGTCAAGTTCAAGGTCGGCCGCCTGATGAAGCAGCGCCTCGCCGCGCTGACCGGCGTCGTGATCGACGATGAGGCCGGCGACGTCGCCGAAATGGCCGAGCACGGCGACGACGACGAAAACGGCAACGACTCGGTATAAACCACGAACAAGTTATAGATCCGGAAGTGAGGATCCCGCGGTGAAGATCCCGCGGCCGAGCCGCTGGGCTCCCGTCCGCGAACCAGAGCCGCGCGGCTCCGCCGCCGGTCCCCCTCGCTGAAGCCGAACCGGATGTCCCAAGACGCCTTCGATTCCCTCCTCTTTGCCGCCCTCGCCGCCCGCAGCGCCGCAAACCTCTTACGACGCCACAAAACCCTCCGCCCCCTCGACGCCGTCCACGTCGAAATCGACGGCGTTCAATACGTCAACTTCAGCTCGAACAACTACCTCGGCCTGACCCATCACCCGCGCGTCATCGAAGCGATCGCACACGCCGCGCGCAATTTTGGCGCCGGCGCCGCCGCGTCACCGCTGATCACCGGGCACACCACGCTCCACGCCAGCGCCGAAAACGCGCTGGCGCGCTGGAAGGGGACTGAATCCGCCGTGCTGCTCCCGAGCGGTTACCAGGCGAACCTCGCCGCCGTCCAGACGATCGCCGCCGTCGCCGAAGTAACTGGAAAGCGCGTCCGCTTTCTCCTCGACAAACTCGCGCACGCGTCCTTGATCGACGCCGTGCGCGGCAGCCGCTTGCCGCTTCGCGTCTTTGCCCACAATGACCTGACCAAACTCGACCGACTACTCAACACGCGCGACGACACCGACGAACTCCAGGTCGTCATCACCGAATCCATCTTCAGCATGGACGGCGATCCCGCTCCGCTCCGCGCCCTCGCCGACTTAAAGCGCCAAAAACCATTCCTCCTCCTGGTGGACGAAGCCCACGGCAGCGGCGTCTACGGCCCGCACGGCTCAGGGTACGCCGCCGAAGTCGGCGCGACGAACGACGTCGATCTCTTCATCGTCACGCTTTCAAAAAGTCTCGGCTGCCTCGGCGGGGCGGTCTGCGCCAGCAAAAACTTCTGCGACGCGCTGATGAACTTCGGCCGCCCCTACCTCTATTCGACCAGCGTCCCCCCCATGATCCCCGCCGCCGCCGAAGCCGCCCTCCAGGTGATGCGCGACGAACCGCACCGCCAACAGCGCGTCCGCCACCTCGCCACCCGCGTCCGCGAGCAGCTAAAACTCCCGCCCGGCGATTCCCCCATCATCCCCATCCTGCTCGGCGAAGAATCCGCCGCGATCGCCGCCGCCGACGCGCTCTTCCGCGACCGGCTGCTCGTCCTCCCCGTCCGCCCTCCGACGGTTCCCCGCGGGACAAGCCGCTTGCGGATCACGCTTTCCTGCGAACATTCTGATGCCGAGGTCGATCATCTGGTCGCATCCCTCTCGAAGCTGCCGACAACCGGATGACCCGTAACGAGTGCGGCGCGCCACTGCCGGTAGCGTTTCGACTTCCGCGTATTGTCATCCTGAGGTACCCCGAAGGATCTGGCACCGAACGACGAATCACGCAGATCTTTCGGGGTACCTCAGAGCGTGTCTGAAAAGTCGTGGCATGGGCGCCTCGCCCATGCATCTTGCCGCGCCAGCGGCTCTTCGTTGCGTCACAGAAACGGCTGGCCGCCGCGAATGCATGGGCGAGGCGCCCATGCCACGTGAAAAGCGATTTCTTAAACACCCTCTCAGGATGACAATGCCTGTGTCTGTCGTCACACCCGAGCGTGCATCGCTCTAGCGACCAATGACCCAAACCAAAAACCAGGAACCAATGAAATTTTTTGTCCCTCTCCCGATCTCGCGCGACAGTCCTCCCACGACCCCAGCATCGGCGATTTCTCTCCCGCGAACAGGAGCAGGTCCATGCGTTTTCGTTTCCCAATCCCCTCGATCGTCCTGACGTTTTTCATGACGCTGTCGCTCGCCGCCGCCGCGCCGCCCGCGCCGCCGCCGACCCCCGCGCAGCCCCCCGGCGGCGCCTCCGGCTCTATCAGCGGCTCCGGCTCCGACCCCCTCCGATTCCGCCACCTGACCATGACCGCCCTCCGCGAAAAGCTCGCGCTCGACGACGCCCAGTGGAAATCCCTCTGGCCCAAAATCGAAAAAGTCCTCGAAGCCCAGCGCAACGCGCGCACCGGCGCGGCCATGTCCTTCAGCAGCGCCCCGATGATCAAAGGCACCCCGCCCCCTAACGTCGCCGCCGCCCTTCAACGCCAGAGCGCCGCCGCCGCCCCCGCAACCGTCGAATCTCCCGCCGGCCGAGCCATGCAACAACTCCGCGCCGCGCTCGACAAGGACGAAAGCGACGCCGACCTCCTCACCCACCTCGCCGCCATGCGCGCGGCCCGCGACGCCGCGCGCGCCGAACTCGCCGCCGCGCAAAAGGACCTACACGCCGCCTGCACGCCGCGGCAAGAGGCGGTCCTGGTGACGTTCGGCGTGCTGGAATGAGCGCGGGCATACAGGACACGGCTTGCTGCTGACGACGGATGGGATCATCCGGGAGTTGAGGGGGAGATAAACTCGAGTCGGCTGGTGCGCCGGGTGGGGAATGTACTAAGAGTGCCGGTCGGGCGCAACCTTTTCAATGCGCGGCCAAAGATCCCTCAAGCCCAAGGGGGCTAATTTTGTGATTTGGCGTTGCCTTCGCGCGGACCTCAAGACGATGTCGCTCCTTTTCGATTTCGGCGAGCTGTGAGCGGGACGACCAAATTTTGTAGAGTGCTCGAATGTTCTTAAAGCTGGATCGTCGTCGGCCTTGAATTGCAATGATATCGTAATGAGTTGCAACTGTCGCACAAAACCCATGGCCGATCGTGTTAAATCCTTCACCTTCATCGGCTACGCCAGAAATGAAGGCCATAGCAATCAATTCCAACTCATTGAGAGTTGCAATGCATTCATCCAATTTCAATTTCTCGTCAACGATCCTTTCGGCGTTGGCATCCAACGCCTCGTCGGTGAAGTCGGCATTCGTCGCTCCGCTGAACAGCGTTAGCTTCGCGTGCTCTGCTTTGCGTACAAACTTTCGGCGGAGGAGCACATACCTACTAAAGCGGTCGCAATAAGCTAGCGCCTGTTCCTTTGCCGCCCGAAGATTGCGGGTATTTACATCGTGCTTTAGCAATATGATCTGCTCTCGTAGCATACTGATCTGTGCTTGCAGAAATCCAATCTGCTTCGCTCCGTAAACTGCAACAAGCAGAAGCAGGATGGTGCTGATAAAATAGGCCAATTCGGCCCAAGGTCGAACACCTACAATCCACTGAGGTGTTCCGGCTCGGCTCGTAGTTTGCTCGCTTGACGCACTATGCGGTCTTAACGTATTCTCACCCTCAGTTGGAGCCAGAACAGCTAATGAAGGGGCCGGATTTGACAGGGATGTCAAAAAGAGCGCCAAAATAATAAGGATTGAAATATTTGGCATAGTCCCGATATCTCTATATGCTCGTTTTCGACTCGTCAAAGGAGACGATATGGTTGCGTAAACGTATCCGACCCGTAGGAGCATTTTAGCTCCTTTACCAACTTTTTGCACGCCCCGTCGGGCTTCGACGGGGCGTCATTTTTTGCGCTGCATTAGGAGAGCCCCACATTGACCTCGCCGGTCTGCATCGACGAAAAGGCTCCCTCTTTTTATCAATCTTGGCTCTGTGGGTTCGATGCGACGACTCCGTGTTAACCAACCGCAAACTCACACTAATCCGCGGCCCGAACCATCGAAATGGAATCAAAACGCCTCGGCGGGCGGGAGGCCGGCGGGATGATTTGAGAGGTTTTGAGCGCGGCCGAGCGCTCGGCCGGGTGTTAACCGCCCGGTTAACCGGTTAGGCGGAGGTGGCGGCGGTCGAAAATGGCAATTCCTACTACTCCGGCCGACGTTTGTAAGTCGTTATTTTTCGCGCGGAGGTCGGAAAAAGCCGGCCTAACGCGTGGCCGGGCCGGGAGTAAAAAACGCGTCGGCCCGGTGCGGCCGCCGCACGTTTCCGCGCTCGGACGACTCCAAAGTCGTCGGCGATGCAAAACGCGGCCAATGCGACGGGCGTGGCGGCAATGACCATCGGGGGTCGGGAACAAATCCGAAGCACGAAATCCGAAATCCGAAACAAGCACGAAATTCAAACGAAGAAATGACTGAAACGAGACTCCTGCGGTCTCAACATTTCCCCTTCGTGCTTCGAATTTGTTTCGGATTTCGCATTTCGTGCTTCGTGCTTCTCATCCGAGCCTGGGCGATCGCTTCAAACTTCCCCGGCTGTCGCCGAAGCGATCGCTCGGTGACCGAACTCACTCTCAAAATCGCAGAAATGAAAAAGGCTTGGTCGTCTCGATCGAGATGACCAAGCCATTCTTGTCGTAGCAACGTCGCGGCGCGTCGAGCGCGGGAGGCGTTACGCCATCGGCTGCGTCGGATCGATGAAAGGCGCCGTCGCCGGCGGTTGCATCGTTGCCGGCATTCCGCCATCGCGGGCGACGCGTTGCAGCGTTCGCACGGCCAGGTCGGGCGACGGCTCGGGCGCGGGCATCAAATCGAGCGTCGATAAAATCCGCTGGACGGCGGAAAGACGCTCTTCGGCGACCGCGCTGGCCATCGTGACGACGTTATCGCCGCCGTTGCCGTTGGAATTGCCGTTGCCGTTGCTGGCGGCGCTGGTTCGGTCGAACAACATGTCAACCGCAGCCCGATCGGCTTCGTTCAACTTCCGTGTCATGGACATACCCCTGACTTCTCTCAAGAACCGGTACTGACCCTGCCAACCCTTTACGCGAGCTGAATGCGATGTGACGAAACGGCCCCGAATTAGAGCGATGTCACGTCAATGTCGCAAGTACCGGCCTGGTTAAACGGACTTTCGATGTGCACTACCGGACCATGACGACAGGTCCATACCGGGCATTACACACAGTTGCCTACGACGCCAATTTCCCGTGGTTCGTCGACCGCCAACGATCGGCGAAATGGGCGACGGCGGCGTGTAAGCGGGATTTCACGGTTCCCAGCGGAATATCGAGGATGTCGCCGATCTGCTTGTACGGAAATTGGTGGAAATACGACAGCAAAAGGATTTCCCTGAGGTGCTCCGGCATCCCCATGACGGTCTTCTGCACCTGCTGCTGAAGCTCCTCGCGCTCCATCGGCTCGCCCGGCATGGTGGTGGCGGCCTGCATCAAATCGATGAACTCGCCGCTGTCTTCATCGCCCGAGCTGATCGACGCCGACAGCGGATTCGTCGGGCGGCGCGCGTTGCTGCGGATCAGATCGCGCGCCTTGTTGGCGGCGATCGTGAAGAGCCACGGGCGGAAGCGTCGCGACGGATCGAATTGATCGGCGGATTGATGAACCTGGAGAAACGTTTCCTGGAAGACATCCTCCGCTGCGGCGCGGTCGCCGAGGAAGCGGACGAGGAAGTGGTAAAGCTCGCGTTGATAGCGCAGGACGAGGACGGCGAATTTACTCTTGTCGCCGGCGCGATATGCCGCGAGGAGTTGTTCGTCGGTAGGCTCTTCGCGCATGACCGGCTTGGCGGTCGCGCTGGCGACCTTGGCGGCGGCGCCGCCGCGCGTGCCGCTGTCGCCCGCGACGTCGGGGTTCAGCTTCCGCCCATCGCCGGCGCGGGATGCGCTGTCGCTTTTGTGGGTGGACAGGTTCATTTGCACGCCTTCAGCAAACCAGCTACCGTCCGTACGGTCAACGCACAAAACTGACCCTGGCGGGGCGCAATTCCATTGGGCCCCATGCGATGACCTCAATCAACGCCACGACGTACTGTAAATGGTATGCCTCTCGACCTCCTGACTTCTCAAAAACTGCATTTTCTTGGCCTGCGTGCCGAGGAGTTCGATGCCCAGGTCCAGCAATGGGGCTGGCCGACGTTTCGGGCGCAGCAGGTGCGCGACTGGGTTTATTCCAAGCTCGTCGATCAGCCGGCCGAAATGTCGAACCTCGGCAAGCTCGATCGGCAAGCGCTGGCGGAGCGCGCGGATGTCACGACTTCTCGCATCGTCTCCCAGCAGATCAGCAACGACGGAACGATCAAGCTCCTGCTGGCGTGGCCGGACGGCGCGCAGGCGGAAACGGTCATGATCCCGGACGGCGAACGCCGCACGGCGTGCGTCAGCTCGCAAGTGGGCTGCCCGGTCGGCTGTAAGTTCTGCGCGAGCGGCGTGAACGGCGTCAAAGGAAACCTCTCGGCGGGGCAGATCGTCGAGCAGGTCTACCGCTTGAATCAAATCCTCGCGAACCCAAAACCTCTCGACCGCGCCAGGGACAGAGCCGGACTCTACGAGTCCGGTGCGGACGCAGTCCGCAATCCCAGTGACGATCGCGCCCCTCACATCTCCAACGTCGTCTTCATGGGCATGGGCGAACCCCTGTCCAACTACGCGAACGTCATGCAGGCGATCCGCATCTTGAACGACCCAAAATGCTTCAACATGGGCGCCCGCCGAATCACGATCTCGACCGTCGGCGTCCCGTCGAAGATGCGGCAACTCGCGGAGGAAGAACTGCCGATCAATCTCGCGCTCTCGCTTCACGCGCCGAACGAGCCGCTGCGCCGCGAGCTGATCCCCTGGGCGGAGCATTTCGCGCTGAACGACATTCTTGAAGCGTGCCGCGTGTACTTCGATCGCACCGGCCGCGAGATCACGCTCGAGTACATTCTCTTGTCCGGCGTAAACGATCGCCCGGAGCACGCCCGCGAGCTGGCGAAGCTGTGCAAGACGATGCGCGCGAACGTGAACCTGATCCGCTACAACGAGGTGACCGGTTTACCGTACAAACGTCCCGTGTCGCGGGATGTGATCGCGTTTCAGGAAATCCTGCGCAGCGCGGGGGTGAATGCGCACGTTCGAAAATCGCGCGGACGCGATATCGACGCGGCATGTGGACAGCTTCGGCGCAAAGAACAGGAACGCGCGGATGCGAGCGCGCCCGCGACGACGACGTCGTCCGCGTCAACCTCAACGTCGCTCCCCCTCATTTAGCCACGTCGCTTGCGACGTGCGACCGTTCCAGGAAAAGTTGCATGGATCGCGAAGTTCGAACGTGAACGCGCGTCGCAAGCGACGTGGCTAAATGAGCTGACTATGTGGATCACGGTTTCCGAAGGACAGCATCGACCACGCGCTGCACGGACGCGATTTTTTCATCCGCAGTCGCGCGATCCGGCGCTTCCGCGATGATGCGCATGATCGGTTCGGTATTGCTTGGACGCGCGTGAACCCATGCGTTCTTCCAGTCGATCCGAATCCCATCCTGCGTATCGACGTTTTCGTGCGCGAATTCCTTCTTCAGCGCTTCTACGGCGCGGTTCGCATCCTCACGCCGGCACTCGAACTTTGTTTTCACGATCTCGTAGCGCGGCATTTCCGCGACGAGCTGGCTGATCGTCTTGCCGGTCGACGCCATCAGCGACAGGACGTACCCCATGCCGACGAGGCTGTCGCGGCCCGGGACGATGCGCGGGTCAATCACGCCGCCGTTGCCTTCACCGCCGATGATGGAGTTCTCGCGGAGCATCGCCTGGACGACATTCGCTTCGCCGACCGCCGTGCGAACGACTTTTCCGCCGCACTTGGCGGCGATGTCGTCGATCATGCGGCTGGTCGACAGATTCGTGACCGCGACGCACCCTTCCTTCTTGCCCATGATGTACGCGGCGCACAGCGCGAGCGAATATTCTTCGCCGATGTAGACGCCGTTCTCGTCGACGATGGCGAGTCGGTCGGCGTCCGGGTCCTGTGCGAAACCGACCGACGCCTTCTGCCGCTTCACCTCGGCGGCGAGTTGGGTGAGGTTTTTTTCCGTCGGCTCCGGCTCGTGGGGGAATTGACCGTCCGGCGTCGCGTTGAGATGGACGAGCTGGCAGCCGAGCTTGTTGAGCAATGTCGCCGTCGCGACGCAACCCGCGCCATTCACGCTGTCAAGCACGACCTTGAAGCGCTTCGTCGAGATGCCGTTCACGTCCAGGCGGTCGAGCACGCGCTTCACGTGCAACGCGTGCGTCTCCGAATTTTTCGTCGGCGCAATGTTCTGCTCGACGCGCACGTATTCGCTGCGCCCCTCCGCAAACAACTGGCTAAGCCGTCCAGCTTCAGCCGGCGGAAGCGCCACCGCATCCGCGTTCAAATATTTAAGACCATTCCACTGAATCGGATTATGCGACGCCGTCGCAATCAGCGCCGCATCCGCACCAACCCGGCTCACCATCATCGCCACCCCGGGCGTCGTCACGATGTCGAGGTCAATCACCTCAACCCCACTGGCCGCGAGCGCGGAGACGGCCGCGTCGCGCACCCATGAGCCGCTCGGCCGCGAATCCCGCCCGACGACCACGCGAAAATGCGTGCCATTCAGCGGCTTGCGCGTCTCCTTCAGCCAGACCGCGAACGCCGCGGCCAGTTGCGTCACCACCGGCGGCGTAAGCGTGCCGCCGACCGTGCCGCGAAGTCCCGAAACGCCCAGCATCAATGCTTCCATGCGGGCCGCCATTATTGGTTTGGCGGTTCCGGCGGCAATAGCCTATGATTTGTTCGCTTATGCGATTCCTGCCTGCCAGCGGTCATTCGTGTCGCTGTATGTGTCGCGCCTGATGGGCGCGACCTACGCTCCAGTTGCCCAATCGAACCGCCCACTTGACTCCTCGGTGACACGATGGACCGCAAAGAACTCAGCAAAAAGCTTCCAGCGCTCGTCGACGGCATCGTGCGCAACGTCGTCGACCAGCACCCACATCTCCAGCATCTCAATCGCGTCTTCCTGCCGAGCCGCGAGGCGATCGTCGGCGCGATCGAGAAGCTGCGGCAGCTCATTTTCCCCGGCTACTTCGGCAAGCAGGGGCTGACGAGCGACAACGTCCCGTTTCGACTCGGCGAGTTGGTGATTGAGTTGTCGGACACGCTGTACGAGCAGGTGCGATTCTGCCTTCGCTATCGCGAGCAGATCCCAGGCACCAACGGCGGCAACGAGCGCTGCGACTATTGCGACACGGAATCCGCCCGCATCGTCGCCACGTTTCTGGAACGGATTCCGCGTGTGCGCGACCTGCTCGCGACGGATGTGCAAGCCGCGTTCGACGGCGATCCGGCGGCGCAGAGCACCGACGAAACGATCTTCTCGTATCCCGGCTTGTACGCGATCTCGGTCCAGCGGCTCGCGCATGAGTTCTACAAGTTGGCGGTGCCGCTGCTGCCGCGCATCATGACCGAGCACGCGCACAGTCTCACCGGCATCGACATCCACCCGGGCGCGCAGCTCGGGCGACGATTTTTCATCGACCACGGCACCGGCGTCGTCATCGGCGAGACGACGCAGATCGGCGAGAACGTGAAGATCTACCAGGGCGTGACGCTCGGCGCACTGGCGCCGGGATTTGGACAACTCTTACGTGGACAGAAGCGCCATCCCACGATCGAAGACGACGTCACGATCTACGCGGGGGCTACGATTTTGGGTGGCGAAACGGTCATCGGCAGGGGGGCGACGATCGGCGGCAACGTCTTCATCACTTCGAGCGTGCCGCCGCTCAATCAGGTGAGCGCGGAGCCGCCGAAGCTGAAATACCGAGACCGCAGGCCGAAGAGCATGCGGCAGCAGGAGTTTGTGGTGGATTATCAGATCTGAGAGGTGGTGATTGATGAGTAGTGATTGAAAGGAGGGGTTTTTTTGCTTTTCAATCACCACTCATCAATCACCACGCATCAGGAAACCATCTTCAACTTCGGCTGCTGCCTGATCCATGCCGGGATCTTCAGGTGCTTGCGCTGTGCCGACTGCAAGCTTGTCAGATATTGCCGCAGCGCCTCTTCGTCGAACTGCGAGAGAAATTGCGGACGGACCGAGGTGTTGAATTGGCGGATCTCGTCGATGAGTTGACGTTTGTTCATGGTAGGCTTACTTTCGGCCCGCACAGCGGTTGCGGCGAAGCGTATCGGGCTCGCCATACCGCGCGGCACGGCCCGATTTTAGGATCGGCCAGCACGGGCGGCGGACTTGAAGTTACATCGTGATGTCGCAAACCAAGTCAGATCCCATGAAGACGGACCCTCGCCCGGCGCAATCGCCGCCGGGTGACGATCCCCTGTCGCACCTCCACAAGATGTCCACGACCGCCGGGCTTGGCAGCGGCGAATATGTCGCGGTCAATGGCGCCGCCGTCTTTGCGCTGATCCTCGGGCTTTTCAGCGCTTTGACGCTGTTCGAGGAAATTCTGCTGATCCTGCCGCTCACCTGCATCGTCGTCGCGATCATCGCGTGGCGGCAAATCAACCAGAGCAACGGCACGCAGACCGGCAAGAGCCTGGTCGCCGTAGCGCTGGCGTGTGCGCTGGGGTTCGGCGGGTTCGTCGTCATCAAGGAAACCACGCGCGGCCTGCGCACGCGCGACGACCGGGCGGCGATCAACCGCGCGGTCATCGAGCTCGGCGACAAGATCAAAGCCGGCGACATGACCGGCGCGTACCTCATGTTCTCCGACAACTTCCGTCAGACCGTCGACACCGAGCGATTCAACCGCCAGATGAACCTCGTTCGTGAGAGCGAGCTGCTTGGGAAGCTCAAGGGGACCGAGTGGAACGGCCTGGCGGAATTTCAGAACGACGCCGCGACCGGGCAGCGCTATGCGTTCACGAAAGTGAAGATGAACCTCGACAAGACGACGCTCGACGTCGAGACGATGCTGCGCAAGGACAAGGGGCGTTGGATCTTCGAGAACATGTCGACGCTCTTCCCGCCGCCCGAGCGTCCCAGGCAGTAAATCGATCGAGGGCACGTGCGGCGCGGTGTGGCGGCAGGGCGACAGGGTTGCAGCGGGCAAAATTTTCTACAGCGGCGGGCATTGCGCTGAAGAATTCCGGGCATATCGTCCGATAACTCACGTAGTGATTCTGAGACGTTTCCATCTCACTTGCACGTCCGGAAATGACGATACGGGTGTTGGCCGAACGATGCAGTTCCGCATCGCGCGGGCCGGGATTCAGATCGGGCCGCAGCAGGTTTGCGACACGAAATGAACCCGTCTCGTCCGCCAGCTGTATGTTTGATGTGGGCAATCGGGCACGGTGACGACTGAAGGTCCGGGCGACTTTTAGCCGTTAACAAGCAACGGGCGGGGCAACGGGCGTTTCCCGCGGGAGCTTCAGAATGGGCAGCAGCATGAAGACGTTGAACCTGGTCAAAGGTAAGGAGCAGTTCTGCTTTCGCTACGAGGTCGGCCAGGAGTCGAAGGTGCTCGAATCGTTGATCGAAATGGTCAATCGGCGCGAGCTGACGTTCGATTGGTTCGACGCTGCGGTCCTGTCACATCAACTTGGCCAGCATTTGGCAAAAGAACTGAAGGGGTATTTGCCGAAAAAAGCAGCATGAGGTTATCGGGTTAACCACCCGGCGACTTCGATGACGACAAATCCGATCGCCAGCGCGAGGATCGCGCCAGTTCGGGCAGATCGGTCCCCCCGGAAATCGCCGGCCGGGTGGCACGGGATGCGGAAAATGGATTCCGCAGCTCTGCGGAACCGCTGCGCCGTTCGTTCGTGCGTAAGCGGAGTGCCGCGCCAAGAGGAGTTTTCGCTCGCCACCCGATCGGTGCCTATGCAAACCGTGACCAACAGCAACGCCGCCGCCAACTTGACGACCGAAACGTCGTCCACCGCCGCCGGCCCCAATCCCAAGCGCTTCACGCCGCTCGTCCAGCAGTTCCTGGACTACCTGCGGCTCGAGAAGCACTTCTCCGATTACACCGTCAAGAGCTACGGCGCGGACCTGATCCAGTATGGACAGTTCCTCGTCGGCGAGATCGGGCAGCACAACGCCGAGCCGCCGCTCAACGTCGTCTTCCCCGAGACGCCGCAGAGCACCGACGAGAAGCATGTGAAAGCCGAGCCGCTGCAGATCCGTGAGTTCCTCGCGTACCTGTACGCACAGAACTACACGAAGAGCACGACGGCCCGGAAGCTGGCGACGCTGCGGAGCTTTTACAAGTTCCTCATTCGCAAGGGCAGCGTCACGGTGAATCCGCTGGCGACGATCCGCACGCCGAAGCAGGAGAAGCGCCTGCCGAAGTGTCTCGATCTCGAGCAGGTCCAGAAGCTGCTCGAAGCGCCGGGCGACGCCGATCTGTTGTCCGCCCGCGATAAGGCGATGCTCGAAGTGCTTTACTCGTCCGGCATCCGCGTCAGCGAGCTCGTCGAGCTGAAGCTGGAAGACATCGATCTCGTCGAAGGCGTGCTTCGCGTCACCGGCAAGGGACGCAAGGACCGCCTCACGCCGATCGGCAGCCAGGCCATCAAGGCGGTGCAAAAGTATCTCGAGATGCGCCAGGCCGATCCGAAGCTGGCCCACGAGGCGAACGTGCGCGTCTTCCTGAACAAGCACGGCGAACCGCTGAGCACGCGCTCGGTCCGCCGCAAGCTGGACAAGTACCTCGTGCAGGCCGGCCTCGATCCCGGGATCAGCCCGCACACGCTGCGTCACAGCTTCGCGACGCACCTGCTGAACAACGGCGCCGACCTGCGCAGCGTTCAGGAACTGCTCGGGCACCAGAGTCTGAGCACGACGCAGATCTACACGCACCTGACGACGGCGCGGGTGAAGGAAGCCTACGACAACGCGCATCCGCGCGCCGACGTCGGAACGATCCCGCATCCCGCGTCGAACCCGCTGAACCGCGCGGGGTAAGCGCGACCATTCGCGAGTTGCGAAATCAAAGAAAGCCCCGGGATTGCAATCCCGGGGCTTTTTGTTTGTGCGCTGCGTCGGTTCGCTATCCGTTCATCACTTGATGAAACGAATATTGAACGGATAGCGATATGCCTCGCCCTTGTTGGCTGCCATCGCGCCCATGATGCCGAAGATCAGTCCCGCGATCCAGACGACCGGCAGGATGACGAACCCGATGCAGACGAACGTCGTCGCGCCGCCGATGGCGTAGCCGATCAGCAGCGTGATCTGAAAGTTGAGCGCTTCCTTCCCCTGGTCGTCGACGAACGGGCTCTGGTCTTTCTTGATCAGCCAGATGATGAGCGGCCCGAGGAAGCCGAAGAGGATGCCGCCGAGGTGCGCGAGCATCGCCATCGTGCGATCGTCCTGCGTCGGCGCGGGGCCGCTATAAATGGCGCCGGGCGTGCCGAAGGACGACTGCCCGGGCTCGCCCGGCGGCGGGGGCGGCGGCGGAACGGACGACGGATCAGGAGGCGGATTGCCAGTCGGTTCGGACATGAAAACCTTCCCTTCGTGTAGTTTCCCCAAAATCGCACCGCCGCGCCGCGCCCGCGCGGGACGCAGCGGCGGTTACTTCGCCTTTTCCAACTCGAACGCATCGTGCACGACTTGAAGCGCTTTGTTCGCCTGCTCCTTGTCGATGATGCAGGAAATTTTGATCTCGCTGGTCGTGATGTTCTGGATGTTCACCTTCGCCTCGAACAGCGCCTTGAACATGCGCTGCGCGACGCCGGTGTGCGTGCGCATGCCGACGCCGACGACGCTGACCTTCGCCAGGTCGCCCTGATAGGTCGCCTTGGCGCCGGGGCCGAGGTCTTTGATGAGTTTTTCGACGACCGGCCTGATGTCCGCCAGGTCGCCGTGCTCGACGGTGAAGCTGACATTGGCCGTGTTGTCGTCCATCACGTTCTGGATGATGTCATCGACCATGATGTTTGCGTCGGCGATGTCGGAGAAGATCTTGAAGACGATGCCGGGTCGATCGGGGACGCCCTTGATGGTGACGCGGGCGAGGTCTTTCTTGAGGGCGGCGCCGGATACGACGATGTGTTCCATGTTGGGTGTCTCCGCGACGATCCAGGTGCCTTCGTTGTCGTTCTGGCTGTTGCGGACGTGAATCTTGACGTTGTACTTCTTGGCAAACTCCACCGCGCGGGTCTGCAGCACCGAAGCGCCCAGGCCGCTCAGCTCCAGCATCTCATCATAGCTGATGCGGTCGATTTTCCGCGCGCCTTTGACGATGCGCGGATCGGCGGTGTAGATGCCGTCGACGTCGGTGTAATTCTCGCACACGTCGCATTCGAGGATCGCGCCGATCGCAACCAGCGTCGCGTTCGACCCGCCGCGGCCCAGCGTGGTGAAATCGCCCTCCGGCGTGACGCCCTGGAAGCCGGCGATGATGACGATCTTCCCGCCGGAGAGCTGCTCGAGGATGCGCTGCTTGTTGATCGACTGGATGCGCGCCTTGGAGAAGGCGTTGTCGGTGACCAGCCCGATCTGCCCGCCCGTAAAGCTGATCGCCTGGTGGCCCTGCGCGTGGATGGCCATCGCCATCAGCGCGATCGTCACCTGCTCCCCGGTCGCCAGGAGCTGGTCGAGCTCGCGCTTCGGCGGAATCGATTCGCAGCCGGCGAAGGAGCAGACCTGCTTCGCCAGTGCGATCAGCTCATCGGTCGTGTGCCCCATGGCGCTGACGACGACGGCGACCTGGTTGCCGGCTTCCTTGGCGGAAATGGCGCGGCGCGCGGCGCGATGAATCCGCTCGGCGTCGGCGACACTGGTCCCGCCGAATTTTTGAACGATCAATCCCATATCTTCCGCGCGCAACTGCTGCCCCGGCGGGCGGATTATATTGGTCCGCCTCGATTCCTCAACCCACGGCAGGCAAAGGGATTGGTGTCGCCGCGCCTCCCCGCGCCGGGCGAGACGACAGCGGGGCGGACGACTCACTGGTCATCCGCCCCGCGCCATCGATGTCTGTCCGCTGCGCATTGCGCGGCGATTAATACAGCTGTTGCCCGGCGTCGAAGTTGTTCCACATCTGATGCTGGAGGAAATTCCCGCCGATGCCGAACATGTTCGTGCCGTTCTGCTTCGCGTAATCGAACTGTTTCTTGAACAGCCCCTGGTTGTACCAAGTGGCACCACCGTTGGCATGCAGGACGTTGATGCCTTTCTTGTGCGCGAGGTAGACGCGATCTTCGGACGACATCACGTCGGACACTATCGCCCGGCTCTTGAGCCGGTTCAGCTTGAACATCTGGCCCTGTTCGACTGGGGTGGCGATTTTGCCGCCGACCACCTTAAGGGCATAGAACGGGCCCGCGCTGTTGCCGACGCCCCAGGTGACGACGTCGGTCGCCTGTGTGCCCGGCGTTTGTGGCGTCGGGTTATTGGTGCTCGCGCGGCAACTGTAGCTTGTCCGCACCCAGTTGGTGGCTGGCGGCCACTTGTTGTTGATCGCGTCGTACCCGTGCCACAAATCACCCGCGAAGGACGGACAGAAGAAGATGGTCGCGCCGCCGCCGCCTTTATCTTCCTTCAGGTATCCCTGCTTGATGAGCAGCCCGAGGCCAACGTAGCGGACCGTCTTGAACTCCGGATCGGCATTGGCGGCCACGGTGGGGCGCGTGATGTTGTAGTTGTTAGCTTCGGCGATGTCCGAGCCCGCGCCGCCGCTCCCGCTGGTGCCGATGCACACCTGCTGGTTGTTGACGTTGGCGTACATGTTGAGCAGCACGGCGATCTGACGCAGGTTGCTCAGGCACTGCGTTCGCTTGGCCGCCTCGCGCGCCCGCCCAAGCGTGGGCAACAGCACCGAGATCAGAACCGCGATGATGCCGATGACGACGAGGAGCTCAACGAGGGTGAACGCCGCACCTTGCGGTAAGGGACGACGAGGACGACGACGTGCCTGCATTGGGGCTTCTCCAAAAGGTGTCAGGAGGACGGCTATGGGTAGAGTTGCTGTTCAGCGTCGAGATTGTTCCAGATCTGATTGGTCACCCAGTTGTTCGCGCCGGTGGAATTGAACGGGTCGTTCAGCTTGGCCCGGTCGAACTGCAGTTTGACGAGCTTGAGGTCAATCCACTTCGCGCCGCCGTTGGCGTAGAGGACGTTGATCCCTTTTTTGTGGACAAGCTTCGTACGGTCCTCGCCGACCATCACGTCGGAAACAATCGCACGGCTCTTGAGCTTGTTGAGGCGCAACATATCGGCCTTGGCGGCGGGCGTGACGAATGCGCCGCTTGCCACCTTCTTCGGGTACCACTCCGGCGTCGCGGTCGTCCAGCAGACAATGTCGGTGGCGTGAGTCCCTGATTGCGCAACGAGGTTGGTGGTGCTCGCGCGACAACTGTAACTGCACCGGATGGCGTTCTGAGACGGCGGCCACTTGTTGTTCGGCGTGTCGAATCCGTGGTAGACGTCGCCCGAAGCGGAGGGGCAGAAGAAGATCATCGCGCTGCCTGCGTTCTGACTCGCGCCGGTCTCCTTCACATACCCCGCCTTAAGCAGGAGCCCGAGTCCCATGTAGCGCATCTTCGGGGGTGGACCGGTGTCGGGATCGGCAGCCGCGCCACTGGAGACTCCTCGCGTCAGATGGTAGTTAAGCGCCTCTGCACATCCCGCGGTGCCGCCGCTGGTGGTTCCGATCGGTATCTGCTGCTGGTTCGCATTGGCGTACATGTTGAACATGACGGCCATCTGCCGCAGGTTGCTGAGACATTGCGTGCGCTGCGCGGATTCGCGGGCGCGGCTAAGGGTCGGGATCAGAATCGAAATCAGGATCGCGATGATCCCAATGACGACCAGCAGCTCAACCAGCGTGAACGCGTTGCGTGCCGGCCGGCGGCGGCGGAGCGACGTGAACATGTGCAGGCCTCCGAAAAAACGGGGCAAGATGTGTGAGTGCCGACGTCAATCGGCATCGCAATTCTTCCAATTGTATACAATTCGGCAAAACGTGCCAGTTAATCCCAAAAAATCTTAACCGCCATCTTAAATTCGCGCCGCGCCATTTCCTGCGGCCGGGACAGTTAAGTCGGGACGGCGCGGGGCGGGCGGCGCGGGATCGGGCGATCATGCGGGCGGCGGGGCCGCCGGCGGCGGGGCGGCCGGCGCGGCGACTGGGAAGCCGCCGGCCGTGGTGAGGAACTTGCAGTCGGCGATGTGGTTGGAAAGGACGGCGCGGGCGAGGTCCAGCGTCGTCGGGTCCATCACGCGCTTGGGAAGGATGTGGCGCAGGTCGTTTTCGTCCATCAGCACCAGAACGTTCGCCGTCTCCCACGCCCGCCGGAAGCACGGCCAGCGGTAGAACATCTCGGCGAGGCCGTCGGTGAAGTGTTCGCCATCGCCGTCGAGGACGATCGTCCGCCGGCGGCGAAGCTGCGGCTTGCAGTTCCACTGGCGGCGGAGGTTCATCCCCGACAGCCAGACGATTAGCGCGAGGATCAGGAACGACACCACGATCCACGGGGCCAGCGCGAGCATCACCGCCTGCCGCCGGCTGACGCTCCAATTGACCTCATCTGTATTGGAGATGAGCACGAGCGAGCCAGCGACCACAAATAACACGACTGCGATGACCGCGCCCGTCGCCACGCGGGTCGAGGATCTTCGTACGCGTTCGCTCTTGGAAGTCAACATCCAGGTCGCCACCGCCAGCAGCACGGCGGTCAGCCCGATGCCGCTGGCCACCAGCGCGGACGGGGCGACGGCAACAATCACGTCAACACGCACGGGCGGCGCGGGCGTTTGTGGCACGGTCGTGGCCCGGTTGTTCAGCAGCATGAATAACATCGTCGCCAGCGCGATGAATACCACCCACGCGAGCAGCCCGAGCGTGAATGCAGGCGTCTTCCGCTGCTTCACCTCCGGCGAGAACGTCATGCCTTCGTGCAATTCATCGAACGTGTACTCAAACGTGATCTCGACGCGCGGCAGCGGCGGCAACGGAAGCGGCGCGACCTGCAACGGCGGGGGCGATGGCGACAGAGACGGCGGGGCATCGCCGGCCTCGTGCGGCGTCACAGGTTGCCTCCGTGCAGGAAGAATTCCATCAGCTCATGCCCGTGCTCGATCTTCAAATCGCTCGCGGCCGCGTGCTTCTCGGTGTATGGGCCGGGGCGGTGATATTTCACGCGCGTGCCAGCCATGCCGAAGAGCGTGGGGGCGTAGCCGTGCTTTCGCGTGGCGATGTTGGTGGGGTGGTCAGGCATCACGAGGATGCGCCACTCGGGAAACGTTTTCAGCTTCTCGAGCACCGGGCCGACGATGTACTTGTCGATGTGCTCGATCGATTCGACTTTCGTCTTCCAATCCGCCTGGTGCGACGCTTCATCCGGCGCTTCAATATGCGAAAAGACGATGTCGTACTCATCAATCGCCGCGGCGGTCGCCCGGCCCTGGCCGACGTAATTGGTGTCGTGAAAGCTGGTCATTCCCTCGACGGAAAGATTCTCCCAGCCGAGTAAAACCGCCAGCCCGCGCAGCAGGTCGACGCCCGTGATCATGACGCCTTTTTCGACGCCGAATTTTTCTCTGAACTTCGACATGCTCGGCGCGTGCCCCTGCCCCCAGAGCCAGACCTGCGACGCGGGATTCAATCCCGTCTGGCGGCGGACTTCGTTGATTTCGTGGTTCTCAAATATCTCCTTCGATCGGTCGATGATCGCGCGCAGGACGTCGCTCCCTTTGCCCTTCGGTAAATATTTCGCCGTCGGCTCGTCGGGAAATTCATGCGGCGGCTTCGTCGTGACGTCGAACTCCTGCCCGCCGCGATAAACGAGCAGATTTCGATAGCTCACGCCGGTGTAGAACTCGAACCCGGGCGCATCGATTTTCCGCGCGAGCTCGCGGATCAGCACCTGTGCCTCCGCATCCGTGATCCCGCCGGCGGAATGGTCCTTCATGATCCCGTCGACGACCGTCACGAGATTGCAGCGAAAGACCCAATCCGTCGGCGCGAGCGGAATGTTCTGCGCCGCCGCTTCGAGCGGGGCCCGGCCGGTATGGAAAACCTTCGGGTCATACCCGAGCAAACACATCGTCGCGACGTCGCTGCCGCTCTCGAAGCCTTCCGGGATCGTGCGAACGAGCCCGACGCGACCTTCCTGCGCGATGCGATCCATGTTGGGCGTCTTGGCGGCTTCGAGCGGGGTTTTTCCACCCAGTTCCGCGAGAGGCTCGTCCGCCGCGCCGTCCGGGATGATGATCGCGTATTTCATGTCGGGGACAATCTATCCGCGGGAACGAAACGAAAGAAGACCGCTGTTCGCGCGAGGGACGGAGCCGGACTCTGTGAGTCCGATTCGCTGCGAAGCAGCGAGTTCTTCGAATTCGACCGGAAAGTAACGACGTGACTTCGTCGCGTACCGGACTCACAGAGTCCGGCTCCTTCCGTTCTGCAGGTGTGCACTTCGTGTTCTAAGAGTGCGCGAATAGCGCAGCTTCACGGTCGCAGATTTTGTTCCGTCGCGCAATGCTTTAACCCCCGCGCAGATCAGAAATCACGCGAACGCGTCGCCGCCCGCTTGAAACGTTGTATCGGACCCGCAAGAATCGCCGATGAAAGGGGGAGGGCAATGTGGACTTGCTCGTTGACGGACCCGCGACAGAGCCGCTTGGCTCCCGTTCGCGGGCGAGAGCCCAGCGTCTCTGCCGCGGGGTCTTAATTTAGACATCACAGGAAACTTTCATGCCGACCGCTGTCCCGACGCCGAACATTCGCACGTTTCAGGTCTTCCCGGACGTGCCGCCGCCGTTGGCGCCGTTGCTCGAGCTGGCGCACAACTTGTGGTGGGTGTGGCATCACGATGCGCTCGAGCTGTTTCGCCGGCTCGACCGCGATCTGTGGGAGCAGGTCTATCACAACCCGACGAAGATGCTGGGGATGATCCCGCAGGAAAAGCTCGCCGCGGCCGCGCGGGACGAAGGCTACCTCGCGCACCTTGGGCGCGTGTATGAGCAATTCAAAAAGCACCTCAGCGAAGACGGCTGGTACAAGCGCACCTACGGCAACAAGCCGGGCGCGGACAAGCTGCTGGTCGGCTATTTTTCCGCGGAGTTCGGCATCCATGAGTCGCTGCCGGTTTATTCCGGCGGTCTCGGCGTGCTGGCGGGCGATCATCTGAAAAGCGCGAGCGAAATTGGGCTGCCGCTCGTCGCGGTCGGGCTGCTTTATCGCAACGGCTACTTCCAACAATATCTCTCCAGCGAAGGGTGGCAGCAGGAGGCGTATCCGGAGCTCGATTTCTACAACCTGCCGGTCGAGCCGATGAAGTACACCGACGGCTCGCCCGTCCACGTGCGCGTCGAGCTGCCGGACAACGCGGTCTTCTGCAAAGTCTGGAAGGCGAGCGTCGGCCGCATCCCGCTTTACCTGCTCGACACAAACCTCCCGGAAAATTCGCCGGCCGATCGCGAAATCACCTCGCGCCTGTACGGTTCCGGCACCGAGCTGCGCATCAAGCAGGAGATCATCCTCGGCATCGGCGGCGTCCGCGCGCTTGAAGCGGCGAACGTCACGCCGACCGTCTTTCACATGAACGAAGGCCACGCCGCGTTCCTTGCGCTCGAGCGAACGCGCGTGCTGCTCGAACAGCATCCGCAGCTCACGTTTGACGAAGCCCGGCAGCTCGTCATGGCGACGAACGTCTTCACCACGCACACGCCAGTCCCCGCGGGCATCGACATGTTCCCGCCGGAGCTGATCCTGAAATACTTCAAGGATTTCATTCCGCAACTGAAACTCGACGACGAGGGCTTTCTCGCGCTCGGCCGAGAAGATGTCACGAACAAGAAGCAGGGCTTTTCGATGGCTGTGCTCGCGATCCGTCTCGCCGACGGCGCGAACGCGGTCTCGTGGCTGCACGGCGACGTCTCGCGAAAAATGTGGCACAACATCTGGCCGCAGGTTCCGCCGGACGAAGTGCCGATCGATCACGTCACCAATGGCATCCACACGCGCTCGTGGCTGGCGCCGGATATCCAGTTCGTTCTCGACCGCTACCTCAGCGAAAAATGGCAGACCGATCCGACCGACCAGAGCGTCTGGGAAGGCGTCACGCAGATCCCGGACGAAGAGCTCTGGCGCGCGCACGAGCGCTGCCGCGAGCGGCTCGTCGGCTGGGCGCGGCAGACGCTGAAGGAGCAACTCCTCAAGCGCGGCGCGGGCTACGACGAGCTCGCGATGGCGGACGAAGTGCTCGATCCTGAGGCGCTCACGATCGGCTTCGCACGCCGATTCGCATCGTACAAGCGCGGCGCGCTGCTGCTGCGCGACCAGGATCGCCTCCGCGCGATGCTCGAGAACACGAAGACGCCGATCCAGTTCGTCTTCGCCGGAAAGGCGCACCCGGCCGACAATGAGGGCAAGGAGCTGATCAAGGCGATCGTCAACTTCGCCCGCAGCAACCCGAACATCCGCCGGCGGATGGTTTTCCTCGAAAACTACGACATCAACATCGCCCGCTACCTCGTGCAGGGCGTCGACGTCTGGCTCAACACGCCGCGCCGCGGCATGGAAGCATCCGGCACGAGCGGCATGAAGGCGGCGGTCAACGCGGTCCCGAACTGCTCGATCCTCGACGGCTGGTGGGTCGAGGCATATCAGATCGACCCGAACGTCGGCTGGGCCATCGGTCGCGGCGAGACGTACGCCGACGGCGGCTTGCAGGACCACGTCGAGAGCCAGGCACTTTACGATATCCTCGAGAAGCAGATCATCCCGCAGTTCTACAAGCGCGGCGTTGACAACATGCCGCGCGAGTGGATCGCGCGGATGAAGACTTGCCTCCGCCGGCTCGCGCCGGTCTTCAACACCAATCGTATGGTGAAGGACTACACCGAGAAGTTTTACATCCGCGCCGCCACGCGCGGCGTCATCCTCACTGAGGACGGCATGGAGCGCAGCCGGCAGCTCGCGCACCTCAAGGACCGATTGCACCAGAAGTGGGGCTCGATCAAAGTCGTCGGCGTCCACGCCAGCGGCAACGGGCACTACAAGGTCGGGCAGAACATGGAGGTCGAAGCGCTGCTCGAACTCTCCGACGTCAACCCCAACGAAGTTCAGGTCCAGCTCTACGCCGGCCCCATCAACGCTACCGGGCAGATCGAATCGCCGGAGTCGAGGCGGATGACCTACGTCAAACAACTCGCCCCCGGCCGCCACGTCTTCACCGGCACGATCGAGTGCCGCACGAGCGGCCGGCAGGGGTATGCGGTCCGCGTGCTGCCCGGCTATGACGACTTGGCGACGCCGTTTGAGCCGGGACTCATTACCTGGAATTGAGTCGTTGAATCAATCTGCCGGCACGAGATCCTCGCGCATGTCGTCGAGAAACGGTAGCTCCTTTCGATACGCAAGCTGCGCGAACGCGTCGGTGTCGGCCGAAACGATCGTCTCGCGATCGTTCGCGTCGGCCAGGACCTCGCCTCGGTAATCGACGATCAGTGAGCGTCCCGGGTACGGCAGGAATGGGTCGTTGCCGCAGCGGTTCACGCCGAGCACGTACGCCTGGTTCTCGATCGCGCGGGCGCGCAGCAGCGTGACCCAATGCTCGACGCGCGGCGAAGGCCAATTGGCGATGACGACGAGCACTTGCGCCCCGCGTCGCGTCGCGCGGCGAAAGGCTTCGGGGAAGCGCAGGTCGTAGCAGATCAACGGCGCGACGATCGTGTTGTTGCATTCGAACGTGACAACCTGATCGCCGGCGGAGTACTGCTGCTTCTCCATTCCGGGCGCGTACGGATGCAACTTGCAGTATCGAGAAATGACTTCGCCCGCCGGCGAAGTCACCACGGCTTCGTTGCGTCCGCGGCCGTCCTCGGTCATCGTCGCGAGCCCGCCGACGAAGTAGACGCCGAACTGGCGCGATAGATCACAGAGAAAAATCTCCGTCGCGCGCGACGCATCGTCGGCGATCTTGGCGACATTCATCGAGAACCCGCTGGCGAACATCTCCGGCAACGCCACCAGCGCATCCCGATGCGGCGGATGTTTTTCGAGCATCTCCCGCACCCGCGCATGATTCCGCTCGCGGTCTTCCCAGGCGATGTCGAGTTGGATGCCGATGAGTTGCATTGTCTAATCGCTGAAGAATGTCATCCTGAGGTACTCCGAAGGATCTACGTCGCTTGTCGTTCTGGACCAGATCCTTCGGAGTACCTCAGGATGACAGTTTCGCGGGCATGATTCACTGCGGCACGTGCCGGCCGGGTTTGATCAGGGTCACTTTGATCTTTTCGCTCGGCATCAGCTTGCCGGCGTTGATGCGCTCGGTCGGGTCGAACGCGTCCTTCACGCGCTGGAACTGTTGCATCGTGCGGCGGTCGAACTGGTAGGGCATCAGGTGGATTTTTTCCACGCCCACGCCGTGCTCGCCGGTGAGCGTGCCGCCGATGTCGATGCAGTATTTGAGCACTTCCTCGGCGGCGAGGAGGACGTTCTGCATTTCGTCTTCGTTGCGGTCGTCGTAGAGAAAAATCGGGTGCACGTTGCCGTCGCCGGCGTGGAAGACGTTGTTGATCTGCAAGCCGTAGGCTTTGCCGATGCGGTCGACCTCGGCGAGGACTTCGCGCAGGCGGCTGCGCGGGACGCAGGCGTCCTGGGTGCAGTAGCTCGGGCTGATTTTTCCGATGGCGCCGAAGGCGGACTTGCGCGCCTTCCAGAGTTTCATGCGCGTCGCGGGATCCGCGCTGGCCTCGATCGAGATCGCGCCGTGACGCTTCGAGATGTCGATCACCTCCTGCATCTGCGCGTCGAGCAGCGCGTCGATGCCGTCGATTTCCGTGAGAATCATCGCCTGCGATTCTTTCGGCAGGCCGAAATGATAGATGCTTTCGATGATCTCGATCATCTTCCCATCGAGCATCTCCATCGCGGCGGGCAGCATGCCGGAGGCGATGACGTCGGCCACGACGTTACAGGCGTCGCCGGTGTTGGCGAAGGTCGCGACGAGGGTTCGGAAACTGGTCGCCTTGGGGATCAGGCGGACCCAGATTTTGGTGACGATGCCGAAGGTGCCCTCGTGGCCGCAAATCAGGCCGGGCAGATCGAACGGACCAGACTCGTAGCAGCCGTCTTTGCCGCCGACTTCGATGACCGTGCCGTCCGGCAGGACAATCTCCATGCCGAGCACGTGATTGGAGGAAACGAAGTCCTTGAGCGTATGGATGCCGCCGGCGTTGGTGGAGGCGTTGCCGCCGATCGTGCTGGCGCGCTGGCTGCTCGGATCCGGCGCAAAATGGTACGGATTGGCGATGTTCGACTTTCGTCCGGCCGCGCCGTCGACCGGATCGCGCGAGGGCGATGTCGAGGGATGCACGTCGTGGACGTCGTCGGCTTCGAGATCGACATTGAGCGGCAACTGCGAGACCGCGTCGGACAACGCCGTGTTTCGCACGCCTGCTTCGACATGGGCGACGCGGTTTTGCAGGTCGATTTTTAAAACCTTGTTCATCCGCGCGGTCGAGACGATGACGCCGTTCTCGAACGCGACGCATCCGCCGGTCAGGCCGGTGCCGCTGCCGCGCGGCACGATCTGGACGTCGCGCGCTGCGAGCAGTCTCACGATCTGCACGACTTCTTCTGTCGACGTTGGAAAAACCACCGCGCCCGGCGTCGAGCGGGCGATGGTGAAGCCGTCGCAGTCGTAGACGTAAAGCTCCGACGGGTCGGAGATCACGCGGTCCGGCGCGGTCAGCCGCCTCAGGTCGGCAACGAGGGATGGTGCTTCTGTCGCGGTCATGTGTCGGTGATTGTCTTACGAGCTCGTTTGCTACACAATACGCCGCTCAATTCAGGAAAGGATCCGTTTATGGCAGAAGATCTTGGCAACCAGGCAACGACACCACCGACCGGCAGCGGCACCGACGCGGGCGTGCAGGTCCTCCTCGATGAGCGCGAGCTCCGCACGTTCTACGCGAACGCGTACCGCATCCACACGTCGGCCGAGGAAGTGGTCATCGATCTCGGCTTCAACATGCCGAATCCGAACCCGAACCAGCAGGGCGGCGCGTCGCTGCTCTTCAAGGTGACCGACCGCGCGATCCTGAGCTACACGAACGCGAAGCGGCTGTCGATGTCGCTGACGCAATTGATCAAGCGCTACGAACAACAGTTCGGCGAGCTCCCCGTCCAGGGGCCGCGGCGGTAGCCGCGCGTCGTTGAAGATCAAGCGGCGACTTCGTTGCGCCGCCGGGGGGCGATGGCGGCGCGGTGCACCTGCACGCTGATGCTCGACGGCGCGGGGCTGGCGAGCTGGCGGCGCATGCGCTCGGCCAGCTCGCGGCGCTCTGGCGCGTCGTACAGGAACTTCGCCACCAGATTGAGCAGCTCGTCGCGCGAGCTGAAGCAGACGGCCGGGTATTCGTCCGGCCAGAGCACCGCTGCGCAGTGGCTGCGGCCTTGCGCGCTGCTGGACCGCAGGTTCGGCACGAAATCGGGCCAGTCGCGCAGCACGTCCACGCCCATCGTCCGCGAGGCGAACGCGAGCAGTGCCCGCACGCCCGGTGTCGCGCGCTCGCTCAATTCCTCGTTCGAGCGAATCCGTTCGCGCGCGCAGAAATCCAACAACGGCGGATAGAAGCGCTCGATCACGTCCGCCGCGCAAAAACGCATCAGGAAAAACCCGCCGTCGCCGATGCCTTCGAGCACGTGTGGCGTCATCGCGCCGTATGCGGCGGTTGCAAGATTGATCTTGCTGGCGCGAAAGATCGTGCGCGCCATGCGCTCGTCGCGGATCGCGCCGCGCGCGTGTCGCGCGAGCAGCGGATGCTGATCCCACCCATTCCCGTACAGGTGAATCTTGAAGGTGGCGTCGCCGGCGAGCCATGAGAGCGTCTCGTGCTGGAAGAGGACCTGGTTGACGTCGTTGAAGAGCCGCAGCAGCAGGCCGCGCTGCTCGGCGGAGGGCTCGAGGCCCAGCGCCGACGCCGCCTGGCGGATGCGCGTCGCGACGGCGGCGGGGTGGACGATCGCGCCGTTCTGATCGTAATCCCCGCGGATGCGGTCGAAGATTTCCCGGAGAAGCTGTTTGACCTCGCGCGTCGTCGCCTGCTCGACCGCGCGGGCGACGAGTTCTTCCGCCGGCGTCGAGTCATCGCTGATGAACGAGACATCGCACCCGAACGCGGCGAGCGCCGCTTCGTCGATGCGGGGCGGCGGATGCAACGCGCGGCGCGCGTCCGTGACCTCCTGATACGCCGGTTTAGCAACGAGCGGCATGTCTTGAACATCGGCCGGGCGCTGCGCGGGTAGTGAAAATTTGCCTACGGCGTGCCGCCCCGGCCTTCCGTGCGGGGGTGGCGCTTCTGCCGCTTGTCGTGGATGTCGCTGGGGGCCAGGTCCGAGTCGAGCGGTTCCTCGTCATGCATCGAATGATCCGGCTGCTCCGGCGTCGCCTCGCCGCGCGATTTGGTTGTGTCCTGGGCGTTGATCTGACGGGCCGGGTCCTGCTTGTTCTTCACCGCTTTCTGCTGCCGATCGGGCTGCGCCTGAGGCGTGGCCTCGCTGTTGTTGTCGAGACGGCCCTGGCCGGATTCGTTCTCCGGGTGCGAACGTTCGTAGCTGTTGGACGGATCGGGCGCCTTCTGCGGCGACGCGGGACGATTTTGTTCGGCGGGCATGCGATTACTCCTTTTTCAATCAGCAGACCCATCGTAAGCCGCGGCGGTGGATCGATTGAACGTGCAAAGTGCCCGGCTATGTTCCCATGTCCATTTTAATAACGCCGCGCTGGCGTTTGACGGCGATGACGCGTTCTTTGAGGGCGTCGAAAATTCGGCGCGGGTCCGGGATGCCGTGCAGCTCGAGCTTGGGATTTGTGCGGTCATTGGACATGACCGTGATGCTGCCGACGTTCATCATGCGGTCGAGCAGGCCCTGCTCGAACTTGATGTCGTCGACATGCCAGAGCTCGAGCGTGTCGATCTTTTTCGTCAGCAGGCCGCGCTCGAAATCGATCCGGTAGCTGGTGATGCGGTAGCGCGTCGTGCGCATGATCATCCACGGCAGGACGAAGGCGAGTATCGCCACGATGACGGCGGCAATCGTCATCCACGTCCGCCACCAGGTCCACTCGAAGACGCTGGCGAGGATCGGCAGCGCGATGAGGACGACGCCGACGATGAGCCAGAACGCCGCCTTCGCCTGATCGGCGCGCAGCAGCGGCCGGCCCTCGTAGTAGACGATTTCCTGATCGGGCGCGGCAACACTGCCGGATGGCGAGGTGGGGGTCGGCGCGGGCGTCGGCGAATTCGGGGGCATCGATTGCGTCATTGTTCGTCGCTCCTTCTCAAGCAGCCAATTGGACTGCGATCACTTCTCCCCGGCAAGTTTCATCACGCGCGCCCACATCGTCGGCGGCGTCGGCACGACGCTGAGCCGGCCAATGCGCAGCAGATCCCAGCCCGCGAAAGCCTTGTCCGTTTTGATCGCGTCGAGCGTAACGGGGATTTTGAGTTTCTGCTTCGCCTTAAGGTCGAAGACGACGATCTTTTCATCGTCCGCCTTCGGATCGGCGTACGGCGCCAAGGTGATCTCCGCGACGCCGACGGCCGCGCGCTCGTCGCCGGTGTGATAGATGAGGGCGAGGTCGCCCTTCTTCATGGAGCGAATGTGCTTGAGCGCGGTGGCGTTGGTGACGCCGTCCCAGGTGGTTTTCTTGTCGCGCTCGAGATCGGCGAAGGAATAGGTGGCGGGTTCGGTTTTCAGGAGCCAGTATGCCATGATCGGCCTCTCGTGCTGTCGGCGGACGCGGTGGGTTCGTTTTTCCAAAATGGGTGAAGCGGTAAACCAGCGTCAACCTCTGTCAACTGGTGTAAACCTGTGTCAACCGACGCGCGCCCTTTCAGGTCCCCGCTCCCCTCCAGGGAGAGGGAGATGCTGCTCGGCGTTTTTCATGCGTCACTCCGTTCAGGCTCGGGCGCGGAATTCGCGCTCTCTATCTCTTCCAGCGCGCTGCGCTTTCGTGACGACGAACGCGCAGCGCGCGCGTACGACAAACGGGATTACACGCGAGCAGGCCCGAATTGAAATTAGAAAATTTCCGATTTTATTGTGCCGGCGCGCTGCGCGTTTGTCGTGCCCGATGCGCAGCGCGCGATTTGGCGAGGACTACTGCATCACACCCGGACCGGCCGCCGCGCCGGCTGGCGCGCCGCGCCCGCCCGCCATGCCGCCGGCTTCGACGACTTTGCTTTGCACCGCCTGGTTGACCTTGCGCAGCAGGTCGATGAAGTCGACCTGGGCCATGTTCAGGTTCTTTACCTTCACATTCGAGACGATGCGCGACTGGAGGCTTTCCAGTTGCTGGCGCTGCGCGTCGGTGACCGGCATGCCGGTCGATTCCTGGCGGGCGAGGGTTTCGATCTGGCGTTCGAACTCGGACATGGTGCGGTTGGCGTCCGGGTCTTCGGCGACGGCACGCTGGGCGCTCTTGTAGCGCTCGACGGCCGGGTGTTGCGCGACGAGCTGGCCGAGCTTATCGGCCTCGGCGAGGATCTGATTCGTATCGACGGGCATGAGAGTTCCTTGTTTGGGAGCGCTACAATAGGGCAGGATGAGGGGTTTGGAAATGACGAATGACGAAACCAGAATAACGAATCAAACCCGAATGACGAATGACGAAGCAGATGGCTTTCGTTCGTCATTCGGGCTTCGTCATTGATTCGTTATTCTGGTTTCGTCATTCTGGTTTTCCCATGCGTTATCACCGACAAACTCTGCTGCCGCAGATCGGCCCGGGCGGCCAGGAAAGGCTGACGCGGTCGCGCGTGCTGCTGGTCGGGTGCGGGGCGCTAGGGACGGTGATCGCCGAGCAGATGGCTCGGGCGGGCATCGGGTTTCTCCGCATCTGTGATCGGGATTTGCTGGAGACGACGAATCTTCAGCGGCAGGTGCTGTTCGACGAAGCCGACGTGACTGCGGGAACGCCGAAAGCGATCGCGGCGGCGCAGCGACTGCGACGGATCAATTCGACGATCGAAATTGAGCCCCACGTGGTTGACGTTCATAGTGGAAACATCGAATCGCTCATGGCTGGCGTCGATCTGGTCATGGACGGGACGGACAACGCTGAGACGCGGTATCTCGTCAATGACGCGGCGGTGAAACACGCTCGACCTTGGGTATACGGCGCGTGCGTCGGCACCGGCGGGCGGGTGATGGGAATTGTGCCGGGGCGATCGCCGTGCCTGCGCTGTTTGTTTCCGGATTTGCCGGAGCCGGGGGCGTTGGAGACGTGCGACACCGCGGGCGTCCTCGCGAGCGCGGCGAGCGTGGTGGCGTCGCTGCAAGTCGTCGAAGCGATGAAAGTCATCCTCGGCGATGCGTCCGCGGCGCGCGAACTGGTGACGATCGACCTGTGGCCGCTGAGGATCAAGACCATCTCGACTGCGGACGCGCGACGACTGGATTGTCCGACCTGCGGCGAACGGCGCTTCGAGTTTCTCGATGTCCGACCGGGCGCGGCGGCGACTTCACTCTGCGGCCGCAACACAGTGCAGGTTCGTCCGGCATCGAATGGAACAAGAATCGATCTTGATGCGATCGCCGGGCGGCTGGAAGTGGCGGGCGATGTGGAGCGGACGGCGTTCTTCGTCCGGTGCACACTGCGCGACGGCAACTTATCGCTGACGCTGTTCCCCGACGGGCGGGCGATGGTGCACGGGACGGCCGATCTGGCGGTCGCACGCTCGATTTACGCCCGATTTATTGGGAATTAGTGCCAGAGTTGAGCGAAGTCGCGCTTGCCTCTAGCATTGGCGGCGGATCAAAAAGTGAGTGTTGCCCTGCGCGAAACTTCCCCTGTCACCCCTGTAGCGGTCGGCCGATCGGTCCTCGATCTGATCGGCAACACGCCGTTGCTGTCGTTCAAGCGGATCACCGCGGACCTCGCGCCCGGCGTGCGCGTGATGGCCAAAGCCGAGTGGTACAACCCGGGCGGGAGCGTCAAAGACCGCGCGGCGATGGCGATGATTCTCGACGGCGAGCGTCGCGGGCTGCTGACCAAGGACAAGACGATCATTGACGCGACCAGCGGCAACACCGGCATCGCCTACGCGATGATCGCCGCCGAGCGCGGGTATCGGCTGACCGTCGCGCTGCCGCGGAACGCGAGCCCGGAACGAAAGCAGAATCTCCAGGCGTTCGGCGCGCAGCTCATCCTCACCGATCCGCACGAAAGCACCGATGGCGCGCAGCGACTCGTGCGAAAACTCGTCGACGAGAACCCGCAGAATTTCTTCTACCCGGACCAGTACAACAACGACGCCAACTGGAAAGCGCATTACGAAACCACCGCGCCGGAAATCTGGCGGCAGACGGATGGACAGGTGACGCATTTCGTCGCCGGCATGGGAACGAGCGGCACGTTCGTCGGCACGACGCGGCGGCTGAAGAAATTCAACCCGGCCATCCAGTGCATCAGCATGCAGCCGGATTCGCCGCTGCACGGGCTGGAAGGGATGAAGCACATGGCGACGGCGCTCGTGCCGGGGATTTACGATCGTTCGGTCGCGGATGGCGGGATCGAAGTGTCGACGGAAGATGCGCACAAAATGGTGCTGCGGCTGGCGCGCGAGGAAGGCGTTCTGGTCGGCGTTTCCAGCGGCGCGAACATGGTGGCGGCGCTCAATATCGCGAAAAAGCTCAAACAGGGCGTGGTCGTGACGATCCTGGCGGATTCGGCGGCGAAATATCTGTCGGAAAGTTTTTGGACCGACACGGGCGACGCGGAGATCTGGCCGTGAATTCGCCCCCGAACTCTCCGCGGTCACCATTGCTGCTGTCCGCCGAGCTGCGCAAGCAGATCGAGGATGAAGGCGTGGCCGCGTATCCGAATGAGTGCTGCGGCATTCTCGTCGGCAGCGAGAAGGCGCGAAAGGTTGACCGCATCGTGGCGATGGCCAATGCGTTCGATCCGCAGGAACGGTATCACCGCTTCACGATCGATCCGCTGCTCCTCGCCGACGCCGAGGAATCTGCGGCCGCGGAAGGTAAGGCGGTGATCGGGTTTTATCACAGCCATCCCGACCATCCCGCGCGGCCGAGCGAGTATGACCGCACGCACGTGCCGCCCTGGAGTTTTTACAGCC
>JAXDMN010000352.1:0-12181 GCA_034666045.1 Phycisphaerales bacterium | reverse complement strand
GCCGAAGCCGGTGAAGAGAACTTTTTGCTCGTCCGCGACGCCGTCGCCGTTCGTGTCCTTTGCGAAGATGATGTCGGGGCTCGCGCCGACGAGGACGCCACCGTCGCAGCAGAAGATCGCCGTGGGCCAGGCGAGGTTATCCAGGAAGATGGTCGACTTTTCGTATCGCCCGTCGCCGTCGGTATCCTCGAGCATGCGGACGCGGCCGAGGCGTTCTTCGCGGCGTTCGGAATAGTCGCGCATCTCGAGCACGAACATCCGCCCGTTCTCGTCGAAGCAAAGGGCGATCGGATCGATGACGTCCGGCTCGGCGGCGATGAGCTGCGCCTGGAAGCCGGGGCGGACGGAAAATTTCTTGATCGCGTCGGCGGGCTCGGTCGGCGGGACGCGCGGAAGGTCTTCCTTTTTGACAGTCGGTTCCGCCGCCAGGGCGCAGGCGGCGACGAGCAGCGGAGCAACGAGATACAGTGGCTGGCGTAGCAACTTCATAGCGCTTTCGACACTTTACCGGAGAAGCGAGCTTCATGTTGCCCGACCCCGAAATCACCCGCCGCCAGATGCTCCGCGCCAGCGCGCTCGCCGCGGTCGCACTCGCATCAGCTTCCTGCTCGAACAATCGTCGCGCGCCGTTGACGCCGTTGGCCAGCGCGCCGCCGCCCACTCCGCCGGTGCCGGACGACCGCATCATCGACATCCATCAGCACACGACCTACCACGGCCGATCGAACGAGGCGCTTCTCCATCACCAGAAGCGCATGGGCGCGACGCAGACGATCCTCCTGCCGGGCGGCTCGCCGGTGATCACTGAATCCACGCTCAAGGGCAAGGCGAACGGCCTGTACGCCGGCGCGGGGACGACCGACACGTGCATCGCGATCGCGCAGCTGTTCCCGCGCGAGTATTTTTTCGGCGCCAACGAGGTCCCCGATCTTCCCGAGGCGCACGAGCGGATCAAAAAATACCTGGAGCAAGGCGCGATCGTGATCGGCGAACAGAAGTTTAATCTGCCGGTCGAGTCGCCGCAGATGGAAATGATCTACGCGCTGGCGCAGGAATATCGCGTGCCGGTGCTGATGCATTTCCAGTTCGAGACCTTCAACACCGGCTACGAGCGCTTCGGCAGTGTCCTGAAGAAATGGCCGAACGTCACCTTCATCGGCCACGCGCAGACGATGTGGGCGAACATCGACGCGAAGCATCCGGACCAGAAAATGCTCTACCCGAAGGGCCCGGTCACGCCGGGCGGGTGGACGGATCGATACTTAGCCGACCACCCGAATTTTTATGCCGACATGTCCGCTGGCTCGGGTTTGAACGCGCTCATCCGCGACGAGGACCACGCCCGAAAATTCATCGAGCGTCATCAGGACAAGCTCATCTTCGGCAGCGACTGTCCCGACCCCGCCGGCATGGGGCCGACCTGTACGGGCTCAAGCATGATCGCCGCCATCCGCCGACTGTCGCCGAGCAACGCCGTCGAGCGAAAACTCCTGTTTCACAACGCCGTCCGCGTCTTCAAGCTCGCTTGATACCGCCAGGACGCTGGCCAGCGTCGCCTGCCATTCGGGCAGCCGATTGAGCATGCGATGTCCGCGCTGGCAGTTCGCTGTCCGCGCCGTCGCATTCACGTGCGAAATTACGAGTCGCAAAGCGAGCCGCCTCTGCAACTTATGCTCCCGGCCGCGTTCGCTGCCGTGGCCCGCTGTTTGCCTTGGGGTTTGGCGAAAACGATTGGAGGTCTGATCGTGCGCTTTGACAAGTTCACCGTAAAAGCACAAGAGTCCGTCGTTCGCGCCCAAGAACTCGCCCAACAGCGCGACCACAGCGAGATCCTGCCGCTGCACCTGCTGAGCGCGCTGCTCGCGGAGGAAGAGGGCGTCGTCCTGCCGCTGCTTCAGAAGATTGGCGCGGACGTCGCGCGAATCACCGCCGACGTCGGCATCGCGCTCGACGCGCTTCCTCGCGCTACCGGAACGCAGACCGGCATGGCGCGCAGCACGCAGGACGTCTTCGCCGCCGCGCAGAAAGAGGCGGACCGCCTCAAGGACGAATACGTCTCCACCGAGCATCTGCTGCTCGGCCTGACGAAGGTGAAGAGCGAGACGCACGCGCTGCTCGTGCAGAGCGGCGTCTCCCACGACAGCATCCTCGCCGCCCTCAAGGATATTCGCGGCGGGCAACGCGTCACCGATCAAACACCGGAGGACAAGTACCAGGCGCTGCAAAAATACGGCCGCGATCTCGTGCAGGCGGCGGAGCAGGGAAAGCTCGACCCGGTGATCGGCCGCGACGAAGAAATTCGCCGGCTGATGCAGGTCCTCTCGCGGCGTACGAAGAACAATCCGGTGCTGATCGGCGAGCCGGGCGTCGGCAAGACGGCGATCGTCGAAGGCTTGGCCGTCCGCATCGCCAATGGCGACGTGCCGGCCGTGCTACAGGGAAAACGCGTCGTCGCGCTCGACATGGGCGCGCTGATCGCCGGCGCGAAGTACCGCGGTGAGTTCGAGGACCGGCTCAAAGCGGTCATCAAGGAAGTCACCGGCAGCGACGGGAAGATCATCCTCTTCATCGACGAGCTGCACACCGTCGTCGGCGCCGGCAAGACCGAAGGCTCGATGGACGCCGGCAACCTGTTGAAACCTGCGCTGGCGCGTGGCGAGCTGCGCACGATCGGAGCGACGACGCTGGACGAATACCGCAAGCACATCGAGAAAGACGCGGCCCTCGAGCGGCGCTTCCAGCCGACCTACGTCGGCGAGCCGAGCGTCGAGGACACGATCGCAATCCTCCGCGGCTTGAAGCCGCGCTATGAAACGCATCACGGCGTGCGCATCACCGACGCCGCGATCGTCGCAGCCGCCACATTGAGCGACCGTTACATCACCGACCGCTTCCTCCCGGACAAGGCGATCGACCTGATCGACGAAGCCGCGTCGCGCATGCGCATCGAGAATGAGAGCATGCCCGGGGAGCTGGACGAAATCCGCCGCCGGATCATGCAGCTCCAGATTGAGATCGAAGCCCTCCGCCGCGAGAAAGACCCCGCGTCGCGTCAGCAGCTCCAAAAGGCCGAGCGCGAATTGGCCGAGCTCCAGGAGCGCAACAGCGCCCTGACCGCGCGCTGGGAAAGTGAGAAGGGGCAGATGGACGCGGTGAAGAACATCCAGGCGGAAATGGACCGCAAACAGACCGAGTTCGAACAGGCGCAGCGACAGGGCAACCTCGAGCGCGCCGCGCGCATCCAGTACGGCGAGATGCGCGACCTGCAACGACGGTTCGCCGAGGCGGAGAACCGCGTCAGCCAGATCGGCCGCGACGGCAAGGCGCTGGTGAAGGATGAAGTGACACCGGAAGAAATCGCCGACGTCGTCAGCCGCTGGACCGGCGTGCCGGTGACGCGAATGCTCGAAGGCGAGCGGGAAAAACTGATGCACATGGAGGAGCGTCTCGCCGCCCGCGTGATCGGGCAGATCGACGCCGTCCGCGCCGTCTCCAACGCGGTCCGCCGCAACCGCGCCGGCCTCGGCGATCCGAATCGCCCGATCGGCAGCTTCATGTTCCTGGGGCCCACCGGCGTCGGCAAAACCGAGCTGACGCGCGCGCTCGCCGAGTTTTTATTCGACGACGAGAACGCGATGGTGCGCATCGACATGAGCGAGTTCATGGAGCAGCACTCCGTCGCCCGCATGATCGGCGCGCCGCCCGGCTACGTCGGCTACGAAGAGGGCGGCCGACTCACCGAAGCCGTCCGCCGCCGCCCATACGCGGTCGTGCTGTTCGATGAAATCGAGAAAGCGCATCGCGACGTGTTCAACGTGCTGCTCCAGGTCCTCGACGACGGCCGCCTCACCGACGGCCAAGGGCGCACCGTCAATTTTAAGAACACCGTCATCGTGATGACGAGCAACCTCGGCTCCGATCGCATCCAGTCCCTGACCGCGGAGCAGGCGAGCGATTGGGAGATCGAAGCCGCGGTAAAAGACCTGCTGAAAACGCAGTTCCGCCCGGAATTTCTGAATCGCGTCGATGAGATGATCGTCTTCCACCCGCTGCGCAAGGAGCAGCTCACGCTGATCGTCGATGTGCAGCTCGAAAACCTGCGCAAGCGCCTCACGCAGCGCGGCCTCAAGCTCGCGCTGACCGACGCCGCGAAACGCCTGTTGGCGGACGAAGGCTACGACCCCTCGCTAGGCGCGCGCCCGCTCAAGCGCGTCATCCAGCAGCGCCTGGAAAACCCCCTGGCGAACCGCATCCTGCAAGGCGAGTTCACCGAAGGCGACACTATTCGGGTTGACGTCGACGCGGCGAAGCGGGACTTCGTGTTCTCGAAGGGTCGCGAAACGGTCGACGCAGAAATGGTCGCAAGCAAATGACGACGCGTCAGGTGATCGAACGTCCGCCATCGAGACGGATGATTTGCCCCGTGATGTAGTTCCCGCCGGTGGCGAGGAAGTGAACCAGGTTCGCCACGTCCTGTGGCGTGCCGGGACGCTGCAGGGGGACGCGCTTCAGGTATTTCTGCTTCTCTGCTTCCGGATAATCCGGCGGCCACTCGACAACGCCGGGGGCGATGCCGTTGACGGTGACCTCCGGCGCGAGTTCCCGCGCGAGCGAGAGCGTGAGGTTTGCCAGCGCGGCCTTGCTGGCGCAGTACGGCATGTACTGCGGCCACGGGCGCTCAGCGAGGAGGTCGACCATGTTGATGATGTGGCCGCGCGATTGGCGGAGCATCGGCTCGAACGCCTGCGCCAGCAGGAGCGGCGATTCGTAGTGGATCGCCATGAAGCGACGCATGAGTTCCGGCGTCGTCTCCGACAGGCAGCTCGACTGATAGAGCGAGGCGTTGTTCACGAGCAGGTCGAGGCGGGGTTGCTTGAATTGATCGCGGATCGTTCGCACGGCGACGGCCGGATCGGTCAGATCGGCGCGGATCGCCGGCCCGTTTACGCGCTTAGAAAGTTGAGCCGCCTCGGCTTCGCTGCTGTTGTAGGTAAAGACGACGGCGAATCCCTCGCTCGCCAGCTTCTCGACAATCGCGCGCCCGACCCGTTTCGCCCCGCCGGTCACCAACGCCACGCGCTTCTCCGACGAATCCGCCATAAAAGATAGGTTAGCACTCTTTTCCCTAAAATCCTGTTGACAGCGCGCCCCGCGCGCGGCAGATTGCTCGGCCAACAGGCGGAGGAACCGGTTTTCGCATGCTCAACTACCACGACATCCTCATTCGCAGGGGCGTCTGGCCAACGATGCAGATCGTTAGCACTGACGCGCCGCGTGGTAGGCGGGAGGCATCGAACCGGTAGACGCTTCCCTACTCGATTTTTGAGAGCCACCACCACGCGGCCGGTTTTCCGGACCGCGTGGTTTGTTTTTAGTGGCGAGGCAACTCATGTCTGACGAGGCATCGAAAACTCAATCGAACGCTGTTGCGCTGCCGGATGAAGTGCGCGCCCATTTCAACGGCGAATTGGACAGGGCTTCCATCGTCGCGTGGGCGGAGTTCGATCTCGACGAGCGCAATCAGTACGCGCGGCGATTCGCCGTGCTGACGGAGAAGGATTTGGTCATCGTCGCCGAAAACGCCGGCAGCGCGACGCGGGCGATCCCGATCGCCAGCATCACCGAAGCGGCGATCGTCGAAGGCCTGGGCGTCGACCGCTTGAACATCATCGCCGACGGAAAACGCGTCGCCGAGATGCGTTACACCCGCCGCACGCGCCGCGAGATGTCGCGCCTGCAGCGAAAGCTCGAGCGGCGTCTGCCGCGCAAGGCGGGGGAGGAAAAAGACCTTCCGCCGGATTGGCTGGAAACGGTCGAGCGGCGCGAGGAAGCGACCGAGCATTGCGCGAAGTGCCGCGGCGTCATCCCGGCGTATGCGGAAGGCGTCTGTCCGCGTTGTCAGCAGACCCGCAAAGTGCTCTGGCGGCTGATGGACGTCGCACGGCCGTACCGATCGCGCGTCTGGGCGGCGCTGGCGCTGACGATCGTTGTCACGGCGCTCTCGACGCTGCCGGCGATTTTCCTGAAGCAGCTCGTCGACGGCTCGCTCGACATGGAACGCCAGGCCGGGGGGCTGTCGCTCGATGCGAGGGTGCGCAATCTCTTCTTCTGGTCCGGCGCGATTGTCATCGCCGTCCTGGTGACGCAAACGCTCGGCGGCGCGCGATTGCACCTGCTCACCGCGCTCGGCACGCGCGTCGCGCGCGATCTGCGCCATCAGGTCTACGAGCACCTGCACGGCCTGAGCCTGCGCTTCTTCGCCAAGCGCCGCACCGGCTCGCTGATCACGCGCGTGACGACCGACACCGACCGGCTGTGGGATTTCATCGTCTTCGGCTCGGTCAACATGGTGCGCGACCTACTGATGATTTTCGTCTTCGCCGGCGTGATGTTCTTCTTCAACTGGCGGCTCGCGATCGCCGCGCTGCTGCCCGTGCCGCCGCTCGCGATCGTCACGTACTACCGCAGCATGAAGATGCAGGCGATGTTCGGCCGGCTCTGGACGTACTGGTCGCGCATGACCGCCGTCGTCGGCGATGCGCTGCCCGGCGTGCGCGTCGTCAAAGCGTTCGCCAACGAGCAGCGCGAGCTCACCCGCTTCGACCGCCGCAGCGATGAGTACACGGTGCACGAGCAGGAAGTGAACCAGGTCTGGGCGACGCTCCAGCCGATCATCGCCGCGACGATGCACCTCGGACGCACGCTCGTCTGGGCCGTCGGCGGGTGGCTGATCATTCGCCACCCGTCGGCGCAGAACTCGCTCGGCACGCTGTTCATGTTCAACGCGTTCGTGACGCAGTTTTACGAGCCGATAATGGAACTGGCGAACAGCAATCGCATGGTGACGCGGGCGGCGACTTCTGCGCAGCGCGTGTTCGAAGTGCTCGATACCGCGCCGGAAATTTATTCCGCGTCGAAAGCACTGACGAAACCTCAGCTCGACGGGCGCGTGGAATTCAAACAGGTGAGCTTCTCATACGAGGGCGCACAACCTGCGCTGCGCGAAATCTCGCTTGTGGTCGCGCCCGGCGAGATGGTCGGATTGTGCGGTCCATCGGGAGCGGGCAAGAGCACCTTCGTCAATTTAATCTGCCGCTTTTACGATGCGACCGATGGGCAAATCCTGATCGATGGCGTAGACATTCGCGACTACGACGTGAAATGGTTGCGGCGGCAGATCGGACTGGTATTGCAGGAGCCGTACCTGTTCCACGGCACGATCGCGGACAACGTTCGTTACGGGAATCCGGATGCGAGCGACGCCGAGGTCATCACGGCCGCCAAGGCGGCGAACGCGCATGACTTCGTCGTCGGTTTTCCGGACGGCTATGACACGATGGTCGGCGAGCGCGGGCAAAGTCTTTCGGGCGGCGAACGCCAGCGCATCAGCATCGCGCGGGCGATCCTGCACAACCCGCGCATCCTGATCCTCGACGAGGCGACGAGCAGCGTCGACACCGAAACCGAGAAGCAGATCCAGCAGGCGCTGGACCGATTAGTTGAAGGGCGCACGACCTTCGCCATCGCGCATCGCTTGTCCACGCTGCAAGCTGCCGACCGGTTGGTCGTGCTCGAAAAAGGGAAAGTCGTCGAGCAGGGCGTACATTCAGAACTCGTAGACAAGGACGGCGGCGTCTACGCCAAGCTCCACCGAACGCAGGTGGAGATGTCGTCAACGCTGGCATTGACGTGACCAAGCTAAGCCCGGGGATTTATCGCCCGGAATGAATTCAGGAAACGAACACGGCATGAGGCCCAAAATTATGTGCGCAAACGAAGACAACAAAATCAAAAGCGAAACCAGCGCCGCGCGGCGAGCGCCGGAGCTCCGCATCGAACCCATCGACAACTGGCACGTCGCCTGGCGGCGCGTCCTCACCTTCGTCGCCAAGCACGGCGGCGGAACCAAGCTCCAGGTCGACTCCGACGGCTGGCTCTCCGCCCGCCAGGTGCTGATCGTCGCATTTGTCGGCGAACAAATCGCCGCGCATGTCTGCTTCAGCGTCAGCCCGGGCAAGAAATGCATCGAGGCCAAGCTCGACAGCCACGGCATCGCCCCCAAATTCGCCGGTCGCGGCATCGAATCGCAGCTCCACCGCGCGGCGATCGAGCGCGCGGAATCGCTGCGCTGCCAGAAACTCAAAGGGTTCAAGTTGAACTCGAAATGGTGCTGATTTTCAGATGAAGCCGTCGCTCGCCCAACTGAACGTCTCGAAGGGCGGCGTTCCCAAGCGCCCGGTGGACACTGCGCGCGTCACGCGCGACGGCGTCGAAGGCGACGCGCAGAAAAACCTGAAATACCACGGCGGCCCGAATCGCGCGGTCTGCATTTTCAGCACGGAGCTCTACGCCGAGCTGCGCGGCGAAGGGATCGACGTCGACCGCGGCGCATTCGGCGAAAATTTTACCACCGAGGGCATCGACCTCCGCTCGCTGGCGAAGGGCGACCGCCTGCGCGTTGGCGATTGCCTGGTCGAGATCACCGACGTTCGCGTGCCGTGCAACACGCTGAAGAAGTGGAGCGCGAAGCTGCCCAGCGCCATCGTCGGCCGCAGCGGCTGGGTGGCGAAGGTCGTCGCGGAAGGCGTCGTGAAACCGGGCGATGCGATTGAAGTGCTGCAACGAACGCAGCATCCGTCATCCTGAGAGGGTGTTTAAGAAGTCCGTCACCTTTGAGACCAGCATTGTCATCCTGAGCGTACTCGCGAAGGATCTGCATTTGGCGACAAGGAACGCAGATGCTTCGGAGTACCTCAGCATGACAACGAGCCAGTTTTTGCCTCCAAGAGACTTCTTAGAGACGGTCTACACGCCGTACTTTCGTTACGCGTTCGAACAGATGGGGAAGCAGTCATGACGAACACATTCGACCTGGTGGCCGACGCCCAGAACAAGCTCACGCTGAAGCGCGCCGGCGCGGACGATGTTCACGACGTGCGCATCCGCCGAGCGTTTCCCTGGTCGAACGCCCAGCAGTTTGTCAGCATCCGCAACAGCGAAGGGAAGGAGCTGATCCTCATCGACGATGTCGCCGCGCTCGCTCCGCGCGTGCGCGAGGCGATCGACCAGTACCTCGCCGCCACTGTGCTGATCCCGCGCATCGAAAGCATCGTCGCGATCGACGTGCGCTTCGGCTTTCAGGAATGGCGTGTGAATACCGACCGCGGTCCGGCGGCGTTTCGCGTGCAGGAGCGCGAGGACATCCGCTTCCTCCCGGACGGCCGCTACAGCATCAAGGACGCCGACGGCAACATCTACGAGCTGCCGCCGCGCAAGGAACTCGATGACCACAGCCGCAAGGCGCTCGGCCCGCTGATCTGATTCTCCGCCGCAATGACCTCGCTACACACTCACGTTCGCGCCCTTCGCTGGATCGGCTATTACAAGTTGGCCAAGTCGGCGGCCTGCCTGCTCGCGTTAGCGGGGGCGCTGCGGCTGACGCGCGCGGAACGACTGGCGGCCGCGCTGGCCTGGCTCGAACGCCTGCGCGCCGACCCGCACAATCGCATGGTCGAATGGCTGGTCAGCTACGTCCCGGATCTGACGCACGAGCGCGTGAGACTGCTGGTCATCGCCTTGAGCGTCTACGCCGTCCTCTACGCGATTCAAGGCATCGGCCTGATCGCCGACCGGCGGTGGGCGGAGTACCTGACGGTCGCGACGACGAGTCTGCTGTTGCCGGTGGAGTTCTATGAAGTGCTGCACGCGCCGACGCTGATGAAGGGGCTCGTCCTGGCGGTAAATATCTTCGTTGTCGCGTTCCTGTCGCGCGATCTGCGTCGCCCGCCGACCGATGTTGCTCCCAGTGCTCGTCCCCTTCCCTGATCCAATTGCAGCGCAAAAATATAAGCGCAACGAATTCTCCGCCCGGTAAGCTTCCGCCCACTCAACCTCGGGAGGCACCTTTGGGCAAGAGCGGAAAGCCGGCACTCGGCATCGTGGAAATGACCGGGCCGGACGTGCGGATGGATCAGTTCGGCAACGCCGACAGGCCGGCGAATCCGCTGCCGGTCAAATGTCCGCACTGCACGATGCCGGACTTGGATTTCGTCGCCAAGCCGTACCTGCTGGCCAAGGGTTTTGCGGCGCCGGCGGAGACGTCGCTCGCGGAGGTGGGGAATTTTCTCGTGCGCGAGCGGACGCGCAAGATCCTCGAGCTCGTCGCGCCCGGCGCGTGCACGTTTCATCCGACGGCGGAGAAGAAATCGAAGAAGGCGACGCCGTGGTTCCTCGCGGTGCCGGCCAACGTCGTCGCGGTGCCGGGGATGCCGGAGCACGACGAGAAGCGCGAGCGATGCAAGAAATGCAATGAGCCCAAACTCGGGTATCGGTCGTACGCGAACGGCCAGCACATCGTGCGAAAGGCGGGCGTGACCGCACCCGTCGACATCTTCAAGGTAAAGCAGTGGTTCGCACCTCACACGGCGGAAGATTCGCTGGCCGGAGTCAATGCATATCGGAAAAAGCACGGCGTCGAGCCGCTCGACTGGTCGGCGTACGACCTCACGCCGCCGCCGCACCCGCAGCGGTGGACGCGCGACCAGCTCGATCGCGACTTGTACTTCTCCGTGCGCCTCGAACAGTTGCTGAAGAAGGCGAAGGTGAAAGGGCAGCTCGTCCGGCTGCTCGTCTTCGAAGACGTGAAGCCGACCGTCGAAGATCTCGCGTGGATCGACGAGAAGATGGCGCTGCTGGCGAAACACAAGCTGGTCGACGGCGCGGCCGCGACGTCGGGCAAGGCGGCGAAGTCGAAAAAGCCCAGCGACAGCCCCGTGGCGAAATGGTTCCAGCAATACCTCAAGAAGAACGCCGCCAAGAAGCAGCCGGCGAAGATCGACATCGCGGCGATCGAGAAGAAGCAGAAGCTGGCGCTGCCGCAGGACTACAAGGATTTCATCGCGACCGTCGGGCCGAAATCGTTTGAAGACGTGATGGAGCAGGAAGGTTTTGCGGCCAACGTCCTGCCGCCGAGCAAGATCGACTTCCGCGATTTCCGCCGCGGAAAGATGAAAGACCAGCTCGGCGACGAGGAGTCGCTGGCGGTCGACGGCGTGATGTTCGCCGACACCGATCATGGCGACGCGTTCGTGTTCGACGTCTCGCAGCGTGACGCGTCCGGCAACTATCCGATCTACTGGCACGACCATGAAGGCAACGTGCTGGAGCCGTTCGCCCCCAACTTCGCGGCGTGCATCAAGCGTTTCGCCACGAAAACGTAGCGAACATCGCAGCGATCTCGACCGCACGATTCGGCGATTTTTGCGCAGGCGGATTCGATCCCGCCCGCGCTTCGCTTCGTACAAAATCCGCCCCCGCAACGCCTTGTGGCGGGGTCTTGTCAGGATTTTCCCGCCTGCTATACTCCTCGATTCGCAATATTTGCAGCCGCGCAGCGGCCGCGCCGAGAAAGTCTGGAGAGACCGCCAATGGCCGTTAAGTTGAGATTGAAACGAATGGGTCGCACGAATGCGGCGTTTTACCGCCTCAATGCGATCGATTCGCGCAGCCCGCGTGACGGGCGCGTCATCGAAGAACTCGGGCACTACGACCCGCGCAACAAAGACAAAGAGAAGCAGTTCGTGGCCAAGCTCGACCGCTGCCAATACTGGCTCAGCGTCGGCGCGGTCCCGAGCGAAACGGTCTCGTCGCTGCTGAAAAAGAGCGGCATCGAGCACAAATCGCTTCGTCTGCCCAGGCCGGGCAAGCCCAAAGCGGTCCCGGCTGCGGCTGGCGCGGCAGGCGAGAAGAAGGAAGAAGCAGCACCGGCTGCGACGTAAAGTGTGGTGATTGATGAGTGGTGATTGACAGAACTCGTCAATCGCCACGTTTCATTCACCATGGCGTTACGAATCGACATCCTCACGCTCTTCCCCGAGATGTTCGGTTCCTTTTTAGGAACCAGCATCCCCAAGCGGGCGGCGGAGAAAGGACTGGTCGAGTACAAGCTGAGCAACTTCCGGGATTTCGCGACCGACGCGCATCAATCGGTCGATGATAAGCCTTTCGGCGGCGGGCCCGGAATGGTCATGATGTGCCAGACGGTGTACGACGCCGTCGAGACCGCCGAACAACAGGATTCACGGACTGCGACACGGATCCTGCTTACCCCGCAGGGACAGCGGTTCGATCAACGAATGGCGGAGCAGTTCGCCACGCGTGATAGGCTACTCTTCATCGCGGG
>JAXDMN010000351.1:0-9430 GCA_034666045.1 Phycisphaerales bacterium | reverse complement strand
CACAACCTGCTCGGCAGCCTGGTCGATCCTCAAACCTGGCTTGCCTCTTCGCGCCATCGCCTCATCGAAGCTGCGACCCATGATTTCCGCACGAGCGCGCTCGGCGCCGAACTCGAATCAGAAATCCACCGCGGCATCGCGGCGCTGCGCGCATCCTGCGCCAGCGCGCTCTCAATCGTCTCCGGCATGACTGGATTCGCAAAATACGAAGCAGAATTGCAAAAGTGCGCGACGATCATCGAGGACTGGTCCGACCTGTTGAGTGGAAAAGGCATCGACGCCGTCGCCGCGTCGCTCGACGTCGATTTTTCCCGCCTCCCACCGATCCCAGAGTTGACGCCGGGGAAGGAGATCGCCAAAGGGCTGGTCGACCGCGTGCGCAAGGAGATCAAGGACGGCGCGTTGCGGAAAATCCTGGCGTTCTCGACGCAGCAATGGCGCGACGGGCTGACCGCGGTCGTGCCGCACGCGAACGTCTTTCTCGATCTCGTCGAAGAGTTTGGGGAGCGCTACGTCCGCGCGAAAGCGGCGATGCGCGGCGTCGATTTTTCGGATCTCGAGCGGCTGACACTGCGCGCGCTGCGCGATCCGGCGTCGAACGAGCTCGCCCCCTCATCCGTCGCACGAATGTTGCACCGACAATTCGCGCACGTCCTGGTCGATGAATATCAGGACATCAACGAGGTGCAGGATGCGATCCTGTCGCTCGCGAGTCAGCCAACAAACATGTTCTGCGTGGGGGATGTGAAGCAGAGCATCTATCGGTTTCGACTTGCGGAACCGACGCGTTTTCTCGATCGGCAGAGGCGGTTTCGCGAAGGCGCAAGCGACGGTCGCACTGCCGCGGACGGTGAGATGATCGATTTGCAGGCGAATTTTCGGAGTCGCGCGCCGCTGCTGACGGTACTGAATCACGTCTTCCAGCGACTCATGACGCGCGACGCTGCCGACATCGAATACGACGCGACGCACAAACTGCATCCGGGGATCGAGTATCCCGTTGGTGATCAATCGTCCGGCTTCACCGGCTCCCCGATCGAACTGCACCTGCTTCCGACGAATCTCGATTCCGCGGACGACGACGAGGAACCCGAAACCGAAAACGAAGCGGAGCCCGACCGCACCCAGCGCGAGGCGATGCTCATCGCACATCGCATCCGCGAGCTCATGTCCGCAAAACACGTCGTCGAGCGCGACCGGCAGACCAATCAGCTCACGCCGCGGCCCATTCGTTACGGCGACATCGTCATTCTTCTCCGCTCGATGAAGTACAAGGGCGAAGACTACGCCGAAGTACTTCGCCGCAGCGGCATTCCGGTGCACAGCGACAGCAGCACCGGTTATTTCGATTCGATGGAAGTGAACGACGTGCTGTCGCTGCTGAAGGTGCTCGATAATCGCGCACAAGATATTCCGCTCGCCGCCGTGCTGCGCAGCCCGATCGCCAGCCTGCCGGAGCCGGAAGACGCGCTCGCGCGCATCCGCATCGCATTCCCGGACAAGTCCGTCACCTTCCACCAGGCGGTCACAAAATACGCGCGCCATCGCGACGATGAGCTCGCGGCCAAGCTGCGCGACGTGCTCAAGCAACTCGACCGCTGGCGGCTGATGGCCCAGCGCCGCCCGCTCGCGGAACTGATCTGGGACGTCTATGACTCCACCGGCTACCTCGCCTTCTGCGCCGGCCTGCGCGACGGCGAGCAGCGCAAGGCGAACCTCATCGACCTGCACGATCGCGCTCGGCAGTTCGGATCGTTCCAGCGCCAGGGGCTGGCGCGCTTCCTCGCGTTCCTCGATCAGCTTCGCGACGAATCCGACCTCGGCCAGCCGCCGGTCGTCAGTGAAGGCGAAGATGTCGTGCGCATCATGACCGTGCACCATTCGAAGGGGTTGGAGTTCCCGGTCGTTTTCCTGCCGGACCTGGGCAAGCGGATCAATCTCAGCGACTGCGCCGGCTCGATCCTGGTCGATCGCCACGCGTACCTCGGCATGGACGTCGTCGACGAAGCGCGGCAGGTGCGCTATCCGTCGCTCGCATCGACGCTGGTCTCGACACGGCTGCGCCGACAATCCATGGCCGAGGAGCTGCGCGTGCTCTACGTCGCGATGACGCGCGCGAAGGAACATCTGATCTGCATCGGCACGTGCAAACCGACGGCTCACGAGGCGTGGACAGCGCGCTGGGCGAAACATGACGGGCCGTTGCCAACCGACGCCGTCGTCGGCGCCACCTGCATGCTCGACTGGCTCGGCCCGGTCGCCGCGGCGACGCGATTGTCGTGCGGCGAGCCGATCAAAATCATCCCGCACAGCGTGGATGAGGTAAAAGCCTGGCCGTCGCCCGAATCGCTTCGCCCGACCGAAGGCGAGCGGCAGCAACGTCTGTCGCGCCTCGTGCCGCTCGATAAAAAGCTGCCGTCGGATGCGGCGGCCGCCGACATCATCGCGCGGTTGACGACGACGTATCCGTTTGAGCCGTTTACCAAGCTCAGCGCCGTCGAAGCCGCGACGGCGTTAACGAAAAAAACAAAGCCCGCGCCCGTGCTGACGCCGCGCGCCCGGTCCGCCTCGATGCCGCCGCCCCCGGAGTTTTTGAAAACGCTCGAGCTGCCGCGCGCGGTCCGCACCGAGCTGAAACCGTCCGCCGCCGACGTCGGCGAAGCGACCCATCTGGTCCTTCAGCACCTCGACTTCGCCCGCCCGTGCGATCCGGCGGATTTGAAGGCCCAGATATCCCACCTGGTGGAAAAACGTCTCATCGCCCCCGCCGCCGCTCAATCGGTCGACGTCGATTCGATCTGCTGGCTGGTCGGCAGCGCGATCGGCGAGTTGCTGCGCGCGCACGTGAAGACGACGCGGCGCGAGCTGCCGATTTATCTGTCGCTTCCGCCGCACGAATTGGATGCGACGGCGCGGTCGGATGATCCGCAGGATCGTGTCATGATCCGCAGCCGCGCCGATGTGCTTCTACAGACGGAGCGCGGGCTGGAGGTCGTCGATTACAAGACCGATCGCGTCGATGAGCGGACGATCGATGAGCGGGTGGAGTTTTATCGCGGGCAGATGGATCTGTACCGCCGCGCGATCAAAGCCGTCTCCGGCAAGCCGGTCGCGGCGGTTCACCTGGTGTTTCTCGCCGCGCGCAGAACAGTGACGCTCTAAACAATCCCACTTAGAATCCCCCAAGCCATGGATGTTCCGCCGCCGCAGCCGCCGATCCGTCTCGTCGCCGTCGATCTTGACGGCACGCTCTTGAACGACTCGAAAGAAATCACCGAGCAGACCGCCGGCGCGCTGATGTGCCTGCCGCAGCGCGACGTGAAGGTCATCATCGCCTCGGCGCGTCCGCCGCGCAGCGTGCGGCACATTTACCAATCGCTCGGCCTCGACACCTTGCAGATCAATTACAACGGCGCGCTGATCTGGGACGAGCCGGGCCAGCGCGTGGTCTTCCACCGTCCGATTCGCGGCAAGCTCGCCCGGCAGATCATCGAGCACGCGCGCGATATGTTCGACGAGGTGATCGTCACCGCCGAAGTGCTCGACCGGTGGCTCACCGACCGCGTCGACGACGGCTCGCACACGACGGAAACCGGAAAACTCTTCAAGCCGGACGTCATCTGCCCGGTCGACGAGCTCTGCGCCCAGCCGATCACGAAGCTGATGTTGCTCGCCGAGCCGCGCATCGTCCTGCGCCTCGAAGACATCCTCGCCCAGGAATTCGAGGGCCAGGTCACGATCCTGAAAACCGACCGCGACCTCCTCCAGATCATGCACCCGCAGGTCAGCAAGGCGGTCGCGCTGGAAAAAGTCGCGAAGTGGTACGGCATCCCGATCGAACAAGTGATGGCGATCGGCGACGCCCCCAACGACGTCGGCATGCTGCAAACCGCCGGCGTCAGCGTCGCGATGGACAACGCTCACCCGCTGGTGAAAGACGCCGCCGACTGGATCGCCCCAAGCAACAACGACCACGGCGTCCACGCGGCGCTGGCGCGATATGGGTTGTGCTGAAATGCGAATTGATGCTCAGCCAGCAGCTGCAAGCGGACGAACGGCCAGGATCTCGTCCGCGCGCAGGGGTGCGATGGCTGATATGGGAACCGTCACAACGCGGATCGACTCCCCCAGCGCATTGAAGACTTCCAGCACGGCGCCGCGCGGGCCGGCGCCGGGATGATCGACCAGATCAATGAGCGTGGCGACGTCCCCCGCCCGCAGTCCATGCTCAGGCACCGGTGTCGTCAACGCTACGCGGTCGTACAGGCGGGGTGTCATCGATTCATTCCTTGCTGGGCTTCAGCGTAACAAAATGAAAGCGCTGGTCGACCTTGCGGCGCATCCAGATGAGGACCACTTGCAAGGTCGCACTCGGACCTGACAGTGGTCCCTCGATCCGATAAAACTCTCCGTACGGGTTACGGCCGTCCTCTGTAGCCTCGACCGAGTTTGTCAGGGTGCGGATCGCAGTTTCCAAGTCGCGCCAATTATGTTGTTCAAACCCAGCCTGACGGAGAAAGCCGCTTTTGTCGTCCCACGGTCGAAGGACCAAGAGGTACATGGTCAGCTTGTCTTCTGCGATTATAGCATCGGCGGGGATGTACATGAGAGATTGCGGAATGATCCTCAAGCGTGACGAGCAGTGCAACCCATCAGTACCGAAGCATCAGCGCCGCATAGGTCGTTATGTTAACTGCGTGTGGGTGTTGTTGGCCCTCGCCACACTTGACGCTACGCCCAGCGCCGCCGCAGATCCCATCGTCATCAATGGTCCCCAGCAGGCGAGCATCGACCAGAAGCTCCCCGCCGGCGGATTGCCCTTGTCGCCGGGCGTGGCGAACATCCAGGTCTTCCGCGCCTCGCGCGCCGCCGCGAATGAAACCGACGGCAAGGGCTGGACCTACCACCATCACGTCGACCTCGCCGCTTGGAAGGGCCGGCTTTATTTTGCGTGGAACAGCACGGAGAAAGACGAAGACGTCTGGCCGTCGCGCGAGCTGTTTGCGACGTCGACGGACGGTTTCAACTGGTCGCCTCCGAGCGAGTTGTTTCCGATGGGCGTGTCGACCGGGTCGCGGATGTATTTCTTCTGCGCCCCGAACGGGCGGATGCTTGCGATCGCGGGGCTGCGCACGTCGAACGATCAGATGACCGAGCGGAAGAAAGGCGCGGTAGTCGTTCGCGAGATTCTTTCAGACCATACGCTCGGGCCGGTCCATGTGCTGCGGCCGCCGGCGAATCCCGATCAAGCGAAAAAACTTCCGCGCTACCAGGATGCCGCTGACGCCGCCTTCGTCGAGGCGTGCAACCAACTACTCGTCAACAAACCCTTCCTCGAGCAGGCGGACTACGGTTACCTCCTCGGCGACCGTCGCATGAAGTGGCATGACGTGAACACCTGGCCGGCGGATGAGCCTTCTCAAGGCGAGTTCGAGCGATTCGGGAAGGCGATGTCGTTCTATCACCGCAAGGACGGCGCGCTCCTCGCCGTGATGAAATGGGGTTGGGTGCTCGTCTCGCGCGACGAGGGCGAAACATGGAGCGCGCCCGTCCGGCCGAAGACGTTTGTCTCCGGCATGGCCAAGGCGTGGGGCCAGCGCACCGCGGATGACCGATTCGCGCTCGTCTACAATCCGGACCTGCTTAACCGCTTCCCGCTCGTCGTCGTCAGCGGCGATGACGGAATTACCTTCAACAACATGCGCGTCGTCCACGGCGACGTTCCGCCGATTCGTTATCCCGGCCTCTACAAAGCGCCCGGCCCGCAGTATGTCCGCGGCATCTCGGAGTGGTCGAGCGACGGGTCGTGGACGGACGCGGCCAAGGCGCTGTGGGTGTGTTACAGCGTGAACAAGGAAGACATCTGGGTCAGCCGCGTCCCGCTGCCGCTGGAAGATGGCGACGACAACAAGAGTTGGAACACGTACAGCCCGAGGTGGGCGCCGATTTCAGTCAAGTCAGTCGGCGGTGTCGCCGTGCTTCAACTGGAAGACCGCGATCCCGCTGACTGGGCGCGCGCGACGAAGCTGTTCGCCACGCCCATGACCGCGCTCGACATCTCCTTCGACGTTCGCGTCGCGCAAGGCGCAACGGAGACGCTGCATATCGAGCTCACCGGCCCCCGCTTTGCTCGGACCGCGTTGGTGAGCATCAAGGCCGCGGACCTCGCTGCCGATCAGTGGGTGAAGATCCGATTACAGGCGAATTGCGCCAATCGAAAGGTGACCACGAAAGTCGGCGATTCCGCCGCGATGACGGCGACCTTCGCCGAACCGGTCGACGCTATCGCGAGCCTCACCTTCCGCACCGGCGACCGCGCGGCGCCCGCATCGCCGGAGCAGGACCGCCCGACGCCGGCGTCGCGGTACGAGGTGAGAAACCTCGTCGTCCGCCCGTGATCACCCATTCCCCGGCCGCACGCGCAGCACCACGCGGCCGAGCACGTGCCCTTCCGCGATGCGCTCGTGCGCCTTCGCCGCCTGCGCCAGTGGGAACGTGGCGGCGATCGTAACTTCGAGTTGCGTCTCTTCGACCGCGCGATTGAGCCGAGTCCAGTTTTCGGGTTCGCCTTCGGCGTCGTAGGAGACGATCTTGATGCCGGGCCGTTTGCGCGGCGCGGGTTCGACGCCGTTCGGGTAGGCAATGCGTCCGCCGCGGTTCATCTGGTCGAGGAGTTCCTCTACGGTGTCGCCGCCTGCCAGCGCCAACGCGGCATCGACGCCTTCGGGCGCGGCGGCGCGGAGCTGCGCGACATAATCCTTCGACGTGACATCGATCGCCGCGTCCGCGCCGAGCTTCTTCACGAGCCTGACGGCATCGCGGCCGCGGACTGCGCCGATGACGGTCGCGTTTTTCCGCTTCGCGAACTGCACAGCCAGCGTGCCGACCGCGCCGGACGCGCCGGAGATCAGAACCGTCTCGCCGGTGAGCACGGCGAGGTGATCGTCGATGCCCTGGAGTGCCGTCAAGCCGGTGACCGCACCCGCGCCCGCGTGCAGCAGGTCAAGCGAATCCGGCACGCGCGCCGCGTGATTGGCGTTGATCGCGACGAACTCCGCATAAAAACCGCCCTTCGGATTGACAAACTCGTACGCCCACACGCGATCGCCGACTTTTAAGCGCCGCACGCCAGTGCCGCGCGCCGCGACGATTCCCGCTCCGTCGGTGCCGAGCACGAGCGGGAACTTCGGCTTGCCTGACGGCCACCATCCGCCGCGGATGTCGGTGTCCCAAACGCCGACGCCCGCGGCGTACAGCGCGATAAGAATTTCCCCCGGCCCCGCCTGAGGCGTTTGCACCTCGCGCAGCGTGAGCACACCCGGTGGACCGAACCGATCGATCGCCGCCGCTCGCATGGTCGCGGGAATATCGGGGGCATGAGGTCGCGCTGCCATCAATGTCGCCATGAAAGCTCCTGTTCGGGTCGCCGCGCGAGCATCAAACGTGGTGCCGCGGCCCCCGGCCGCCTGTTTTGATGCTGCGACGCGTGCCCGTGCGTCGCGAGGGCGATCAATCTTCCCCGCAGGCAGAAACCTGCTCACCGATGATGGGCCTGATGGCAACTGTCACCACAAGCCATATGATCCCCGCCGTGATCGAACGACTTCCTTATCTCACGCGCGACTTTCCCGGCGTCGGCGGCGTCATCAAGCAGCGGGCGGAAGATTTTTTCGTGCAGGAAATACCGCTTTACGAGCCGTCCGGCGAGGGCGAGCACGTTTACTGCGAGATTCAGAAGATCAACCTCACCACCTTCGACGCGGTGCAACAGATCGCCCGTGCTCTGAATGTCCCGACGCGCGAGATCGGCTATGCGGGCATGAAAGATGCGCGGGCGATTTCGCGGCAGGTGCTGTCGATCTGGGGGACGACGCCGGAAGCGGTCATGGCGCTGCGACTGCCGAACCTCTCCGTCCTGTGGGCGGCGCGGCATGGGAACAAGCTGCGGCTCGGGCACTTGGCGGGGAACCGGTTTGCCATCAAGATCCGCGATGTCGATCCGATGAAGGTGACGACGCTTCGGCCGGTGGTTGACGTGATCGAGCGGCGCGGAATGCCAAATTATTTCGGCGAGCAGCGCTTCGGCCGTCGCGGCGACAACGACAAGCTCGGCGCGGCGCTGATTCGCGATGACAACGAAGCGCTATTGAAGCTGCTGCTCGGCACGCCCAACGGCGAGGTCGACGATCAGTTCTCCTTCGCCGCACGGCGGGCATTCGATGCGCGGGACAACGCGGCGTCAATGAAGGCTTGGCCGCGCCGCGCGGGCATGGAGCGCCGCATCCTCGCGCGGCTGATGAAGACGCATCGGCCAAGCGCCGCCGTCCGCGCGGTGGACGAAAAAATTCGCCGGCTGTGGGTCTCGGCCCTTCAGTCGCGCGTCTTCAACGACGTGGTCGCGCGGCGGATCGACGACGTGGACAAGCTCTTCGACGGCGATCTCGCGTACAAGCACGAGAATGGCGCGTGCTTTACCGTCGAAAGCGCCGCGGCCGAGCAGCCGCGCGCGGATGCATGGGAGATCAGCCCGACCGGCCCGCTCGTCGGCTACCGCATGACGTTGCCCCACGGACGCGAGCTCGAGATCGAACAGGCGGCGCTCGCGGCGGTCGATCTGAAGCCGGACGATTTTCGAAAGGCCGGCAAGCACAAGGTGAAAGGCGCCCGTCGCGCCCTGCGCGTCCGGCCAGCGGAGGTGCGGCTCGAGGGCGGCGTCGATGATCACGGCGGGCATATCACCGTCGCGTTCAACCTCCCGTCCGGTTCGTACGCGACCGTGTTGCTGCGCGAGTTGATGAAAGCGGAACTCGCTGAGCCGGAAAACGAAAACTCCGGGTCGGCAGAGCCGAGCCCGGAGGTTGAGTTGGGAGACGACCCATCGGCCGAACAGAACCGGCAGGTCGAGGCCTTGGATTTAGACGATCAGTAGCGGTTGGCGTTGCTCAGGATGCTTCCCGGGCGAGCGAAGCGCTCCCACGCCTCTCCATGACATTTCGGGCAGACCGGCGGCGGTACAACAACGTCCTCCGGCTCAAACCCACAGCACCTGCATTGAAGTTGAAAGATGGCAGCCCGTTCCACGGGTCGGGCAAACGGATCGTACGTCGCAAAGTGGCCCTCTGACGCGAATCGTTGCATCCCGATTGACATATAAGTCTCCTTAGTTCCGGAGTTTGCAGTTCACTCCGCCTACGCAGAAGACTATTAATGCAAAGGTTGTGCCACCTTTGTGAAGTGCCGCACGAAGCCGCGGGTTCTCGCGGGATTCGGCGGGGTTCTCGTTTTACCTGAGGCCGCAAACAATGACGCACCGGATAGCCGGTGCGTCATTCAGACATAGTGTCGTGGCGTCGTGGCGAAAACGATTTTACGTTTCAGCCAAAACGTCGTTTGGAAACGGCTGATTGGGCTTCTCAAGCTTATATTGCTG
>JAXDMN010000350.1:0-24169 GCA_034666045.1 Phycisphaerales bacterium | reverse complement strand
TCCGGTCGGCGGCCGGTCATCAGCGACGTCCGCGACGGACTGCACACCGCCTGTTGACAGTACGCGCGGTTGAACGTGATGCCGCCCTTCGCCAGCGCGTCGATGTTGGGCGATTTCACGTGCGGCGAGCCGTAACAGCCCAACTCCGCCGGGCGGAGGTCGTCGACCGCGATGAACAGGACGTTCATCTTCTCCGCGGCCAGAGTATCAGCCGCGAGCAGCAGCGCAACGGCGAAGACGGCTACGATCAATCTCATCATCGCTTTGTCCGTCCTTCTTTGAGTTGCTGTGAAAGCTGCTTGATCGCTGCCGCGTGCTGCGGCTGGTCGACGACGTTCATCGTCTCGCGCGGATCCGCTTGATGATCGTACAGCTCGCGCGCGACCAGGTTGGGTTGATCCGACTTCCAATCCGCCTGCCATTCCGTGTAGCGATAGTGAATCGTGCGGATCGAGTAACCCATGATCTTGTCGTCCTGTCGCGGATATTGGCTGAATGCGGCGGTTTTCAGCGTTTTTGACGGATCCCGCAAGAGCGGCGCGAGGCTCGTGCCTTCAAGCCCATTCGGCGTCGGCAGGCCAGCGAGCTCGCAGAGCGTCGGATAAACATCCACGAGCTCGACGATCGAGTTCGTCAGCCCGCCGCGCGACGGTTGCCCCGGCGCGCTGATGATGAGCGGGACGCGCGTGGAGTTCTCGAAGTTCGTGTGCTTGCACCACAGGCCCTGCTCGAGCAGTTGATAGCCGTGGTCGCCCCAGAGGATGACGATCGTGTTGTCGCGCACTTGCAGGCGATCGAGCTCGTCGAGAAGCCGGCCGACCTGCGCGTCGGCGTAGCTCACGCACGCGTCGTAGGCGCGAATCAGCTCCTTCGACTGCTGCTCAGTGAGCGGGCCTTTCTTCGGGATGCCGTCGTACGGGCGCATCTCCGCCCAGTTCGTCAGCGCGATCGACGGCGCGCCTTTCGGCGGACGGGAATCTTCCGGCAGCTTGATCTGCTCGGCCGGCGGATAGAGATCGAAATATTTCCGCGGCGCGACGAACGGAAGGTGCGGCTTCTCAAATCCGACCGCGAGGAAGAACGGCTTGTCCTTCGCCCTCGCGACTGCGCGCAGCGCTTCGATCGCCTTGTCGGCGATGTAACCGTCCGGCAGCGCGTCGTCGGCGACGTCGGCGGCTTCCCATGCCGGGCCCTTGTTCTTGCCGCCTTGCTCCCACCCTTCCGCGCCTTTCTTCTTCACCGCCGCGATGATCTTCGGATCGCCGTACTGCATCGCGCGGTTCGGCGTGTGCGGGACGGACCACGACGCCGCGTCGTCCAGCCCGCCGTGATAGATCTTGCCAAAGCCGGCGGCGTGGTAGCCGTGGTTCTTGAATTGCTGCGGCAGCGTGACGACGTCCGGCATCGTCTTGCGCAGCGGCGTGATGAGATCGTAAATCTTCGTCGTATCCGGCCGCCGCCCGGTCATCAGCGAGATGCGCGACGGGCTGCACACCGCCTGCTGGCAGTACGCGCGGTTGAACACGACGCCGCGCTTCGCGAGCGCGTCGATATTCGGCGACTTGATCTGCGCCGCGCCGTAGCAGCCGAGCTCAGGCCGCAGATCGTCGATGGCGATGAAGAGGACGTTCGGTTTTTGCGGCGTCGCGGCTCGTAAAAACGGCGCAACCATCAGCAGGACAACAACAAACGCAACGTATCGCATCACGACCATCCTTACGCCCCTCCTGATTTCCTCAGTCCTTTTTCTGTTGACGCCTTCGCCGCGCGATGCAGATACTTGTCTCTCGCGGCCCGGCCGATTCGTCACTCATTTCTTCCGGCATTCTTCCCGCCGCGCGACAGTTCCCTGACAACCCGGAATCCCGCCGAGGGAAGGAGAAGGACCATGCTTCGCCGTACTCGCCCGCGCGTGTTGCTACTCGTCGCTGCGCTCCCCGCCGTCACTTTATTCACCGGAGGCGTCGCCTTTGCCGGGCCTGTGTCGGGCGAACTATTTTACACGACGTTTCGCGCGCCCAACCCGGTGCCCGTCGGACCGCCGTTCATTTCCGACGGCACCGTCAACCGCGTCACCTTCGACTTCAACGGCACGACGCTCACGCTCGGCAGCCCGCAGCAGATTCACACCTTCGGCACCGCCTCCAACGCCGACGGAATCGCCTTCGCATCGGACGGCGACCTGCTGATCGGCGGCGGCAACACGGGCAACGTTCACAAGCTCCCGGCCAGCGGCGGAACGGTCACTTCCGTCGCGGCGGGCAATCCTAACGCGTTCCACCTCGCCGTTTCACCGGACGGCAACACCGTTTATACCGCCGGCCTGCCGGGCGGGTTGTCCGCCGTGCCGCTCAATCCGTTTGCCAACGGCACCCCGCATGGTCTCAGCGGTGACGACGTCAACATCACGCAGATCGCCTTCGACAACAGCGGCAACGCTTACTACACCGCGTCGGACGCGTTCGGCAACGGGCAGTTTGGCACGATCGACCTGACCACGTTCGTCACCACGCGCACGATTCCCAACCTCCCGGCCGCGCACGGCATGGCCTGGGACGACCACACGAACACGATCATCCTCGCCGGCGACAATCACATCAGCCAGATCGACCCCGCCGACCTGGCGACGCTGAAGTCAGATCTGACCATAACGATCCCGGCGGTGAATGATTTGCTCGACCACTTCGACCAGGTGTCGGTCGACGGGGAGGGTCATGCATTCGCCGCGATCAACAACGGGAACGTGTTCTTCCTCGACTACACGGACTCCGGCGAAGTCAACGCGAGCGGAAACGTGCAGCAGATCCAGTTCCTTCAGAATTTTCTCGATGACATCGCGCCGTTGAGCGGCCCGGGCGCGCCCAATGTTGAGCCGCCGCCACCGCCGCCCGGCGGGATTCCGCTGCCGGCAGCCGTCTGGCCGGGCGTGATGCTGCTCGGCAGCCTCTGGGCCGCGGCGAAGGCGAAACGACGCCGACGGGCGTAAGGGCGCGTTCTAAGAAGCGACAGCACGCACCAATGCGACCGATGTCATCCTGAGGTACTCCGAAGGATCTGGCGCCGCGCGACAAGGAACGCAGATCCTTTGGAGCACCTCAGGATTACAGGCATCGATCACGGAGCTACTTCGCCGCCGCTGCGCGGCGACGTGCGGGGGCTGGCGGCGGCTTGGACCAGAGTGGATCCTTCTGCTCGGCGTTCCACGCCTGATAATCCGCCTGGAGTTCTTTCATTTTTTCCGGCTGCTCGCTCGAGAGATCTTTCTCCTCGCCGATATCCGCCGCCAGGTTGATCAGCCGCGGCACGTTCTTGTCGATGCGCGACGCAACGAGCTTCCAGTCGCCCTTGCGGATCGCCCACTGATCGCCGAAGCGCCAGTAGAGCGTTTCGTGCGGCGTCGCGGAATTCTTCCCGGCGAGAAACGGCATCAGGTCGACGCCGTCAAGCTTCCAGTCCGGCTCGATCGTTCCACCCGCCGCGATGATCGCGGTGGGGAGGATATCGAGCTGGATGACCGGCTTTTCGTAGGTCGTGCCGGCGGGGATTTTGCCCTTCCATTGCATGCAGAACGGCACGCGGACGCCGCCTTCGCTGGTGGTCGACTTGAAGCCGCGCAGCGGGCCGTTCCTTGACGTTGTCGAAGCCGTCGGGCCGCCATTGTCCGAGAGGAAGAAGATCAGCGTGTTCTCCTCCTGCCCCATGCTGCGCACCTGCTCGAGCACGCGGCCGACGGCGTCGTCCATCGCGGACATCATCGCGGCGAAGGTGCGGCGTTTTTCGTCTTCGATATTCTTGAAGCGCTCGAGATATTTTGGCGTCGCCTGGAGCGGTGCGTGCTGCGCGTTGAAGGGCAGATAGAGGAAGTACGGCTTGTCCTTCGTCTGCTTCGAGAGCCAATCGACGGCGCGATCGGCGTACGCGTCGGTTGTGTAGAACTTGTCATCCTTTACCGGCTTCACTTCGTCCGGCGACACGCGCGAATCGACGAAATGAGGCGGGTTGAAGTACGACGTGTTCGCGACCGTCCCGTAAAACTCCTCGAATCCGCGCTTCGGCGGCAAATATTGGGGCGGACCGCCGAGGTGCCACTTGCCGATCGCGGCGGTCGCGTAACCCATTGCCTTCATTCGGTCCGCGATCGTCTTCTCGGTGATCGGCAGCCCGAACGTTGCCCCGCCCGCGCCCCCGCCGCCGTTGAACTCATGTCCGAAGCGTGTCTGGTACCGCCCCGTCATCAGCCCCGCGCGCGTCGGCGAGCAGTACGGACCGGAGACGTAGCCATTTGTGAACCGCACGCCATTCTTCGCGATCGAGTCGATGTTCGGCGTGGGGATGTCGTGATTGATGTCCTGAAAGCCGAACTCGCCGTAGCCGACATCATCGGCCAGGATGATGATGATGTTCGGCTTGGCCGCGTCGGCGGCGCGCGCAACGGTCGTCGCCGTCAGCGCGATGAGGGACAGGCAAAGAAACACGCAGCGATTCATGAGATCTCCCGGGAAGTGAAGGGCCGCATCTTACCGCCCCGACCTGCATTCGCGATAATGGCCGCATGGCGGACCCTCCTCATAACGACCCACCACCCGAAAAATTGCCGCACGACGAAAACGACGGCCGGTTTTACGACCGCCTGACGCTCATCATGCAGGCGATCGTTTGCATCGCGCTGATCGTCTTCATCTTTCGCCATGACTGGGAAAACGTCTTTCTCACCATCATCGTGATCGCGCTGATGCTGATTCCGGTGGTGATGCGCCGCCGATACCACGTCTTCATCCCGCCCGAGTTCCAACTCGTCTCCGCCGCGTTCATCTTCCTCTCGCTCTTCCTCGGGTCGGCGCGCGATTACTACTACCGGTTCTGGTGGTGGGACGTCGTGCTGCACACCTCGAGCGGCTTCATCCTCGGCATCGCCGGCTTTGTCACGCTTTTTCTGCTCAATCGAACAAATCACATCCCGCAAGGCATGCGGCCGGGGTTCATCTGCTTCTTCGGCGTGACGTTCGCCGTCTTTCTCGGCGTCGTGTGGGAGGTTTTTGAGTACGCCTGCGACCGCTTGGCGCCGCTGATCGGCATGACGAGCAACATGCAAAGCACCGAAAGCGGAGTGCGCGACACGATGCAGGATCTGATGGTCGACACGGCCGGGGCGGTCGTCGTCGCGTTCATGGGATGGGCGTACCTGCGCAGCGGGAAATACTCGTTCCTCGCGGACGGCGTGAAAAAGTTTCTCGCGCGGAATCCGAAGCTGTTCCGGCGGCAATAGTTTCGCGAACAAATGGCTTAGAACGTCTTACGCTGCCGGGCCGTGGGGATGTCGAGGATTTTTCGATACTTCGCGACGGTCCGCCGCGCCAGTTCGATGCCCTGTTCTTTGAGCTTGTCGACGATCTCGTCGTCGTTGAGCGGGTTTTTCTTGTCCTCGTTGTCGATGATCGCCTTGAGCTTTTCCTTGACCGCGTCCCAGCTCATTTCTTCGCCTTCGGCGCTGGTGGTGCCGCCGGAGAAGAAGCGGCGCAACGGGAACACGCCGCGCGGGGTTTGGATCCATTTTTCAGAAACCGCGCGGCTGACGGTCGCGACGTGGATGCCTAACTGGTCGGCGACGCTGATCATCGGCAGCGGCTTGAGATGTTCCGGGCCCTTGTCGAAGAACTCGCGCTGGGCGTCGACGACCGCGCGGATGACGCGCGTGATCGTGCTTTTGCGCTGCTGGATCGATTCGATCAGCCAGCGCGCGTTGCGGATGTTGTTCATCAGGAATTCGCGCGCTTCCTTGTCGCCGCGCTTTTCCTTGACAAACTTGCGCCACATCCCGCTGATGTACAGGTTCGGCGCGGGGTCATTGGTCATCTCGATCTCGTAACGATCGGAATCCTCGTCGTAGTAAACGATCGCGTCCGGCGTCACCGAGGGAGAATCTTCCCCGCCCACCTGCTTGCCCGGGTACGGATGCAGGTGCCCGAGGCGATTCTTGGCCGCCTGGATCTCGCCGATGTCACGCCCCAGCTTTTTGCTGATCTGCGGATAGCGGTTCATGCTCATGTCCTTGAGATGGTCGCGCACGAGAGCGCGCTCCAGCTCAAAGTCGTGACCCTGTGACATCTCTTCATCGTTCTCGATCGCGTCGAGCTGCAAAAGCCAGCACTCCTGAAGATCGCGCGCGCCGATGCCCGCCGGCTCCAGCGTCTGAACGTGTTTGAGCGCCTGCTGGAGATGCTCGAGCTCGACCGGCGTTTTTGAATCCTTCTGGATCTGTTCAAGCGGCGTCCGGACATAGCCGTCGGCGTCGACGTTGTTGATGAGAACTTCGCCCGCCTTGCGGACTTCCGGCGTGCACTCGACGAACGCCCACTGGCCGAGCAGGTGCTCGCTCAGCGTGATCCCGCGCGCGGCGGTGTTGTTCATCGCGTCGAGCTTCTTATCGCGCTCGCCGTCGTAGCTGCTGACGCGGAAATTGCTCCCGGTCATGCTCGCGTAATCTTCGTTCTCGAAGTATTCGCTGATCTTCGCGAGGCGCTCGAAGTCCTCCGCCTGGTCGGAGTTCTCCTTCACGACCATCGGCTTCTCGGCTTCGGAGAAATCCTCGCGCCGACCTTCCTGGACGGTGGATTCGACGATGGCGTCCGGCCCGTCGCCGGCGGTCTCTTCGCCGCCCTCGCGGAGCTCGAGAACCGGGTTGTTCTGAAGCTCCTGCTCGATGCGTTCCTCCAGCGCCATCGCGGGGAGCTGAAGGATTTCCATCGACTGGATCATGCGCGGCGTCAGCAGTTGACGCTGCTCCATCCGCACGCCCATCGATTGTGATAACTGCATAGCTATACTGCTCTTATAGAATGTCCCCAACACCCGGGCACGACGTTTGCTTGTTCAGGCTATATGATAGTCCCACCCCGTCGGGCGGCAACGGGAAATCTGGCGAGGAAAAGTTTCCTACCATCGAAACGCCCCTGACCTGCCTCCCCGAGGCTGATTTCAACCATGCGGCGACGTCCACCCCTCCTATTTTCCGCCCTGCTGATCCTGTCGATCGCGCTGGGCGTCACGGGTGGGTGCGGCGATGACCACGCCGCGCAGCCGACGACCGTGCGCGAGCCGCTCCGTGTCGTCGCGACGACTTACGCCATGTCGGACATCGTCCGCGCCGTCGGCGGGAACCGCGTTCGCCCGGAATGGTGGGTCGAGAGCGGCGATTCGCTGACGGAGCTGACGGAAAACCCGGAGCGCCGCCAGCAGCTCAACAGCGTCGCGCTGGTCGTGACGCGCGGGCAGGTCGATCCGTGGACGTTGATCGGATCCGGCAACGCCTACCAGGACCAGCGCATCCTGCGCCTCGATTCACTCTCTTCGGCGCGCGAACATGACCCGTCTCATTACATCTGGCTCGATCCGTCGGTTGCGCGCGAGCTCGTCGACGAGCTGGTGACACGACTCGGGGCGCTCGATCCGGCCCACGTCGCCGAGTTCCGCGCCAACGCGGCGAAGTTCAACGAAGAGCTGGGCATGCTGATGGAGCACACCAGCGCGACAATCAACCGCGCGGGCGGCGGGCCTTTCGTCACGCTCGATCGCGGGCTCTACCCGCTGGCGCGATCGTTCGGGCTCGACGACGTCAAAGTCCCGCTGGTCAACCTCAGCGAGCCGACCAGCTTCAACGTGCGACAACTGCGGCAGGCGGGCGAGCGCGTCGGCGCCGGAGCGATCTTCGCCAGCACGGAGACGCCCGTGGCGCTGCTGCGCGATTGGGAGTCGCGGCTGGGGGTTCCCGTCCTGCCGCTCGACCCATTCGGGAGCAGCGCGCAAACCGGCAGGAGCACGTACCTCCAGATGTTGCGGTACAATCTCGCGCAGTTGGAAAAAGGCGTCGCCCTGTCCAAGCCGCGTGAGCGGGCGGCGCCGGGATCGCTGGGCGCCGTAATTGATTCGCCTGCGGATTTGCCGCCGCCGCTCACGACGACGAACCCGGCGACGGATGATGATGCGACGCAGCCGACGACGCCCGGCCCGACGATGCCGCGTTATTCGCCGCAGTCGCGACCGTCGGTGGAGCGAATGCGATTGAACCTGCCGCTGCCGACGACGCAGCGGTCGCCCTTGCCGTCACCGTTCGGACCGACGCCGGCCAAATGAGCGACATCATCGACATCTCCGAGCTCGACTTCGCCTACCGCGACGCGCTGGTGCTCAAGCAGGTCAGCCTGCGCGTCGAAGCCGGCACGACGCTCGGCTTGATTGGCCCGAACGGCGGCGGGAAGACCACGCTGATTCGCCTGCTGCTCGGGCTACTCGAGCCGACGCGCGGCTCGATTCGCATCGCCGGCATGACCCCGCGCGCGGCCGTGTCGCGCGGCGACATCATCGGCTACCTTCCGCAGAACCCCGCCCCGCCGGAGATGCGCTTTCCCATCAACGTCCGCCAGGTCGCGCGGCTCGGCCTGGTCGGCAAGACCGGCATGCTCCGCGGCTACCGGCGCGATGATCTCGCGTTTGTCGATGAGCTGCTGACCATGATCGGCATCGCCGACCTCGCCGACGCGCCAATCGGCGCGCTCTCCGGCGGCCAGTTGCAACGCGTGCTGATCGCCCGCGCGCTCGCCCCGCGCCCGAAGGTGCTGTTGCTAGACGAACCCACGACCGGCATCGACCGCCTCGGCCAACAACAATTCCTCGAATCGATCGCCGCGCTGAAGCAGCGGCTCGGCCTTACGGTCGTCTTCGTCAGCCACGATCTCCGCGCCGTCTCAACGATCTCCGACCGCATCGCCTGCCTGAACCTGACCCTGCACTATCACGACGTCCCCGAACACCTGCCGGCGGACCTGGTTTATCGGATGTTCTCCTGCGACCTGGAGGCCTTCGGCCTCGGCGGCTCATGCGGCAATCCCGAGCATCAACACACGCACGTGAAGCCGGCGGAGACGGTGCAGAGGGTGGAGTAGTGAAGCCGAACGCCCGAACAATCGTCATCCTGAGGTACTCCGAAGGATCTCGGAGCCCAGCGATGTTCGACTACGGGATCCTTCGGAGTACCTCAGGATGACACAGCATTGTCTGGCCAGCACCGTCAGCCTTTCCCCGCTCCTCGCCACCGCGTCGATGGCGGTCGCCTGCGCGGTGCTCAGCGTCTTCGTGGTCGCGCGGCGATGGGCGTTGATTGGCGATGGGATCAGCCACAGCGGGTTCGGCGGCGCGGGAGCGGCGTGGCTCATCATGCTGGCTTCGCCGACGTTGGCGGCGCAGGAATGGATGCCGTATGCGGCGGTGCTCGTCTTCTGCATCGCGACGGCGCTGGCGATCGGGTACATGAGCCGCGGAAATCGCGTCGCCGGGGATGCGGCGATTGGGATTTTTCTCGTGGCGTCGCTCGCGTTTGGATTCCTGGCGCGGCACATTTTCCTGCACGTGCGCGGAACGGAGCCGAGCGGGTTTGAAGGGCTGCTCTTCGGACAAATCAACGTGATCGAGCCGGCTAGAGCGGCGGCGACGGTGCTCGTCAGCGCGGCGGTGCTCATCACCGTCGCGGCGCTGGGGAAAGAGATCCTCTCGTACTGCTTCGATCCGCAGATGGCGCAGGCGTCGGGCGTGCGCGCAGGATTCATTCACTACCTGCTCATGGTGCTCATCGCGGTCACCGTCATCGTCGGCATGCCGATCATCGGCAGCCCGCTGGTGACCGCGTTGCTCGTGCTGCCGGCGGTCACGGCGACGCAATGGACGCAGCGGCTGCGACAGGTGCTGATCATCGCGGTGGCGGCGGCGCTGCTTGCGGTCCTGGCGGGCGTAATCGTCCATGCGAAATGGCCGTTTATTCCGGTTGGGCCGGCCGTGGTGCTGACGCTCTTTTTGATCTTCCTCATCAGCTATATTGCCGGACGTACGCGACCCGCGGGGGCAGGGACAGCGGCACTGTCGTGATGCAAAACAACCCGCCGCCGTTTCGCTCGCGCGTTCAACCCACACGCCCCGCACGCCGATTTAATGGATATGTCGACTACCGCGCAGGCGCCGGCCGGACGGTTCCTTGCTCTATCGCTGTTGTTGCTCGGAATCGCCTCGATTGGGCTCGGGAGCACCGGCCTGCGGACCATGAAACAAGTCCAACAAGGCCGCTGGATCGGTGAACGCCCCGCCGGCGTCCAAAGCCAGACGGAGCAATTGAAGCGCTGGACGTACCTCATCTACGCCGGCGGTGGGCTGTCGGTGATGTCCCTTGTGGTCGGCGGCGCGCGCGGGCGGCAATCGCATGTCGAAGCGGAATCCATCGACGATCCCGACTTCGCCGAGGCGGTTTAACGTGCGACGGCGCTCGCGCACTCGCGCCAGACGCTTCAATCTGACGCGACCTTTCCAGTTATGACGTCCGCGGCGCGCCGGTCCGTACTCTGGGCGTGGCTTAACGACTTGCCCGGCGGCTTTGCGAATTTGGCCGCAGCGCGGGTGTAAATCATTCCTGATCTCCCGCCGATAAGAGCGGTGATGTCCCTGTTTTCGTGGATAGTTCGACGATTCTGGCTCTGCCTGGGGCTGATGCTGATCCTCGCCGGCAGTCTGGCCAGCACGGTGGGTTATCTCGCCGCGCGCGAAGCGCGCACGCGGTCTGTGATCGTCGCCGTTCAAACCTCGCCGCCGCCACGCATCAATCAACCCACGACGCGAAAGACGGGTGCGGTGCCGAGTGCCGCCGCGTCGGCCGCGAGCGCGAAGAAGGGCGCGAAAGTTCCGACCACGACGACCGCGAACAAGAGCGCGCTCCCACAGGCGCGGAAGCCGCTCGTCGCCGCGGCGCCGAAGCCGCCGGCGATCGTCACGGCCACACCGCGCGCCGTTTCAAAATGGCGCGGCGTGATGTGGTGGGGTGGCGGGGCGCTGGTGATCGGCGTCGCGAGCGTCGCCTACTCGCTCCACGAGCTGCGGCCGAAGAAACCCACGACCGGGGCCGAAGAACTTCTCAACGACGCCCCGCCGTTTTAAGAACGCGCCGAGTCGTAAGCTTCGCGCTCAAACGCATTATCAAAATAAATATTCCCGCCGCGACAGAAGGCGATAACCGACGCGATTACATACGCGGGTAGGAAGAAAATGCCCCAGCGTTCGCACTGACGAACGTGCACGCGCTCGTGCGGACGCGTGAGCTCGAGCAGCTCGCGATCGCGGCCGAGCACGACGTGCCCCAGCGTCATCGCGGAAGCGCCGCCCTTCAAAAACGTGCAGCGGCGAAGGAAGAAGCTGACGAACCCGCCGTAAATTTCCATCACGCCGTCGACGATGTGCATCTTGCCGCCCGTCAGCAGCGCCAAGGGTAGAAAGGCCAAGCCAATCAGCGTGGTGGGAAACGTCCAGAGATAAACGAGAATTCGCTTCGCGGACACGCCAACAGTTTAGCGAGGCGCGGATCAGCTCGATGTGTTAGTTGAATCCGTCCAATACAAATCCGTATAAAATTCGAGCTGTTCGGTGTCCGCCGCGAAGCGTTGCGCACGAGAAAACCGATAGCCGCGCGTTTCGGCCAACGCGCGAACGGCCGCCGAATCCATCCCCTGCGCGTGAACGATAATCTTGATCGCGTCGATTTCGCGGCAGCGATCCAGCGCACGAACGAGGACGTTTGCGTCTTCTCCCGTTCCGGCCGCATCGACCGCCAGATCAACCATCGCCACATGATCCTGCGTCTGGTGAACCGCGGCCGCCGCGGCGGGTCGATGGCGATGGCGAATGACCCACGCGTCGTCGATCTGCTGCCCACAAAGCCGTGACGCGGCGGTCAGCACCAGAGATGATCCGCGCTCGCCCTGCTCAGGGGTGTACGATACGCACTCGACGCCGGCGTCATCGTCGCCGTCGGCGTCGAGCGGGCCGGTCGTATTGTCCGTCGAACCGAGCAGGCTCAGCGTCGCGTACAAGACGGCCGCAGCCATGTGTTTCATGATCGTCATGCTAACGTCTCCATCCGCGCGGGCTCGCCCCTCCAAAGATAGTAGGGGCGGCGAATCGAGGAGTTTCACCATGATCTCTGGACGCCCGGTGGAGAACCTGCTGTGGGCGCGCACGAACGGATGCGGTGGCGCGGCGATCGTGCAACATGCTGAGCGAGGAACACCATGAGGCTGTCAGGAAACGTCGTAACCCGCGACCGCATCGCATCCTAGCTGCCAACAGCTTGTCCACATGGACAGTCCGATAAAACGTCGCGCAACCCCAAGTTAAATCATGGGTTTGCGTTTGTTCTCGAAGAGTTATCCACAATAGGCGCGGCATCATTACTACGACTACTTTCTGAATGCTTCTCTTAATGTAATAGCGGAGTTACATTGGCCGCCCCTCCCTCGGAGAGGAGTCTGGCAGAGATGGAAACACGCGCGGAAAACGCGCTGTCGCTTGAAAGGCGTTTGACATGAAAGTGATCTGCAATCGAGGCGCGCTGCTCGATGGTCTTCTCATGGCCGGCAACGTCGTCGCCAGCCGAACACCCAAGCCGGTCCTGCAGTGCGTGAAGCTGACCGCCGAAGACAACACCCTCACGATCGCCGCGACCGATCTCGAAGTCGCCATCCGATACTCGGACAACCAGGTGCAGATCGAGCGCGCGGGCGAAGCGCTCGTGCCGGCGGACAAGCTGCGCGACATCGTTCGCGAGAGCGTCGACGACACGCTCTCGATCGAAGTCGCCAACGACAACGCCACGATCAAGGGGCAGGATTCGAAGTTCACGATTTTTACCCAGAACCCGAAGGAATTTCCGCCCGTGCCGGATTTCACCGGCGAAGCCGATTTTGAAATCGCCGGCGGACACCTCAAGCAGCTCATCGGGCAAACCCTTTTCGCCGCGGCGAAGGAATCGACGCGTTACGCGTTCAACGGCGTCCTCGTCGTTGCCAAGGGCAAGACGATCAACCTCGTCAGCACCGACGGCCGACGGCTCGCGCAAGCCAAGGGCGACATCAGCGGCGGCGGCAAGCTGCCGAAAGAGGGCGTGAAAGCGATCGTCCCCGCGAAGGCGCTCCAGCTCATCGACAAGCTGATCGATGATCCCGAAGCCTCCGTCTCGTTTCAGATTCGCGAGAACCAGGTCATCTTTCACACGGCCGACGCGACGCTGACGAGCAACCTCGTCGAGGGTCAGTTTCCGCCGTACGAGGACGTGATTCCGAAGGACACCGACAAGCAGATGACCGCCGGCACGGCCGATTTTCTTTCCGCCGTCCGCCGCGCGGCGCTGCTGACGACGGAAGAGAGCAAGGGCGTGCGTCTTGCGTTCAGCAAGAACGGCGTAAAGCTGACCAGCCGCAGCCCGGAAGCGGGCGAGGCGGAAGTGAATTTTCCCTGCAAATACGAAGGCGCCGACGTGGAGATCGGCTTCAATCCGCAGTTCCTCACTGAGGCCCTACGCGTCGTCGACACGGATGAGATTTCGCTCGAGCTGACCGCCGCGAATCGCCCCGGCCTGCTCAAGGGCGGGCCGAATTTTCTCTACGTGATCATGCCGGTGAATTTGCAGTAGGCAGTGCCACAGTGCCACACTCCACGGAGGGTGCGTGAGCCGATCGCAATACAATCGCGAACTCGCCGACCTCCAGCGCCTCTCGGAGGTCAAGCGGATCAATCGCCCCGCCGGTCAGCGGCTCGGGCCGGAGATGGTTCACTTCTTCAAGCAGACCGAAAAGCGTCACAACAAGTTCGGCAAGATCGGCGAATCCTGGGCGATGCTGATTCCAGAATCGTTCAACGACCACTGCGCCCTCGAGAGCTTCACCCGCGGCACGCTCACGGTCATCGTCGACAGCTCTGCGCACCTCTACGAGCTGAAACAACTCCTCCTCGCCGGCCTCCAGCAGCAGCTTCTCCTCACCTGCAAATCCGCCGGCCTGCGCAAGATCGCCCTGAAACCCGGCCGCTGGTACGGCGACGCCGAAGATGGCGGACGGAAGCTGGATTTTTCCTAACCGCTACGCCCTCTCACCACGTCCACATCACGCCGCCCCAGAATTGAATTCCGTCGTAGGTCGGGTTGTCGTCCTGCTTGCGGATTTGCCCGTTGGACAAATGAAAATAGCGCGCCCCGCCGATCAGGTGCGTGTGGTCCTGAAATTCGTACGTCGCGCCCAGGCCCACCTTGCCGGTGAAATTAAAATTCGTGCCGTCGACCGGATATTGCGGAAACTCCTGGTCGGCGTAGGTGACGCCGCCGCCGCCGTCGAGAAATAAACTCCACTTGTCGCCGTGGAGAAAATGCCAGCGTCCGAGCAGCCCGATGCCGCCGATGATGACATCGGAATCGAACGCCTGGTCGCCCCAGTAGCCTTGCAGCTCCAGGTTGAGCGAGTGGTTGTCGGCGATGTAATAGCCGGCGGAAATGTTGACGTTGTACAGCTCGTCGATGCTGAAGCGGATGTGCTGGATGTAGGCGCCGGTGAGCGAGAAGTTGTAGGTGCCTTTCGCAAACGGCGTCGGCTCGCCGTCCGCCGCGCGGAGCCATCCACAGGTCATCAACAGGGTTGTGATCACGATGATGCGCTTCATCTTCAGACCATCCTTATAATCCGCCGCAACGATGTGCGGCTTCGCAGGTGTCATCGCGTGGGACGATCGCTACCGGGTCTCGAGAGAGACGCTGGCGGCGATGAGTCGGTGTATCGCACATCGCGGGCCCGATGGGGAAGGGATTTTCTTCGACGATTCCGCCGATGCAAGCCACGGAACGCGCGCCACCCGCGCCGCCTGCGCGCTGGCGCATCGCCGGCTGGCGATCATCGATCCGGATCCGCGCGCCAATCAACCCTTCGCCGACGCGCACGGGCGGCAGCTTGTCTTCAACGGCGAGATTTACAATTTCCGCGAGCTTCGCGCCGAGCTGACAAAACTGAAACCAGACTACGCCTGGCGGACGAACTGCGACACGGAAGTTCTGCTCGTCGCCTACGACGCGTGGGGCGAAGAATGCTGCGAAAAATTTGACGGGATGTTCGCCTTTGCGATCTGGGATCCGACCGCGCAGTCGCTCTTCCTCGCGCGCGACCGGATGGGGCAGAAGCCACTCTATCTCGCGGTCATGTCGAGCGCGGATGAGCACCGCATCGGCGCGATCGCGTTCGCGAGTGAGCTTGCGGCGCTGCGAACGGTTCCGTGGATCGATTCGACGATGGACGATGCGGCGCTCGGTCACTACCTGCGCTGGGGATACATCCCCGCGCCGCTGACGATTTATCGCGGATGTGAAAAACTCCCGCCCGCGCGCTGGATGCGCGTCACGCCGAAGGGTCTCGAAGTTCAGCAATACTTTGATCCCAACACGCCGGGTGACTCGTCGCTTGCGCCATCACCGTCCTCCTCGATCATTCAAACTACGCGCGATCTCGTCACCTCCGCGGTCCAGCGCCAACTCATCTCCGACGTGCCTCTCGGTTGCTTCCTCTCCGGCGGAATTGACTCCTCCATCATTGCCGCAGCGATGAAAGCATCCGTCGCCGGCGATCAACCCGTGCTGACTTTCTCGATCGGCTTCGACGACCCCCGCTACGACGAAACGAAACACGCCGCCGAGGTCGCCCGGCATCTCGGCACGCGTCATCATCAGTTCACCGTCCGCCCCAACGCCGCCGAAGACCTGCCGCGCCTTGCCGCGGTGTTCGGCGAGCCGTTTGCGGATTCGTCCGCCCTGCCAACCCATTACCTCGCCCGCGAAACGCGCCAGCACGTGAAAGTCGCCCTCAGCGGCGACGGCGGCGACGAGCTCTTCGCCGGCTACGACCGCTATCGCGCGATGCAGCTCGGCGAAGGTTTCCGCGCGCTGCCGGAGCCATTGCGGCGGATCGCCCTGAACAAGATCTGGGAGCGGCTGCCCGGCACGCACCCGAAATCGTCCGGCGCGCGGCTGAAGCGACTGCTCACGTCGCTGCACCTTCCGCCGGCCGAGCGCTACGACTCGTTCATGCGATTTTTCGATGAATCGCAGGTCACGGCGCTGATGGGCGCGCGCAACGACGCCAGCGACGGCGCCAAGTGGTTGCAGCGCGAGTGGGCCGCGTTGTCGGACGGGCGCGATGTCGTGCAGACGGCGCTCGCGCTCGACCGCGTCACTTATCTTCCGGAAGACCTGCTGACCAAAGTCGATCGGGCCGCGATGCTGCACGCGCTCGAGGTGCGCAGCCCCTTTATGGATCCCGCCCTCGTTCACTTCGCCGCCGGGCTCACGACCGAAAAACTCCTCGGCACGCGCGGCGGCGCGAAATCGTTCATGCAGTCGCCGATGACCACGCCCGCGAAACTCATCCTGCGCGACGCGTTTCAGAATGATCTCCCGCCGGCGGTCTTCAAGCGCCGCAAGATGGGTTTCGCCGTCCCGATCGGTGAATGGTTCCGTGGCGACCTGCGCGCCCTGCTGCACGATTCGCTCAACGCCGCCGATTCCTTCGCCGCGGCTCACTTCGATCGCACCACCGTTTCCCGCCTCCTCGCCGAACACGACACGAAGCAGGCGGACCATTCGCAGCGGCTGTACGCGCTGCTGATGCTGGAACTGTGGTGGCGGGGTTCCCAGCTCGCGACTTAGGGTATTCCGCTGGTAATGCCCTTGGGCAGAACGTAGAATTTCGCTTGCGTTCGGTTGCGGGCGAACGTATGTTTGTAGGCCGGTTTTGCACCCGTGGGCTATGGGCAACAAGCGACTTCCCATCATGTTCGAGCCTGTCGAGCGGCGGCTGATGTTGGCCACGGTGCCGGCGGGATTCACCGAGACGCAGATCGCCTCCGGACTCACCAGCCCGGTCGCGATCGACGTCGCCGCCGACGGTCGGGTCTTTTTCGTCACACAGGCCGGGCAGGTCCGCATCATTCAGAACGACGTCCTCCAGCCGACGCCTTTCGCGAACCTTTCATCCCAGACCGACGGCTCGGGCGAGCGCGGCATGCTCGGCATCGCGCTGGCGCCCGACTTCGCGACCAGCCGCCACGTCTACGTTTACTACACCGCCAACTCCCCGGTCGGCCACAACCGCCTGAGCCGCCTCACCGCGGATCCGACGAATCCGAACGTCATGCTCCCGGGCAGCGAAGTGCCGATCTTCGACTTTCCCAGCATCGGCACCGCGATCTGGCACATGGGCGGATCGATCCAGTTCGGGCCGGACGGAAAGATCTACGTCGCGCTCGGCGATCACCAGCAGTCGAGCAACGCGCAGTCGCTCAGCAGCGTGTTCGGAAAAATCCTCCGCGTGAATCCGGACGGCACGATCCCGAGCGACAACCCGTTCTACAACACCGCCCCCGCCGGCATCACGCAGGCCATCTGGGCGCTCGGGCTGCGCAACCCGTACACGACCGCCTTCCAGCCCGGCACCGGGCGGTTCTTCATCAACGACGTCGGACAGGACACGTGGGAAGAGATCGACGACGGCGTCGCCGGCGCGAACTACGGCTGGCCGACCACGGAGGGCGATTTCAATCCGGTCACCTATCCGAATTTTACGCGCCCGTTCTACGCCTACCAGCACGTCAGCGCGTACGACGCGATCACCGGCGGCGCGTTCTACAACCCGCAGACCAATCAGTTTCCCGCGCAGTACGCCGGCGACTATTTTTTTGTCGATTTCAGCTCGGGCGAGATGTTTTCGATCGACTTGAGCACGAAGGCGGTCACCTCTTTCGCGACCGGCACGCAATGGCCGACCGGGATGGACGTCGGCAACGACGGCACGCTCTACTACGTCTCGCGCGGCGCCGGCGCGGGCGGGCAGCCGGGCACCGGGACCGGCAAGATCTACAAGGTCCAGTACGTTTCCAACATTCCGCCAACGATCGCGCAGCATCCGCAAAATAAACTGGTCTCGGTCGGATACGACGCGACGTTCACCGTCTCCGCCTCCGGCAGCGCGCCGCTCGCCTACCAGTGGACGCGTAACGGCGTCGACATCCCGGGAGCGACCGCGAGCAGCTACACGCTCAACAACGCGCAGCTCACCGATCACAACGCGCTGTTCCGCGCCCGCGTCACCAACGCGATCGGCACGGTCACGAGCAACGCCGCGACGCTCAGCGTCACCAGCAACGTCCCGCCCGTCGCCACCATCAACACGCCGCCCAGCGGCGCGACCTACCGCGCGGGCGACGTCATCAGCTACACCGGCAGCGCGACGGATGCGGAAGACGGAAGCGTTCCCGCTTCGCGCATGACCTGGTGGGTCGACTTCCATCACGACGATCATTTTCATCCGTTCATCCCGGCGACCTCCGGGCAGGCGAGCGGCGGGTTTCAGATTCCGACCACCGGCGAGCAGAGCGCCGACGTCTGGTATCGCATCCACTTCGTCGTCACCGACTCGATCGGCCTCGAGCACCACGTCTTCCGCGATGTCACGCCGATCACCGCGACCGTCACGATCACATCGAACCTCCCTGGCACGCAGTTCACGCTGGACGGTCAGCCGCACAATACGCCGTTCGCAGTGGAAGGTGTCGCGGGCCTGATCCGCGGGTTGTCGGTGAACACGATTCAGAGCGTCGGCGGGCAGTGGTATGAGTTCACCGGCTGGTCGAACGGCGGCGCGGCGACGCACAACTTCACGTTCCCGGATGTCAACACGACGCTGACCGCGACGTTCGCGCCGCTCGGCGGCGTCGTGTTCGTCAGCGATCTCCCCTTCGCCGCTACGCCCACGAACGGCTTCGGCCCGGTCGAGCGCGATCGCAGCAACGGCAACACTGGCGCGACCGACGGGCACACGATCACGCTCAACGGCGTCACCTACACGAAGGGCCTGGGCGTTCACGCCGGCAATTCGACCGCCGTCCCGCCCGAGCCGCCGTCGCGCGTCACTTTCCATCTCGACGGCGCATACTCGCGCTTTCTGTCGGACGTCGGCGTCGATGACGAGACGGCCAACACCGCCGCCAGCATCGTCTTCCAGGTCTTCGCCGACGGCGTGAAGGTCTTCGACAGCGGCACGATGCTCGCGACCAGCCCGACGAAGTCGATCGACCTGAACGTCGACGGCGTGCGCGTGCTCGAGCTGGTCTGCACCGACGCCGGCAACGGCAAGAACTCCGATCACGGCGACTGGGCGGGCGCGATGTTGCTGCTGCGCTCGGGCGCGACCGGACCAGTTGCGCACTATGAATTTGACGACGGCAGCGGCACGATCGTTCGCGACCTGTCGACGAATGCCAATCACGGCACGGCGTCCGGCACGGTCGGCTTCGTCCCCGGCTTCATCGCGAAGAACGCGCTGAACTTCGACGGCTCGACCGGCATCGTGACTGTCCCGAACGCGCCGCAGCTCAATCCCGCGCAAGCGATCACGGTCGCCGCGTGGATCAACGCCACGAGTTGGACGGGCGGCGCGCGGCGGATTCTTCAGAAGGGGAGCGCGAACAACCAATACATGCTCCTGAGCAGCGGCAGCCAGTTGCAGTGGAGCATCGCGAGCGTCGGCACGGTCAACGCGCCGCTGCCGGCGATTGGCACGTGGCATCACGTCGCGGGCACGTTCGTGGGCGGCGAGATGCGACTTTATGTCGACGGCACGCTCGCCGGGACGCTCACCGTCGCGGGGGCCACGCTCCCCGTCACGGCCGACCCGTTTACGATCGGCGGGCGGTACGCTGGCGGTGCAAATGAGCGCTTTTCCGGCGCGATCGACGACGTCCGAATTTACGGTCGCGCGCTCGCCGCCGCCGAGGTCACGAACATCGCGCGCCCGATCAACATCAACTTCCAACTCGCCGGCGCGCCGACCCCCGCCGGTTATCTCGCCGACACCGGCGAACTTTTCGCCAATCGCGGCAACGGTTATTCGTACGGCTGGAACAACCTCCACACCGACAACTCGCGCGACCGCAACAACGCGGCGCAGCCGGACCAGCGCCTCGACACGCTCAACCAGCTTCACCCCAACGGCAAGTGGGAGATCGCCGTACCCAACGGGCAATACCTCGTCTACGTCAGCGTCGGCGATCCGTCGAACTCCAACTACAGCCCGACGCTCAACATCGAAGGCTTCAACGCCTACGCGAACCTGACGCCGATGACGAACAACGTCTTCGTCTTCACCTCGCGCATCATCACCGTCTCCGACGGCCGGCTCACGATCGATCAAGGCAGCGACGGCGAGAAGGAGTTGCGTCCCAACTACATTCAGATTTACGCGCTCACCGGCGCCGACATCACGCCGCCGACCGTCACCGGCTCGAGCTTCACCTACGCGTCGCCCGTCGAGCCCGGAAAAGCGCACGGCGTCAGCTTCACCTTCAACGAAAACGTCGGCGGCTCAATCGAGAACTCGGATCTGCAACTCATCAACCTGACGACCAACACGACGCTGCTCCCCTTCTGGATCGACGAGCCGCCGACCTACAACGGCGGCACGAACACCGCGACGTTCACCTTCGCGATGGGCTACATGGGCGGCGTGCTGCCCAATGGAAATTATCGTGCCACACTCCCCGCCGGCAGCGTCGTCGACGGCGCGGGCAACGCGCTGCAAACGCAGTATGTCTTCGAGTTCTTCGTCCTCAACGGCGACCCGAATCACGACCGCTACCTCGACGCCGCCGACCAGGCGATCGTCACCGCGCACATGAATCAGGCCGGCACGTTCGCGGACGGCGATTTCAACGCCGACGGCGTCGTCAACGCCGCCGACCAGACGTATCTCACGTCGAACTGGCACGTCTACCTGCCCACGCACGGCGCGTGGACGCTGCCCGGGGCGACCGCGGGGAACGATTCGATCTCGTTGCTGCGCGAATCCGGATCGATGCTGCAGGTCTTCGTCGGCGCCGACGCACAGCCGACCTACCGCGCCATCCTCGGAGGCGTCTCAGGCGTCACCTTCAACGGCGGCGACGGCAACGACACGCTCGCGATCGGACACGCCAACGGCAATCCGTTCCCCGGCATCGGCCTCACGTTCAATGGCGGCGCGGGCGCCGATACGCTCCGCATCGTCGGCGCCGCCGGCGCAGACGCCGCCGTCTTCAACGCCGGCTCAGCCGTCCTTGGCTCGACCGTCGCCCACACCGGCATTGAAACGCGCAACTTCATCGGCAGCGGCGGTGCGGACACGCTCACGATCAACGGCGGTACAGTCGCGCTCACGAGCACGCAAAAACTCGCGGCCCTCACGATCGCCAGCGGCGCATCACTCGACGTGCGCGACCACGACCTGATCATCGATTACACCCCCGGCAATTCTCCGATCGGCACGTTCAACGGCAGTGCCTACACCGGCCTCACCGCCGACATCGCCGCTGGGCGGATTTTCAGCTCGGTCGCGACCGACATCACCGGCGTCGGAATCGGCGAAGCCGCCGATGTTCTCGGCCTGGCGTCGAACGAAACCGGTGCGTTCTCCGGCCAAACCGTCGACGCCCACACCGTGCTGCTGAAGTACACCTATATGGGCGACGCCAACCTCGACGGTTTCATCAGCGGCGACGACTACAGCACAATCGATTTCCACGTCGGCACGAGCGCGTTCGGTTATTCCAACGGCGACTTCAACCTCGACGGCATTATCAGCGGCGACGATTACAGCACGATCGACTTCATCTTCGCCGCGCAGGGATCGCCGCTGTAACTTTTCGATCCCGTCACAGCGTCGCGAGCGCCTGGGAAAGACGTCTCACCTCGTGCAGCGCCATGCCGCCGAGCTTTGGGATGTTGCCGCCCAGCGGCGGGACGATCGCGTGACCGAGTCCGAGTCGCGCCGCTTCTCTCAACCGCACTTCAAGCTGCGGAATCGAACGGATTTCTCCGCCTAGACCGAGCTCCCCGACTGCGAATGTCCCTGGCGCGAGAGGCCGATTGGAATGCGCCGACGCGATCGCCAGCGCGATGGCCAGGTCGATCGCGGGTTCCGCGACCTTCACGCCGCCGGCGACGTTGACGAAGACATCTTCCGCTGCGAGGCGCATCTCCGCGCGTTTTTCGAGCACCGCGATGATCATCCCGACGCGGTCGCTGCTCGCGCCGCTGACTTTCCGCCGCGCGGCGCCGATCACGCTCGACGCGGTCAGCGCCTGGACTTCGACCAGCAGCACGCGCGAGCCCTGCAACGCCGCGGTGATGACGCTGCCGGATGGCTGACCCTGCGGGCCGTAGTGTTCCATGAACAGGTTGCCCGGATCGGTCACTTCTTTCAGGCCCGCGCCGGTCATTTCGAACAATCCAACCTCGTGCGTCGACCCGAAGCGATTTTTCACGCAGCGGACGATGCGGTGACTGTGATAGCGATCGCCCTCGAAGTAGACGACCGTGTCGACGATGTGCTCGATGATCTTCGGCCCGGCGAGCGTGCCGGCCTTGGTGACGTGGCCGACGAAAAGGATCGCGACGCCGCTGAGCTTCGCGAGGTAGACCAGGTCCATGCAGCAGTCGCGCAGCTGCGTGACCGATCCGGGCGCGGCGGGCAGTTCCGGTTTGTAGATCATCTGGATCGAGTCGATGATCACGACCGCCGGGTTTACCTTGTGAATCTGATTGATGATGCGCTCGACGTTGGTCTCGGCGAGGATGAGGAGGTTTTTCGAGGCGATCCCGAGCCGCGATGCGCGCAGCTTGGTTTGTTGCGCGGATTCTTCGCTGGTGACGTAAAGCACCGTTGCACCGCCCGCGCCCGCGCCGCGCGCGATCTCGTTTGCGACCTGAAGCAACAACGTCGATTTCCCGATCCCCGGTTCGCCGCCGACGAGCACCGCGGAGCCCGGGACGATCCCGCCGCCGAGGATGCGATCGAATTCGCTGATCCCGGTCGGCGTGCGCGGCGAATCGGCCTGGTCGATCTCGTCGAGCGCGAGCGCTTGCGCGGCGGTTGCGACGTCGCCGACCCGCATCATCGGTTTGCGCGCTTCCGCCCGCGCGTCCGGGGTGGGGGTTTTGTACTCCTGCAACGCGTCCCACGTGCCGCAATCCGGGCACTTGCCCATCCACTTCGGATGGACGCTGCCGCAGTTGTTGCACAGGAACTGGACTTTCGCTTTCGCCATAGCTGTCGATTTTAAGACAGTTTACGTCGTAAAATCACGGCGCGGTCGAACAAAGCGACAGCCGGCCGGTATCATTCTGAGCCCCTGGCAATGGAGAGTGTTCTGAAGCGCTTCGTTTTCATCCTTTGTGCGGTCACTTTCAGCGCGGCGAGTGCGCGCGTCGCGGCGGCGGCGGAGATTCCGCCGGCGGTCGCGCGGCCGGTCGATTTCCAGAAAGAAGTCGTGCCGATCTTCCAGTCGAGCTGCGTGACCTGCCATTCCAGCGGCAAAACCGAGGCGGACCTCTCGATCGAGACCAGGGAAAAAATGCTCGAAGGTGGCGCCAGCGATCCTGCGATCGTGCCGGGCAAAAGCGCCGACAGCCTGCTGATCCACCTCGTCAGCGGGCAGGACCCCGACCGCATCATGCCCGACAAAGGCAAACGCCTGACGGCGGAGCAGATCGGGATCCTTCGCGCGTGGATCGACCAGGGCGCGAAATGGGAGCCAAAGGAATTTCTGCTGTCCGATCCGAGCAAGCCGACGCCGGCGAAGCTCGAGCCGCGCGAAGTTGCGATTCCCGCGGCGAAGGGTGACGTTACGAACCCGATCGACCTGCTGCTCGAACCGTACTTCGCGAAGAACAAAATCAAACCCGCTGCCGTGGTGGATGATCGTGCGTTTGCGCGGAGGGTTTATCTCGACATCATCGGGTTGCTTCCTCCTCCCGCGGAGCTTGAAAAATTCGTTGCAGATAAGAATCCCGCGAAGAGGCAAGCGTTGGTTCGCGCGTTGTTGAATGACAAACCGCGTTATGCGACGAACTGGTTGTCGTTCTGGAACGACCTGCTGCGAAACGACTACAAGGGGACGGGTTACGTCGATGGAGGTCGCAAGCAGATCACGCCCTGGTTGTACGAAGCGCTCTACAACAACATGCCGTACGACCAGTTCGTGCGCGAGCTGATCACCGGCGCGAATGGATCGGATGGATTCGTCAAAGGCATCGTCTGGCGCGGCGTGGTGAACGCGGCGCAGACGCCGCAGATGCAGGCGGCGCAGAACATCAGCCAGGTGTTCATGGGCGTGAACCTCAAGTGCGCTTCGTGCCATGATAGTTTCATCAATGACCTGACCCTGGCGGATGCGTATGGGTTGGCGGGCATTTACGCGGATGGCGCGTTGGAAATGGTGCATTGCGATAAGCCGACCG
>JAXDMN010000349.1:0-27968 GCA_034666045.1 Phycisphaerales bacterium | reverse complement strand
TCGTCCTGTTGATGACGTCCGCCGCGGTCGCCGCGCCGCCCGCGTCGTCGCCGTCGTCCTCGACGTCGCCGCAGGAGCTTCACGTGCAAGCGCTGGAGGCGATGCAGCGCCGGCAGCTCGAGGCGGCGGTCGAGCTGATGGAGAAGGCGTACAATGCCACGCCCGCCGCGCAGCGCACGCGGCCGCTCGTGCTCAACCGGGCGATCATCGACCTGACGCAGCGCATCAACGTCATGCGTGCGGTGCGCGACGTCTCAAAATACCTGCGCGACCATCCCGAGCCGGACGAGCAGGCGCAGAACATCCTCGGCGCCGCTCTCAACATCGCCGTCACGGACATGCCGCGTTGGCGGAACGGGCCGCTCTGGCAGTCGGCGTTTCAGGAATGGGATCGACGCGACGCGCAGTTGACCGAGGCCCGGCCAGGGTATCGGCGCTGGGCGACGCAATGGCTGGAAGAGAAGCAGTATCAGCAGATGGAGGCCGACCGCACGGAGCTCGAGCGCGCCGTCGAGGAGCAAGCCGCCAATGTCGATCGCGCGCGGACGCGCGTCGCGGCGGTGCGGGCCCGATATACGGTGCTGGCCATAACCGCAGCGGAGCTCAGGCAGCAGATGGTGCAGGGTCCGCAGCAAACCCAGCAGCAACCAATTCCCGGGCCGGGGAGCGTGAACGTTACGCTTGATGGGAGCTCAACGCTTACTGAGACGCCGCTCGGTTCCGCCGGCGCGTGGGCCGGCAACGGTGAAGCGCGCGCCCGCGCCATCGGGGAGATCGTCGTCGCCAATGGGGAACTGCAGGCGGAACAAACGCGCCTGGCGAATCTGAAACGCGCGCTGGCGGGAATGCGTCCGACCTGGCCGGCGACGTTCGACCCGATCGACCTCGCCGCACTGACCGCACCGCCGCCGCCGCCCCCCGATCCGAAGGCGATGGCCGCGATCGTCGAAGCGGCCGTGAAGGAAAAGACGCTGGTGAACTCGCCGTTCTCCGCATCCGGCGCGGCAAAGCGCGGCCCGCAGGTGCAACCGCCCGCCGCGCAACCGCCGCCGGCGCCCACTACCGCGCCGGTCGCTGCGCCGCCGGCTGCGGATGTCCCCTTCGCCCCGCGCACCATCGATAAGCGATGATCAAGTGCGCAGCGTCGCGCTGAGTTGCTCCTGCGCCGCGCGCACGACCTGCTGCACCGCGCCTTCGACCTGCTCGCTGGTCAGCGTCGCCGTCGGCGAGCGGAAGACCAGCGTCGTCGTCAAGCTCTTGGTTCCCTTTTCCAGCGGCTTGCCGCGGTAGGTCGTGATGTACTCGACCGCTTCGAGCGACGGCAGGTTCAGGCCGCGGATCAGCGTCTCCAGCGCGTCGTAGGCGAGCGATTCCGGCACGACCAGCGACAGGTCGCGCCGCACGGCCGGGAAGCGCGGCAGCGCGCGGAGCTGCGGGACGTGCTGCGTGTTGGCGATCAGCACAGGCAGGTCCAGCTCCGCGGCGGCGGGAACGCTGCGCAGCGAAAGTTTCTCCGCCACCTTCGGGTCGACCCGGCCGAGATAGCCGAGTCGCTGGCCGCCCCATTCGATCCGTCCGCAGGCGCCGGCGGCGAAGCCGGCGCGGGCGTCCGGGATGACGCGGACGTCGCGCGTGGCGTTCAGTCGTTCGAGCAGCGCTTCGACGGCGCCGCGCACGGCGCGCAGGTCCGTATCGCCGACGAACGCGAGCTTGCGCGATTCGAGGATTTTCCCCGCCGCATCGACGCCGAACGCCGCGCCCGTTTCGAACAGCTTCGCCCCTGCGACGCCGTTCGCCTCGTTGCGCCGCACCGCCTCGAGCAGCCCCGGGAGCAGGCTCGGACGCAGCCGCCCGTCCACCTTGCGAACCGCCGCATCCGCGCGCGGCAGACCGGCGAATTCACCCGGCAAAAAATCGCCTGCGAGCGCGTCGCTGACGAATGTGAAGGTGACGGCCTCGAAATACCCGGCGGCGACGAGCGTCGTGCGGATCTTCTCCATCGCCCGCGCGTCCGGCGACGGCGGGACGACCACGATCGAGATCGCGTCGCGCACGGGAATCCGGTCATAGCCGACCACGCGCGCGACCTCCTCGATCAGGTCCGTCTCGATGTTGATGTCCTGCCGCCAGCTCGGCTGGGTGATCGTGATCGTGCCGTTGCTCTGCTGCGGCGCAAGTTGCAGCCGTCGCAGCGCCTCGACCGCTTCGTCCGTCGCGATCTCCGTCCCGAGCAACCGCCGCATGCGCTCAAGCCGCAGCGTGATGCGTTTCGGCTGAAAATCTTCGCTGCCCGCTTCCGCGACGCCGCCGAGAAGCTCGCCGCCGGCGGTTTCGAGGATCAGTTGCGCCGCCCGCAGGCTCGCTCGTCGCGGAAGCGTCGGATCGATGCCGCGCTCGAAGCGGTAGGACGAATCGCTTTTCATTGCCAGCGCCCGGGCCGTTCGGCGAACGCTCAGCGGGTCGAACCGTGCGCTTTCGAGCAGCACGTTGGTCGTTTGCGTGCCGACTTCGCTGTGCAGCCCGCCCATCACGCCCGCGAGCGCGACCGGCTTCTCGGCGTCCGCGATCACGAGCATGCCGGGCGTGAGCTTGCGCTCGTGCCCGTCGATGCTGGTGAGCGTCTCGCCCGCGCGCGCCTCGCGCACGATGATCTTTCGCCCGGCCAGCTTGTCGAAATCGAACGCGTGCAGCGGCTGACCCATTTCGAACATCACGTAGTTCGTGACGTCGACGACATTGTTGATCGCGCGCACGCCGATCGCTTCGAGACGCTTGACCATCCACGCCGGCGACGGGCCGATCTTCACGTTGCGAATGACGCGCGCGGTGTAATGCGGACAAAGATCCGCCGCGTCGATCCGTACCGACGTCACACTCCCCGCCGGCGTAGCCGATTCAGCGGCTACCGGCTCCACATCGCGAAACCGCAAGTTCATCAGCGCCGACAACTCTCGCGCAATGCCCACATGCGACAGGCAATCGCTGCGATTGCTCGTCACTTCGACGTCGAGAAACGTATCGTCGCCTTTGCTTTCGATATGCTCGACCGGCAACCCGCCGCGCGTGAGCGCATCGCCCGCCGCCTGGGCGTCGAGCCTGGTCCCTTGCAGAAAATCGCTGAGCCATTGCAGGCTGGTGTTCATTCCGTCCTCGTCAGTAGCCGCCGGGGCGCGGGCGCCCATGCTACTGACAACGCCGATGAACTAAAAATCACTCGCCGATGATCTTCACCAGCACGCGTTTCTTCCGCCGCCCGTCGAACTCCGCGTAAAAAATCTGCTCCCACGGACCGAAGTCGAGTTTTCCGTCCGTGATCGCGACGACCACTTCGCGCCCCATGACCTGCCGCTTCAAGTGCGCGTCGGCGTTGTCCTCGCCGGTGCGGTTGTGCCGATATTTGCCCGTGGGCTCGTGCGGCGCGAGCTGTTCGAGCCAATCGTCGTAATCCTGAATCAGCCCGGCCTCGGCATCGTTGATGTAAACGGACGCGGTGATGTGCATCGCATTCACCAGGCACAGGCCGTGTTTTACGCCGCTCTTGTGGACGAGGTCTTCGACCTGATCGGTGATGTTCACGTAATCGCGCCGGTGCGGCGTGTTGAACCAGAGCTCTTCGCGCAGGTGTTTCATGGCCGGTCGCTCATTCCTTTTTCTTCCACAGCCATCCGTTCGGATGCAGCGTGAACAGGAACTTCTCGCAACGCCGGTCGATGGCAAAGTCGTTGTTCTCGCGAAGGAAAATCTCCAGCGCCTCCATCGGGCCGGGGCCGTAGTCGGGCCAGACCGGGTGCCCATTCACGCTCGTGTCCTCGACGACCATGTAACTGCCGGGCGTGACGATGCCGTGATACGCGCGCATCTCCGCCAGCACGTGATCGCGGCTGTGATCGGAATCGAGCGTCACGAACACCGCCGATTTTCCCGCCGCGCGCTGCTTGACGTCGGCGACGATTTTTTCGTCGGTCGACGATCCGGTGAGGTACCTCAGCCGCGGATGCTGCGGCGGTTTCGCGGGCAAGGTCACGTCGATCGTCACCACCTCGCACGGCGCGCCGATCAGATCCATCATCTGGCAGAAGAAGAGCGCGCTGCCGCCGTGCCGCGTGCCGGTTTCAACGATCAACTCCGGGCGGATGCGGAAGAGCAGCTCCTGGTAAATCCACATGTCCAGCGGCAGCTTTTCGGTGCCGACGCCCATCCAGAACGTGTCCTGCCACGTCCCCTGGCCGCGCAGGCCGATCTCGTAGTAGAGCTGGTGGAACCACGAGATGACGTCCGTGACGGCAAGTTGAATCTGCTTTTGCGGCTGCGGCTGCGGCTGCTGCTGCTGCTGCTGCTGCTGCGGCTGTGGCTGGGGCGCGGTCGGATTTGGATCACTCATGGTCGGCGGATTGTATCGGCGGCCCGAACTGATGCGAATCGCCGCCGCGCACCGCAACTCCGGGCGATGTGGCGGGTTTCCACTTTGTGCGGCTACGATAGACCACAGCCCCCTACGAAGGCGACTCGACGAAAGCCGACATGAGCCTCTACCCCGATTACGACTACGACTATGCCGCGCCGCGCCGCCCGGTCCGCGCGCCGATGCGACAGTTTCTTCCGTGGCTGCTCCTGCTGCTGGGCGTGCTCGGCGGGTTCGGAATCTACCGTTTCTGGATCGATCGCGGCAAGGCGTCCGCTCAGCCGCGCGCCATCACCGCGCGCGGCGATCTGGCGGCGGACGAGAAGGCGACGATCGAGCTGTTCAACGCCAACCGATCATCCGTCGTCTTCATCACCACGTTGCGGCAGGGCGTCGACATGAGCCGCCGCACCGTCTTCGACATTCCGGCCGGCACGGGCTCCGGGTTGGTCTGGGACAACGCCGGCCACATCGTCACCAACTTCCACGTCGTGCAGAATGCCAAGGGCGCCAAGGTCCGGCTCTGGGACCACGAGACCTACGACGCCGAGCTGGTCGGCATCGCGCCGAATTACGACCTCGCGCTCCTGCGCATCAACGCGCCGGCGAGCAAGCTGCGCCCGATCCCGATCGGCGAAAGCTCGACGCTCCAGGTTGGCCAGAAGACGTTCGCGATCGGCAACCCCTTCGGGCTGGATCAGACGCTGACGACCGGCGTGCTCAGCGCGCTCGGTCGCACGATTCAGGCGGTCACCGGCCGACCGATCGAAGACGTGATTCAAACCGATGCCGCGGTGAACCCCGGCAACTCCGGCGGCGCGCTGCTGGACAGCGCGGGCCGCTTGATCGGCGTGAACACCGCGATCTACTCGCCGAGCGGCGTCAGCGCCGGCATCGGGTTCGCCGTCCCGGTCGACACCGTCAATCGCATCATCCCGCAGTTGCTCGCGCAGGGGAAAGTCGTCCGCCCGTTCATGGGCGTGCGCATCAGCGACCCGATCGGGCAGCAGATCACGCAGCGGATGAACGTGCCCGGCCTGCTCGTGATGGTCGTCGAGCCCGGCTCGCCGGCCGAGCGCGCGGGCGTCCAGGGAACCAAGACCACCCAGGACGGCGCGCAAATCATCCCGGGCGACGTGATCCAGCAGGTGAACGGCAAACCCGTGCGCAACAGCGACCAGCTTTACGCCGCCCTCGAGCGGCTCAAGCCGGGCGACGTCGTCACGCTCACGCTTTATCGCAACCAGCAGACGCGCGAAGCAAAGGTGACGCTGGAAGTGCCGAAGGATTGACAACTGTTTCGCGCGGCCGGAACCTTCGAAACCTTCCTGCGCCGCCAACGTCGAATCCGTCATGCCTACACGAGTCTTCATCGCCGTAGCGACGTGCGCGATCGTTCTTGTGCACATCACGTGCGCGGCGGCGGCGGAGAAGCCGCGGGCGCTGCTTGTGAAAGTCGCCGCGCCGGTGGTGCCGCGCGATGCGGCCGACCCGATCGTCGCGGGCGTCAACGGCGATCATCTCGATGATCTGCTCGTTCCCGTCGGTAAAACGCTTCTGGTGCTCATCAGCCGCGGCGACGGAACGTTCGCACCGGCGGCCGGTGCGCCCATCGACCTTCCCATCGCCGTCAGCGAATCCGTCGTCGCCGACTTCAACGCCGATGGTCACGTCGATCTCGCCCTGGCGCATCACGACAGCTACGCGATCGCGATCCTTCTCGGCGACGGCGCCGGGAACTTCGCCGCGCCCAAGGGCTCGCCGTTCTCCGCCAAGCCAGCCGGCGCCAAGCCGCACACGCACGGCCTCGCTGTCGGCGAGTTCAATCGCGATGGGAAGATCGACATCGTCGTCGCCAATCAAAGTGACGACGACCTGTCGCTCCTTCTCGGCGACGGCCGCGGATCATTCGCAGTCGCGCCGCGTTCGCCTTTCCCGTGCGGACGATCGCCGTACCCGATCGCCGCGGCGGATCTCGACGGCGATGGCAACACCGACGTGCTCGTGCCGAACACGGTGCCCGGTCTGCGCACGTTGAGCGTCCTGCTCGGCGACGGCAAAGGCGCGCTCGCGCCCGCGCCAAAGTCTCCGATCGATCTCGCCGCCGGCGCGTTCTTCGCATCCGCCGGAGACCTCAACGGCGACGGCAAGCCGGACGCGGTCGTCTCGCACATGGAAGGCGACGACCGCTCCACGATCCTGCTGAACGACGGCCGCGGCGGACTCGCGCCCTCGCCCGCGTCGCCGCTCAAGATCGGTCACAACGCGTGGTGCGTCGTCATCGCCGACATGAACCAGGACGGCCGCGCCGATCTCACCTTCGCCGCCGACGATGCGATCCGAATTTTCCTCGGCGACGCCGCCGGACGTTGCACGCCCGCGCCCGGTTCCCCTTTCGCAACGCCGAAAGGCGCATGGCGTCTCCGCGTCGGCGACTTTAACGGCGACGACAAGCGCGACATCGTCGCGCGCTGCGTCGATGCGAAAGAACTCGTGTTGCTGATGGGTCAGTAGGTGGCGAGCAATAAAATGACCAATCGCCGACGGTCATTGCCGCCAGGCCCGCTGCATTGGCCGCGTTTTACAGCGCGGACGGGGTTTGGTATTGTGGCGGTGCGAATCGTGCGGCGGGCGGACTCGTATTGCGCGGTTTTTATTCGCGGCCCGGCCGAGGGTTACGGCGCGATTGCGACGCGCGTGGCGGAAAAATAAGGAGTTGCGCGCACGCGCTCACACGCGCGGCGCGACTGAGTCCTGACTTCGCGCCACGCCAAGCTCGCTTGTCTTCACCATCGACGCGACCTGCTCCGATGCCAGGAAGGCTACCCATTTCCGCACCGACTGCGCTTTGTTGAATTTGATCTCTTCGAACAGGTTCAAGCTCTCCTGGCCCAGCTTCTGCGCCAACTCGCCGGAGCGCTCTGCCTGCGCGATTCGTGACAGGCCGTACAGCGCGAAGGCGGTCTGGTCCTTGCGCGTCACGGGCGCAGCCGCTCGCGCGAACTCGAAATACTTGCGCGCTTCATCCAGCTTGCGGTTGCGGTACGCGTCCTCGGCCACGTCCATCGAGACGCAGGCCAACCAGAACTGCACGTCCTTTGCCGCGACATGCCCGATGTCGGTGAAATCTTTCAGCGCGTCCTGACCGCGCTCCAGTGCAGCGCCCTCGCCGCCGCTGCAGGCGGCGGTTGTCGCGCAGCGGTACATCGCGCGCGCCAGCCCGAACTTTGCGAATGCGCGGCGGTCACGGCTTTCCGGGGGACTGGTGTCCAGCGCATCCTGGAACGCAGCCTTCGCCGGCTCGGGACGGTTCTGACGCAGCAGGTCTTCCCCGCGCGCGCAGTGAACGGCCGAGAGGTACCAGCGATGCTCGATCTCCCGCGCGGCCGCCTCGGCATGCGCCAGGTGTTCGGCGACGCGCGGATAGGAGATGTCATCGCGGCCACCCTCGGCAACGATCATCATGTGCCGCAACGCCGCGATGTACTGACGGTGCCCCAGGCGATCGGCCATCGAAAGGCCGTCCGCCAACGCGGAACTCGCCAGGTACGGTTCGTCGCGGGCGACGAACATCGCGCCTTCCACCAGACAAACTGCACAGAAGCGCTCGAGGTCGGGCGGCATGATCCTCTTGGCGGCGTCGCGCGCGCGGATTACGCATTGCGTTGCCTGGTCGACATTGCCGATCACCAGCGCCACGTTCGCCAGCCATTGCTGAATCTCGCATTGACTGCGCGGGTCAGCCGTCTCGCTCTGCTCGTGTTCACGCCGGGCGTCATCGAGGTGCTGGGCCGCTTTCGCGTAGTCGCATCGGCTGAATTCGATGATGCCGCGGTTGAGGTGAATGCAGGCGAGCAGGTCGCGGTCGCGCGGCGTGACGCGCGCCGATCGATCCAGGGCGTCCGCGAGCAGTTTCTGGGCGTCGTTGTATCTGCCCTCCTTCTCCTCGACACGAGAAAGGTTGAGCAGCGCGCGGGCGGCGTCGGCGTGCTTGAGCGGCTTCGTCGCGCCGCCGAACACGCCGTTGCGGAGCAATTCGCACGTCCGCTTGAGCAGGAACGATCCGCGCGCCTCGATGAAGGCGAAACACCCGTTGGCGATCTGGATCACCTCGGCGTGCAGTTCTTTCTCCGCGCCGACGCGCATCGCTTCGAGGAGAATCGGATAGTCCTCGGCCAAGCCGTCGATGCCGTCACTGTCGCCGTGACGCTGAGCACGTTCGACAAAATAACGGACCAGCGCCGTCCGCGCACGCCGCAACGCCGCCAACTGCTTCCGCTTGGCGAAATCGGCGATCGCCTGGTGGATCGCGTAACGGTCCTGCCCCATCGGCTCGATGATGCCGAGCAGTCGCAGCTCGCGCAGGAAGTCGTCGTCCGGGCGATCGGCGATCGAGCGCGCCGCCTCGGCGGGAAACGTGTGCGGCTTGGCGGGGAACGCCGCCAGCATCCATAGCGATTCGGCCAGTTCGGGATCGAGCAGCTTCGTGCTGGCTTCAATCGACGCTTCCATCTTTTTCACGACGCTGGCGACCTGCGATCCGCCGTGCTCGTTTCGCTGCTTGCGCACCATGCGTCCGCCGGGTGACTGAACGTCTTCCGGCGACAGCTGCGCGAGAAACTCCGTGGCCAGCGCTACCGCGCCCGCAGGCCCGCGACGGAGCGATTCCTGGTGGAGCAAGCTGGCGATCGGCGTGAGCGCCATCGGCAGGCCGCCCGCTTTCGAGATCAACTCGTCCAGCAGCTTCTTGTCCGGCAGCATCTCCTTCAAGCCGGGTGCGACCAGTGCGACCAGGCTCTCCGCCTGCGCGGGCTCCAAGGTCTTCACTTCCACCTTGTGCGCGCTCGGCAGATTGACGGCGACCCATTCCTGCCGCGTGGTGACGACGAACGCGCAGCGCGCGCCGCGACAGGCGAGAATCCGGTTGCCGATCGCGCTGTCCCACACGTCGTCCACGAGCAGCAGCATCCGCCGGTCGCCGATCAGCGAGCGCAGCTCGCGCGCCTTCTCCTCGCACGACGGCAGCCGCGTGAAGCGGTCGATCGCCGCCCCGAGCGCGTTCGCCCAGTTATGCAGCAGACCTTCCAGGTTGTGCTCGCGGCTCTGCGGACTCTCCTCGTTGCGCCCCATGGCGGCCCAGAGCGTGCCGTCGGGATAATCGCTGCCCAACCCGGGATCGTGCGCCAGCGCCGTGGCGACGGCCGTCTTGCCCGAACCGACGAGCCCGCAAAGAATCACGCCGGGCGTCGCACTGCCCGGTTCGGCGCGCGGACGCAGCTTCTCGCGGATCTCGCGCACGAGCTGCTGGCGGACCTCGACGAGTTCCTGATCGAGCACCGGCGGTAAGAGGAGCGGACGCTTGGGCCGCGAATCGGCAGCGTGGTGCTCGTGGTACTCGATTCGCGCGCCGTCGCCGTAAGCGACAGCACGGCTGCCTCGGATCTCAACGTCGGGCGTCGTCATCGCGTCCCTTTTGCAGCGTCAGTTCCCCGCGTTGCTGCCTTCGTTGTACTCCAGCTTCGCACCGTGTCCGACGATCGTGCCACGCGAGTCGTTGACGGTGACATTGGAGATCGCGCCGCGGGAATCAGCGCCGGCCTTGGCGAGCAGAAGCTCCGCCGCCTCGCGGATGTCCGCATCGTCCGCTGCGCCCGACTTTCGCACCGCGGACTCCAGAAGCGGGCGGTAAGCGTCCGGCTCCTCGGCGAGATGATCGAGGGCCGCGTCGCTGCCGGGGAACGGCGCGAGTTTCGGGCGGAGCTTCGCCTTCAACGCCTCGTACGCGCTCTTGACCGCGTCGCTGGCGGAGTCCTTCAGCGCGGCCGCGGCGCCGGCCACCAGGGCGGTCAGGATCAGCGTTACCGGTTCCATGGAAACCTCCCGCGAATGAGTTGTTTTCGGGCCCGATTGAGGTGCGTATGGGTGCGCGCGAAACGTAACAGCGCAGCGCACTCGTCACAACAAAATTGTGACATGTGCGTGTTTTCCTGAGGCGCGGATGCGTCGCTTTAGTGCCCGTCAGTGCCCGGTACCTGTCGGGCGCAGGCGCATCGGCGCCGCCGCCGCGGCGGGGCGGGCGTCGTCGAAGTCCATGTCTTCCTGCTCGAGGTTCGGCGGGACGTAGCCGGGCTGCTTGCTGCGCTCGAGCTCCTGCTGGAAGGCGTCGACGACTTCGTGCTCGATCTGCGACCGGCAGCCGGCGTTGATCGGGTGCGCGATGTCGGCGTGGAGCTTGAGGCGCGTGTGCCCGTTGCCCTGGTGATGACGCATGAAGCGCTGATCGTCCAGCCGCCCGCCGCAGTTGTTGCAGAAGCGGGCGCGCAGGTGGTTCTTGTCGCCGCAGCGCGGGCAGTGGTCGCAGAGCTTGCGACTGGGCATGGCGAGGAATAACCCGTCGGGGCCTTCGATGAGCTTCACGTCGCGGACGACGAAAGTGTCATCGAACGTGAGCGAGCAGAATGCCTTGAGTCTGCCCGCGGAATTGCCGCAGAGGTTGACACGGACTTCCGTCAGTTGCATGGCGACACCCCGAAGTTGTGAAACCAGACGTGACACACCTCAAGAGACCAAGCCGCCGCTCGCGCCATCGATGTGATGGAAACGGCACGAAAGCGACGGCATACGGTCACTACAACAAACGACTACGACTGCTGCACCTGCTACGCGCGGCGGCGCGAAAAGTTGTCCTGCGCGCGCCGCGCGTCGAGAGCGAAATTCTTCCAGGTCCTTACCCCATGCTCGGACCGCTCGCACGCGTGCGATTTACGACGATCGCGTGCGAACGCGCCCCGCGCGCAAGCGGGACGGCTAAATCGGGCGAGCGTCATTCGCGCTCGCGGTCGACCCACGTCAGCGCCGGCGCGATTTCGACTGCGATCGCGTCGACCTGTAATCCGTCGTGCGCCCGCTGCGACAGCTCGCTTGCTTCGGCGAAGCTGTCGGTCAGCGAAAATAAACTGCTGCCGCTGCCGCTCATGCGGAACACGCGGTTCAGTTTTTTCTCCAGCGCCGCACGCAGCTCGCCGAGCTCCGGGCGGAGCGAAAACGCCGGCGGCTCGAGGTCGTTGATCAGCCGCGGCATCAGGTCGGCCGCGCTTAACTTCGACCAGGCGAGCCAGTCCGGCTCCTCAGCGATAGTACGTTCGTCGCCGAGCCGCATTTCATCGAACCGGCGATAGACGGCCGGCGTCGCTATCCCGAACTTCGGCAGCACCAAAACGGCCCAGCGGCCAGTGTCCGGCGGTCGGATCGCGCGGACAATTTCGCCGCGCCCGGTGCAGATCGCGCTGCCGGTCTCCGCAAAGAAGAACGACAAGTCCGATCCGAACCGCGCGGCGAACGCGCTGAGCTGCTCGCGCGACCAGCCGAGCCGCCAGATCCGATTCAGCGCGAGCAATGTCGCCACCGCGTCGGAGCTCCCGCCGGCCAATCCTGCGCCGGGCGGAATCCGCTTGTTCAAAAAGGCCGACACCCGTCCCGATTCCATGGCACGCGTTGCCGCGCGGGCAGTCGAACCTTCCCCGACTCGACTGAGGGTGTCGGCCAGCCCTGTCGCGACACGCGCGACCAGGTTTCCCGCCGAATCAGTCGGCAAGGCCGGGTCGCTGCACGACAGCGCGAAGATCATTCCGCCCGCGGCGTCGTCATCGTCTGCTCGCCGGGCGTGGCGCACGAAAGTCAAAGTGTCAAAGAGCCCGGCGGTGACCATCCACGTGAGGAGCGGATGGAAGCCGTCCGCCGGCCGCGGCGGGCCGACGCGCAGGTGCAGGTTGATCTTCGCGGGAGCGGGGACGCGCATGTGCCAATCAACGTCCGCGCTCCGCCGGCGCTGTCAAGCCGACGCCTGCATTTTCGAAGCCTGTTTTTCGGACAATCGCCTCAGAGCTGTTCGTTCCTGTTGCAGAGACATGAGCCTTGCAAGGGCTGGGGGAAACATACTTTATCGGGCGGGCGGACGTCAATGAAATTTGGGGAAATCTGTTTGGCGCGGGTGGGGGAGTGCGCGCGATGAAGAGGTGGGCCTTCGGCCCGACCGCTACGCGCGCGGGGACGCGAGATTCACTGTTGCGCGAGTTACCAAGTGTACTTCACGGTGTAGGTGACCTTTTGTTCGCCGCCCGCCGGGACTTCGATCGGAAAGTGGATCGTGCGGTAGTCGACCTTCTCGAAGTCCTGGCTCTTCTTGGTGATCTCCCAGTTGGTCCAGCGGAAGAGGTTCTCGCGCACCAGGACCTTGACCGCCTCTTTCTTGTGGTTGCGGACGGTGATCTCGAATGACTCGGTGATGACGTGCTGCTCATAGTTCGCGGTGAAGTCGGTCTGCTTGCGCTCGCCGACGATGTCGAAGGCGGTGCCGAGCTTCACGAGGACTTCTTCGTCCTTCGGCGTGTGCTGGATCACGTCTTCGCCGATGAATTCGTTCGTCTTGTCCGCTTCGTCCTGCTTGTAGACGCGCAACCGACCGGCGGGGAGCGGAAGACCGAGGCCGTTCTTTTCGGTGTTCTTGATTTGCAGGTAGATGTCGACCTTCTTGTTGCTCTGCGTGCCGAGGTTGCGGTCCTGGTTCGGCTCGGGGGTGACCCAGTAGCGCACCTGCTCGGGCAGGCCGTAGTAGACGAAGGTCTTCGTCACCGGGACGTCGTTCTTCGGCTCGAAGAGCTCGATCTGCTTGGTCGAGTTGTTTGAGACGGACGTCGGCCGGCCGAGGGTGTAGAGGTGGTATTCGAAGAACGATTTTTCCTGGAAGCCGGTGTCGGCGCGCTTCGCCATCGACTGCCGCACCATGTTGCCGGCGTACATGCCCTCCTGCGGCGGCTGGATGCGCTGCACATCGCCGGCGACGAGCTTGAGTTTCGCATTCGGGTAGCTCGCGCCGCTCTCGTTGAGAAGGCTGACCCACGCGGAGACGTCCGCGGCAGTGTCGTCCTTGTTCACCACGATGTTGTAATCGGCGCGCCAGGTCAGGCCGTCCGTTTGATACGTCACCTGCGCGTCGTGCGGGCCGCTCTTGTCGGCGGCGAGTTTCCAAACGAGCGTGGGCTTGGTGATCAGTCCCGTGTCCTGCTTCGTGAGCCGCACGGCCGTCACTTCCTGCCGCGAGATGACGATGACTTCGCCTTTCTCCGCCTGGAGCACGAGATAAGACGGATCGGACGAGAGCAGCTTCCCGGTCACGTCCTCCGCGGGCCGCGTCACGTCCGGCGACGCCCGGCGGCTGATCGTCACGTCCTTGCCGAGATATTTTTCCAACAGCTTCTGCGCGCTGACGACGTCGTACTCGTAATTCTGCTCGAGCACCGCGGTCGAATCCGGCGCGGTCAGCGACTCGAACGCGACGGTCGTCGGATCGATACCGCTGGCGACGTCGGTGAAACGGACGGTGTTCTCGCCTTCCTTGATTTCAATCTTGCGCGTCTCGCGCACGACCCCGTACCCGGGCAGTTTCAGTTGCCATGAGTTGTATGGGTTCATCATCCGCTGCTGCGCGAGCTGCTTCGGATCAAAGGTCGCAGGATCCGCGGTCGAATAAATCGTCAGGGAAAAATCCGACGCTGCGCCCGGTCTGGTCGTCGCCGCGGCGGCGGCTGCTGCTGCTGCCGCTGCCGGCCGCGCGGGCGCCGGTCGCGTCGCGCTCCCGGCAAATGTCATTACAGGCGCGACGATCGAAACAACAGCACCAGCGGCGATGGCAAGCATCGTTCGATTCATAGGAATTCTCTCCTGATAACAGCCAGCCTATTCGACGCCGCGCGCCCCACAAAGTTTTCGCGCCACTGGTAAAACAAAAAAAGCCGGCCGTGGCAGGGACGGGCCACGGCCGGCGCGGGGGGTAGGGGAGCGAACTGTAGCCGCGCCGATTCGCCCAACAAGATTCCCTGATCGGGGGGATGATCGCGAAATGGTGATTGATGAGTGGTGATTGACGGAAATTCCAGGTGGGCCTTCGGCCCGACCGCTACGCGCAAAGAGATGTTGCAATCACCACTCGTCAATCACCATTTATTCAGAAACAAAAATGCCGGCCGCGGGTGCGCCGCGGCCGGCATCGCCAGAAAGTGGGAAGGGGAGCGTCGTGGGACCGCAGCCGAAGCGAGCGCCGCGGCGTCGGTCCCGTCGCCAGGCCCGCGGGGGCGACTCGTCATGAGTCACCACCCCGGTGCGTTTTGCCTGGACACGCTTGATATCCAATTCAACGCGCGGCAGTGCAAATCAATCGGCTAACTTTTCAGGCGGTAAACCCTGTCCAATAACCAGACCGCGACGGGCCCGAAAATGAAGATCGGCATCCACGTCATGATCGCCGGCCAGCGATCCGCCCATTCCGCGCCGCTGGGCGGTGTGCCGGCGAGTTGGTAGCTCAAAAATATCGTCCCCATGCACGCGCCGCACAACATCACGCACGCCGCGATGCCCTGCTTGATCTTCCCCGGCTCGCGCGACAGCACGCACGCGATCGCGAGCAGCACCAGGATAAAGTTGATCACCCACTGCGCCGGGCGGCTGTGCTTCACGCGCTGCAACGCCGTCGCGCCGTAACTCTTCGGCCGCTCGAGCAGCATCGTGATGCGCGACGACGGCAGCAGCTCGACGTACTCGCCGCTCTGGTAGAGCGCGATCTCGTCCGGCGTGATGCTCGAGTGATAGGCGGGCCACGGCTGCGTCTTGATCCCGGCGGGCTTGCTGTTCGGAGCCAGACCGGTGACGCGGCGACCATTGGTCAGCCGCCATTCCTTCTGCCGCGCGTCCCACTCGCCGCGATCGGCGCGGATGTGCGCGACCGGCGCGAAATTCTCGTCAACCTCGACGACGTCGACATGCTCCATCCACGGCGGTCCCTTGTCGCTCTCCGGATGAAATCGCCCGGCGTTGAGCAGCCCGTTGGCGTCGTCCTGCATCGCGCGGATGGCGAACGCGCGTCCGCCGCTCGTGTGAAGCTGGTCGTGCTTGCGCGTGAGCTTGGGGATGATCTCCGGGATGAGCAATTCCTGATCGACGACGAGCAGCGCTTGCAACACCAGCGATGCGAACACGATCGGCGCCGCGATTCGCGTCAGCGGAATCCCCGCCGCGAGCTGCGCGGTCAGTTCGTTGAAGCGCGTCAGTCGAATCAGCGTAAACGCCGCCGCGACGATCGGGATGATGCCGGACAGGTGCGAGTAGATGCGGAACGTCTGGAAGAAATAGTAATCCCCTATCGCGCGCATGAGCGACATCACGCCCGCCACGCCGCCCGCCGAATCGAGGTGCTCGCGATACTCCGCCAGCTCATCGAAGTTGAAAACCATGTCGAGCACGACATACAGCCCGATCAGCACCATGAAGCTGATCAGGTAGTTTTTCAGAAAACTAAAAAGGACGTAGCGGTCGAGGATCTTCATTGTCGTTGAAGCCTCCAACCGAGCACCGTCGCCAGCGCCAGCACCAACGCATTTCCGCTCCAGATCAGGGTGATGCCCAGCGTCAGCGGGTCCTTAAAGTTGTCGAGCTTCCACGGGATGTTTTCGCAGGTGTGCTGGCCGGCGACGATGAGGGCGATGCACACCAGCGCGGGAATCACGCTCAGCGCGAAGGCGGTCAGGTAGTTGCCGCTCTTGAACATCATGCCCAGGCAGCAGCCGACGATGACGAGGATCAGGCAACTGACGGCGAAGCTGCATCGGCTGTGGAGCTCGCTGCGGATGCCGTTGTTCAGGCGGATCATTGTGCGGGCCAGGACGTTGCGCTCGGTGTCGGAGGTGTCGCGGCTGGTGCGGAAGTAGTCGAGGCCGAGCGTATCGAGCGCTTTCATGGCGGGCGGCATGGTGACGGTGATCGTGCGCGTGAAGCTCGGTCGCGCGTCCGGGCCTTCCGGGGTTTGCGCGACGACGTCGTGAAGTTGCGCGCGGACGCTCACGATGCCGCCGGCGACGGGGTCGGCGTCGAGGAGCAGCTCGGCCGCTTCCCAGGTGAACAGGCTCTTTCCGTCGCGCGTCTGCACGAGCTTCGCGGGCGCGATGTGCAGCCGATCGCCGCGCCATTCGAGCCCATCCTGGCCGCGGACGGAGATCAGGTCGTACTGCTCCGCGCCGGCGTCGAAGTGAAAGACGCCGCCCGGGATCATCATCGCTTCGCGCACCGCGTCGAGATAGTTCCGCTTCTGCGCCGAGCGGACGAGCTTCTGCACCTGCTCCTGCACGCGGCGGCTCTTCGAGAGGTCGGCGCCGAGCTCGTGCAGCCGGCGGACGTCCATGAACTTCACGTCTTCCTGCACCGGCGACGGGATCGGCACGGGGCCGTAATCCGTCGCCTGCAGGCCGCCCTGCAAAGCGGCGTCGCCCTCGAACGCGCGCGGGAACATTGCGCCGCCGGGGTCTTCGAGTTTTGCCTGGAGCGTGAATTCGTCATTCGCGCCGCGCCGGATGCGCACGGTCGCGTGCTTCGCGAGATAAAATTCGCGCGGCACCTGCACGTCCGGCGTGTTCGGCACGCTCGACGGCACTTTGCGATACGACACGATCATCAGCCCGCCGAGGCTGACGACCTGCTCGCCTGACTTTGCTTTCTCCTGATCCTCGACGACGACCGCGTCCTGCGCAAAGATCGTCGTGTCGTTGAACTTGATCTGGTGCGTGCGCTCGATCTGGTTGGCGATGAGCTGCGCGAGGTTCGAGTAGATCACGCGCTCGACCTTCAGCGTCGCGACCGGAACGATGAAGCAGAGGAAGAGCAAGCTCACGGCCAGGACGACGACGCCGAGCACCACCGCCGGCACCGCGACGAAGACATAGCTGATGCCCGCCGCACGGCAGGCGGTAATCTCGTTGTCCGCCGCGAGCCGCCCGTACACGACCGTCGTCGCGAACAGCGCCGCGATCGGCAGCGAGTAGGTCGTCATCGCGGGCATGAAGTAGGTGAGCATCTGCGCGGCCTGCGCGGCGTCGAGACCATGCTGCGTCAGCGGGCGCAGCAACCCGCCGAAGCTCATGATTCCGGCGAGCGCGCCGCTGGTCATCAGGAAGATCTTGAACAGGTCCTTGAAGATGTAGAAGAAGAGCGTGCGGCTCATGCCGTGGCACGGGTTTTTAACCCGTGTTCAGCCGATTTCGCGGGTTGGAAACCCGCGCCACTCAAAGACGCGCGAACCACGCCGGCGAGCTTCTCGATGCCCGGTTCGACTTTTTCCGCTGCGACGTTGCCAAAGCATAGGCGCAGGTGATTCGTCGGGATGTGCCCGTTCTCGTCCGGCTGGAAGCAGTGGTTGCCCGGGACGTAGAGCACGCCCGCGTCGACGGCTTTCTCGAACATGCCGCCGCGCGACGTATCGATCGAAGTCGGCAGCGTGAGCCAGACGTACAGCCCGCCTGTCGGCCGCGTCCAGTGCAGGCCGTCGTGCTTCGGCATGTAGCGCTCGAGCGCGTCGAGCATCGTGTAGAGCTTTTTCGAGTAGCCCTGCTTGAGGTGTTCGACCTGCTCGAGATATTTCCCGCTCCGCAGCGCCTCGGCCGCGATGTGCTGGCAGAGGCTGGCGGTGCCGAAGTCGTGGTTCCCCTTCTGGTCGAGGATTGCGTTCATCAACTCAGTGGGGACGGCGGTGTAGCCGGTCTTGATGCCGGGACCAAACGGTTTGCTGAACGTGCAGGCGGTCGCGACGAACTTGTTTTCGCGGTCGAACGACTTGATCGACGGTAGCGCCGGGCCGTCGTAGCGCAGCTCGCGATACGCGGCGTCTTCGAGGATCAGGATGCGGTGCGACTTGCTGTACTTCTTCGCGATCTCGAGTAGCCGCGAGCGCCGCGCGAGGGACATCGTGAGGCCGGTTGGATTGTCGAAGTAGCTGATCGCGTAGATGAACTTCACGCGATGCAATTCGCCGGCGCGCTCGATCTGCGCGAGCAAGCGATCGACCGCCTCGACGTCCATGCCGTTTTCGTCCATCGGCACCGTGCGCACCTTCGCGCCCAGCGATTGCAGGGTGCCGGTGTAGACGAAGTAGCTCGGGTTGGCGGCGATGACGATGTCGCCCGGATCGACGAGCACGTCGCCGATAATGTAGAGCGCCTGCTGCGAACCGGTGGTGATGACAAAATCCGCCGGCGTGAGGTTCATCTCCGCGGCCGGCTTGCCTTCGAGCTGCTCGAGATGCCGCAGCGCGCTGCGGCGCAGCTCGGCGAAGCCCTGCGTCGTCTCGTACTGCATCGCCGCCCGGCCGCGGACGGTGTCGGAGAGGATCGCCTGCGCCATCTCCGCAACCGGCTGCGTGGGCAGCGTGTGCGAATCGACCAGCCCGGCGGCGAAGTTGACCAGGTCCGGGTTCGCCATCGCGGCGACGATCAGCGCGTTGATCGGCTGCTCTTTGGTGCGCTTGGCCTTGGCGGAAAACAACAGCGGAGGACTGCTCGGATTGTTCGTGTTCGAGGACTGCATGGCGGTATGTGGATGCTACCCGCTGCGCGCGGGCGCTTCAACGCGACCCCCCGCGCCGGAGGGCGGCCGAGGTTGATATACTCCCCCGCCGTGCAGCTCCGTCGCCTGCTCGGCCACGTTCTCGATTTCTGCTATCCCGGAATCTGCGCCAACTGCGAAGCGGCGTCCGGCAGCGGGGCGGTGCTGTGCGGCGACTGCATCGTCAAGCTGGACGCGATGACCGCCGCCGCCGCGTGCGATCATTGTGCGATGCCGCTGGCGTCAGACGGCGCGCCGTGTCCGTATTGCCTCGGGAAGGGCATCCCGCATTTCGACAAGATCATCCGCCTCGGCATTTTCGATGATCCGCTCAAGCACCTTGTCCATCAGATGAAGTATCACAAGCGGTGGGCGATGGGCGAATACCTCGCCGAGCGGCTGGCGGAGACGGAGCGCGCCAAGGGATTGCTGACCGAGACCGACGTGCTCGTGCCGGTGCCGCTGCACTTCAAGCGTCACCTGTCGCGCGGTTACAACCAGGCGGACGTCATCGCTCGAAAGATCGGCGCGGGCCGTCGCAGCATCAAGGTCGTCCACGCGCTTCGCCGCACGCGCGACACCGAGACGCAGACGCACATCAAGTCGCAGCAGAAGCGCGTCGAAAATGTCCGCGACGCCTTTGTCCTTCGCCGAACGGCAAAGCACATTCGTGGCAAGCACGTCATCCTGGTCGACGACGTCATGACCAGCGGCGCCACGCTGCAATCCGCCGCCCGTACGCTCGAAGCCGCGAAGCCGGCAAGTCTCTGCGCGATCGTGCTGGCAATCGCCGACAAGAAGGGCCGCGGATTTGAGGTGATCTGAATCTTCGCGGACAATGTCAGCCGGATGAGTATCACTGATTTTATCGGGGAGATTCCCTACCGGATGGCGCTGGCCGGCGGGTGGATCGATCAGCCGTTCGTGTCTCGCTTCAACCCGAAGCCGCCCGGATCGATGGTCGTCGTCTCGCTCGAGCCAATCGTCCGCTTCATGGAGCGAGCCGGCATCGCGACCGGCACGCGCAACGTCGCGCGACGGATCTGGAACGACAAGTTGCCCGTCGGCCGATCGCGCGCGGAGCTCGTCCGAGAGCTGTATCACGAGGAAAACAAAAACCTCATCGACAAGTCCGGCTCGCAGGACATGATCGGCACGATCTATCCCGGCATCTCGCGCCTCGATTACGACTACACGTGCGAAGAAGGCGTCTTTCCGAAGCACATCGAGTCAACGAACGATCCGCAAATCGTCGCGTGGCTCGAGCGCGTCATCCATCTCATCCCCGTCGCGCCGCGCCCGCCCGGCTACAACCCGGTCGGCGTGAAAAACCTTGACGCCGAAGCGATCGCCGCGCTCGGGCAAAGCGGCAAGGATTGTTACGACGCGATCCTCGCGCGCGACATCAAGCGGCTCGGGCAATCGATGAAGGATTGCACGCGCGCGTACCTGAAAATCCTCCCGCACACGCTGCTGCACCCGACGCTGAGCGCGTTCGATTACGTGAAGTTCCAGGAGGATTATCAGGCCCGTTACGCCGGCGCGATGTTCAGCGGCTGCGGCGGGGGGTACATGATCGTCGCATCCGAAGACGAGCGGGTCGACGGCGCATTCAAGATCAAGATCCGCGCGGAGCGGAAGTGATGGGTGATGAGATCGAGATCGGCGGCCCGTTTGATAACCTGCGCTTGCGGGATTTTCGTGTGCTTCACGAAGCATCCAAGCGCGGCCGCGTACGCGTGAACTTGTGGAGCGACGAGGCGATCGTCGCCGCCGGTGAGGATGTCAAGTTCCCACTCGCCGAGCGGAAGTACCTCCTTGAAGCCATTCGTTTTATCGATACTGTCCGCGTGATCGGCGTCCCAACCGTCGGCGACAGGCGTGATCTGCCATCGGATTTCGGCCCGCTGCCGCCCGCCGAACCGCTGCCCGTCGATCCGCCCGGGAAAAAAGTCCTCGTCACCGGCTGCTACGACTGGTTTCACTCTGGTCACGTCGCCTTCTTCGAGGAGTGCGCCGCGATGGGCGATCTCTATGTCGGCGTCGGCAGCGACGCGACCATCGGCCAACTCAAAGGCAAGGGCCACCCGCTTTTCCCGCAAGATGAGCGGCGGTACATCGTCGCCGCGTGCCGGCACGTCAAACACGCCTTCGTGAGCACCGGAACCGGCTGGCTCGACGCCGAGCCGGAGCTGATGCGGATCCGCCCGCACATTTACGCGGTGAACGAGGACGGCGACAAACCTGCGAAGCGGGAATACTGCGAGAAGCACGGAATCGAGTACCGCGTGCTGAAGCGGGTTCCGAAACCCGGGCTTCCCGCGCGGCAAAGCACGAGGCTGCGGGGGTTTTGAAGCTTCTCGCGATCGCGCCGGAATTTTGTGTCTCTTCCGCCGTCTCGCGCGGAATATATCCCCAGATGACGCCCGCGACCGACGCACAGCTCCTCCGCGACTATGCCGACGGCGGTTCGCAGCCGGCGTTTGCTGAGCTCGTGAAACGTCACATCCACCTCGTTCACGCCGCGGCCCTCCGCCAGTCGCGCGGGGATCGGCATGTCGCTGACGACATCACGCAAGCTGTCTTCATCGTCCTCGCACGCCGGGCGAAAAGCATCGGCGCGGAAGTCACGATCACCGGCTGGTTGATCAACACCACACGCTACGCGGCATTAAGCGTGCGCAAGCTCGAATCACGCCGCCGATTTCACGAACAAAGGGCCACGGCCATGGCTCAGCAAACTGCGGCTTACGACGATTTGCCGGCGCACGATGGACTGGCGTCGACCCTGGACGATGCGCTCGCCCGGCTGCGCGCCAGGGACCGCAGCGCGATCGCGCTGCGCTACCTGGAAGGCAAAGGCATCCGCGAGGTCGGCGAAGCGCTGGGGATTTCCCAGCACGCGGCACAGAAACGCATTGGCCGCGCGCTGGAGCGGCTGCGCGACATCCTCGCGCGGCGCGGCGTCGCCAGTGCGGCGGATGCGCTGGAAGGAAGCTTGTCGGCGATGAGCCTGCACGTCGCGCCGGCGGCGCTGGTTGCGTTGATCTCGACCGGCGCTGCGCCCGCCGCGGCGACGGCGTCCGTCTCGCTCATCGCGACGGCAACCAAGCAGGCGATCGTCGTCGCCAAGGCGAAGTTCGTCGCCGCCGCCCTCGCCGCATGCGTGGTCATCGCCGGCGCGACCGTGCCGATCGTCATGAACGGCGGCGGCGCCGCGCCCGCCGTCGCCGCGGCGGCGCCATCCATTCCCGCTCCCGCACCCAAGCCCGTCGCCACGGTCGCCGCGCCGGTTGCCACCACCGCCCCCGCACCGCTCGCGCCGCCCGTCATGTTGGCCAACGCAAGCTTCATCCTCAACTACAACAAGGAGTTCACGGTCGGCGTCGATCCGACGACGTTCCGCGTCCCCGGCGGCGAGCCGGCGGTGCTGCTGACCTCGACCACGCCGCGGTGGGGCATCGGCGGCGCCGCGCTGCGCGGCGTCGATTGTGCGCCGTTCCGCGGCAAACGAATCCGCTTCTCCGCCTACGTAAAATCCGAAGGCCTCGCCAACTGGGGCAGCCTCTGGCTCTTCGTCGCCGACCGGCACGAGCGCATCTTCGCGCACGACGACATGGGCGGGCGGCCGATCACGAAGACCACCGACTGGACAAAGATGGAGATCGTCTCCGACGTGCCGGAAGAAGCCGAGTCAATCCGCTGCGGCCTGAACCTGCACGGCAAAGGATCACTCTGGATGGATTCGCCGCGGATCGAGATCGTCTCGCTGGCGGTGCCGATCACCGACGATCAGATCTGGCACGGTTGGAGCTTTTCGTCGCCGCACTATTCGACGCGCCTCGACCCCACGACGCCGCGCAACGGCAAGCCGACGCGATTACTCGAATCCAAAGTCGCCGGCTCCGGCGAATGGTTTGCCTGGGATTGGAACAACCGCCACCCGGACAAATACCTTGGCAAGCGCATGAAGCTGTCGATGTGGATCAAAACCGAAAACGTCACCGGCCCATCCGGCCTCTGCCTGCGCGTGGTCGGCCCGAATTTTCAGGACATCGTCCCGAATCTGAGCAAGGACCAGCGCACGATCCGCGGCACGACCGACTGGACGAAATACGAATTCACCGCTGAGATCCCGCCCGAAACGCAGAACATCTGCACCGGCGTCCGCCTCGGCGGCAAGGGCAAGCTGTGGCTCGATCAGGTAGAGTACGAACTGATCGAATGACTACCGCGCCGACGCCATCGTCGCCTCCGCCTGTAAAAATTCCGACCGAGCAGGACGCCGTCCGCATCGCCGCCGACGTACTGGGCGACACGATCGCCGCCGCGCAGCGCCTCCCGACCGGCGCGGGGAACTGGGTCTACGAAGTTGTCTCAGCCGGCGGCCGGCGCGTCGTCATCCGCATCCTCCGCTCGCACGAAGAATGCAAATCCGGCGTCTACTGGTCGCAAACGCTCCGCCCGCTCGGTGTGCCGCTGCCGGAAATGATCGCCCACCACGTCGGCGGCGGCGACGACGGCACCGACCGTTCCTGGATGGTGCTCGAGCGCCTGCCCGGCACGGACCTCGAGCACACCCACGCCGCCCTCACGCCGGAGCAGCGCCGCGACGTCGCCGACGGCGTCGTTCGCGCGCAGCAGATCGTCGCATCGTCCGTCCCGATGGGCGGCGGGTTCGGCTACGTCCCATGGCCGCGCGATTGGCCGCACAAGACCTGGGCCGACGTCGTCCGCCGCGAACTCGCGCACGGCCGCGAGCACATCGCACGCGTAGGCGTGGTCGACCCGCGCCAAGTCGATCGCGTCGAGTCGCTGATGCCGCGCTTCGCCGACGACCTCGCCGGCGTCCGCCCGATCCCGTTCCTCGACGACACGACCACGCGCAACGTCATCGTCCACGACGGCCGCCTCTCCGGCATCGTCGACGTTGACAGCATCTGCTACGGCGACGTCCTCTTCACCGTCGGCCTCACGCGCATGGCGCTGCTTAACATGAACCAACCGACCGCCTACACCGACCACTGGCTCACCCGCCTCGGCGCCACCGCCGAGCAGCACCGCGTCGTCACGTTCTACACCGCCTGCTTCTGCATCAACTTCCTGGGCGAACAGGGCCAACAATTCAACCTCCCCGCGCCGCGCCAGGTCGATCCACGCGAAGTCGCGCGGCTCGAATCGATCCTGGATCGGCTGCTGGCAGAACTCCAATGACCTGATTTGACTCACATCGCGCGCGCCGGTACCGTCGCTCCGCAGTTTGAATTTGACCTGACTGGGTGTTTTTACCAGGTGTTTTTACCAGGGCAAACTTTGGCTGCGACCGTTGTCATTCCCGCCCGCTACGGATCCACCCGATTTCCCGGGAAGATGCTCGCCGCCGAGACTGGCATGCCGCTCGTGCAGCACGTCGTGGAGCAGGTCCGCAAGGCGAAAAAGGTGCGCAACGTCATCGTTGCCACCGACGATCAGCGGGTCGTTCAGGCGCTCAAGCCGTACGGGACGATCGTGACCATGACCGCGCCGGAGCATCCGAGCGGGACCGACCGCGTCTGGCAGGTCGTGCGCGAGTGGCCGGGCGAGTTGATCGTCAATGTGCAGGGCGATGAGCCGGAGATTGAGCCGGAAACCATCGATGGGCTCATCGAGCGGATGGAAACGACCACGGACGACGTGGCGACGGCGGCGACGGCGTTCCCAGAGGGGGCGGACCCGAATGATCCGAACCTCGTGAAGGTCGTGACGTCGGTTGACGGCCATGCCCTCTATTTTTCGCGGTCGCCGATCCCGTTTCGCCGCGATCCAAACAGCGGGCCGACCCAGGCGTATTATCTCCATCTGGGCGTATATGCTTACCGGTGGCAGTTTTTACGGGATTTCACGTCCTGGAAGCCCAGCCCGTTGGAACAGACGGAAAAACTCGAGCAACTCCGTGCGCTGGAGCATGGGCGTTCGATTTACGTGTTGAAGGTCGATCGAGCGACTCACGGCATCGACACGCCGGAGCAGTACGCGGCGTTCGTGAAGAGAACCAAGGGATGGAACCACGGATGCATGCATCCGTGGTTCCAATGAGATTGAAATGAGCAACGAAGAACTCCTGGCCAAGATCGGACAGTCGACCGGGGAGGACACCGAGTTTTACACTCCGATGCCGCCCGGCTATCGCAAGGGGCACCACAAGTACGTCATCGTGGTCGGCACGGTCATGTCCGGCCTCGGCAAGGGGATCTTCTCCTCATCGCTCGCCAAGCTGCTTCAGGACAAGGGCCTCAAGGTCGCGCCGATCAAGATGGAGGGGTACCTCAACATCGACTCCGGCACGCTGAACCCGTACCGCCACGGCGAAGTGTTCGTGCTCGACGACGGCATGGAAACCGACATGGACCTCGGCACCTACGAGCGCCTGCTCGACCAGGACCTGTCGGCGGCAAATTTTACGACCAACGGACAGATCATGTCCGGCGTGCTCAAGAAGGAGCGAGAAGGTGGATACCTCGGGCGCGACGTCCAATTTATTCCGCACGTCACCGGTGAGGTGAAGCTAAAACTCCGCGAGCTCGCGGTGAAGAGCAACGCGGACGTCGTCTTCGTCGAAGTCGGCGGCACGGTCGGCGACTATGAGAACAACGCCTACCTCGAAGCGTGCCGTCAGCTCGCATACGAAGAGGGCGAAAACTCCGTCATCTTCGTCGCGCTCACGTACATCCTCGAGCCGGGCGCGCTCGGCGAACAGAAATCCAAGGCGGCCCAGCTCGGCATCAAGCGGCTCATGGAGATGGGCATCATGCCGCACATCATCGCCTGCCGCGCGGCGCATCCGGTCAAGGAGTCGGTTCGCGAGAAGATCTCGATGTACACCAACGTGCCGATGAAGCGCGTGGTGACGATGCACGACGTCGAGAGCATCTACACGATCCCGGAAAACCTGCGCGAGGTCGGCATCGATCGCGAGGTCATGACCCTGCTCGACCTGCATGGCCGAGTCGATCAGCGCGCGGAAGACCAATCGCGCAAGAAATGGCGCTGGTTCGTCGAGCGCATCGGCGCGGCGAAGAAGGACGTCACCGTCGCCGTCACCGGAAAATACGCCACGCTGCGCGACGCCTACGCCAGCATCATGAAGGCGTGCGAGCACTGCGGCGTCCACCTCGGCGTCAACGTCAACCTGAAATGGGTCGACACGACCGCGATCGAGCCGAGCAACGTCATCCGCCACCTGCGTGACTGCCACGGCATCATCGTCCCCGGCGGGTTCGGCATCCGCGGCACCGAGGGCAAGATCGAGTGCATCCGCTATGCCCGCGAGCAGAAGGTCCCGTACCTGGGCCTCTGCCTCGGCTTCCAGATGGCGGTCATCGAGTATGCCCGCAACGTCGCCGGCCTGCGCGAGGCGAACAGCTCGGAATTCGACCCGCGCTGCAAGCAATGCGTCATCGACATCCTGCCAGAACAGAAGATGATCGAAGGCCTCGGCGGCAACATGCGCCTCGGCGGCAAAGACGTCGAGCTCAAACCGAATACGCTCGTCTCGCGTCTGTACGACAACGCGACGAATATCCGCCTGCGCTTCCGCCACCGCTACGAGGTCGACCCGAAGTACATCCCGGTGCTCCAGGAGCACGGGCTGGTCTTCAGCGGCAAGCATCCGACGCAGCCGATCATGCAGGTGCTCGAGCTGCCGCAGGACGTGCACCCGTACTTCCTCGGGACGCAGGCGCACCCGGAGCTCACCAGCCGCCCGCTGCGCCCGCAGCCAATGTTCATGGGCCTGATCAAGGCGGCCATGGCGTTCGCCGAGGCGAAAGAGAAGCAGCCGCAGGCGGTTTGATCGCGCGGGCGATGCCGACCGGCGCGGCTGCGCTGTTCGGGCGCGGCGGATCGGGTAAATTGGCCGCCGCGTGATCGACCAATTCCTCCGCCGCTACCACGCCCTGCTCCTGCCCCTGGCGATCTTTTGCATCTTGCGCTTGATCGGCTTCGCCTGCCTGTACACGCGCGATTCGCTCCAGGTCGACTTCGCTGCGATGTATCACGCGGGCGCGTCGATGCGCGCGGGGCTTGATCCGTACGACAACAACGTCGACCGGGATCCCACGCTCTGGGACGGCGTGGCCGCCTTTCGTCACAGTCGGTTTCTCTATCCGCCGATCGTCGCCTACGCGCTTCAGCCGATCTCGAAGCTGTCGTACCCGCTCGCGAAGGCGATCTGGACGTTCGCCTCGCTGGTCACGCTGGCGGCGTGCATGGTCATCGCGGTGCAATTTGCGGGGCTGAGGCTCGATCGCGCGCGCTGGCTGCTCGTGATCATCGTGACGTCGCTGCTCTTCCCGCTGCTGCCGTTCCTCGAGCGCGGGCAGATCGACAGTTGGACGCTGCTCTTCATCTCGGTCGGCTTCTACCTCATCTTCGCGCGCAAGCACGATCTGTTCGGCGGGGCGGTGATGGCGGTCGCGGGGTTCATCAAGCTCCAGTGCTTCTATCTGCTGCCGCTGCTCTTCATCGCTCGCCGGCCGCGCGCGGCGATTGGGATGATGATCTCGATCGTCGCCATCTCGATCCTGCAAGTCCTGCTCTGCGGCCCCGCGCTGTCGCGGCAGTACGTGTTCGAAGAGCTCCCGCGCATCTCCCGGCATGGCGAAGTCGGCGCTGAGGAGATGCGCATCGATTCGTCCGTCGTACGCCAGACGAATTCAACCCTGCCGTCCGGCGACGTGCGGGCGAGCGGGAAATGGCAGTACCGCTACACACTCCTGCCCGATTACGCCGCGATGTCGAACCTCGTGCCGTACGTGCGCGGCGTGCTGAACGCGGTGAAGCTGCGCGTGCCGACGCCGCTGGTGTCGGTCCCGCTGCTGCTCGTCGCGCTGGTGTTCGCGTGGCGAATTTTCCGGCATGGCGTCGCCGACAACGACGCGTGGGGCCGGCTCGCTCTGATGCACGCCTGCCTGATCATCGTGTTGCTAACGGCGCCGATCACCTGGACGACGAACCTCGTCTGGCTCGCGCCGCTGGCGATCCTGATGCTCTTCGCCCCCGAGCTGACCGACGCCCGACGCGCCACGGCGGCCGCGGTCGTTGGTTATTTCCTCCTGCTCATTCCGGATGCGATCGCGTGCGACTTTCTCATCCCCCGCTTGATCGA
>JAXDMN010000348.1:0-17012 GCA_034666045.1 Phycisphaerales bacterium | reverse complement strand
ACAACGTGCCGGCCGTGGCGATAGCCGGCGATGATCAGGAAGACCGGCGCGACGCTGTAGAGCACGACTTCGTGCATCCCGCGGTCGAATCGCGGCATGCCGACGGCGTCTTGCGTGCGGGCGGTCGTTTGTGCGAGGACGTGGCTGAGGATGTGCAACGGTGATGACGTCATCATGAGCTCGATTCTATCGGCAAGCCGACGGCTCGGGAACGTGCAGCCGGCACGGCGATCGGGTCGATTGCCACGCCGGCGATCAGCCGCTTCACGATCAGAATGAACAGCCCGGTGCATAGCAGGTTCAGCGCGAGCGACAACACCGCGACAGTGAGCGACGCGCCGGCGATTCCGTATGACAGCGCGATGACGAGCACCCCCGCGCCGACTTCGCCGCGCGGCCACATCCCGACCGCCAGCGCGACGCGCTCGCGCAGCGTCGCTTCGCGGCGATAGCAGAATGCCGGCAGCATTTTCCCGACGTTCGACAGGATCGTGACCATGACAACGTGAAACGCGATCGTTCCCCATCCCATCCCGCCGCGCCCGGCGGCGCCGCCGATCGCAGGCATCGACAGACCGACCAGCACCATGAACAGCGCCGAGACGATCGTCGACACCGCCTGCTCGCGCGGCTGCTCGGGCCCTTCTTCGACGCCCTCGAGCGCATCGTCTGCGTGCGGGTTAGTCCCGGGCGGCGGCTTCATCACGCAGCCAAGCGCGAACGCCGGCAGCAACACCTCGAGATGGATCGGCACCGCCGGATCGAACCAGAGACTTACTTTGTGGATCACCTCGGACAGCGCCACGATCAGCCCGGCGTACAGCATCACCCACTGCCAGGTGACCGGCAGCGACAGCGAGTTGAGATGATGCCACGCGATCCAGAGCAGCCCGACGATGATCAGCCCGACAGCGACGAGCTGCCATTTCCAACCGATGAGGATGATCTTCAGCGGGATCAGCAGGATGATCGTGTGCAGATCGTCGAAGATCGCCAGCACGCGGGCCTTCTTAAAAAGCCAGGTTGCCGCCAGCCCCGCGGCGGCGAGCATCGAGAAGAGCACGCCGGCCGACGTGGGTGCGGCGAATAATCCTTCGAGCAGCGACGCCTGCCAGGTTTCGATCGCTGCCCATGCGCCGCGCGGCGAGAGCACGTAGACGAAGTAGAGCGTGCAGAACAGCCACGGCAGCGTCGCGGCGCTGGCGGCGACGAAGTAATCCCACGCATAATGTCGCGGCCTGGTTTTATCGATCTCGAATTCGTAGCCGACGTGGATCATGATGAACGATAACGCGAACATCGTCGCCAGCCCGATCGTGCGATGCACCGCCGGCGGAACGCCGCGCATCATCTGCGAGCCGATCAGGCCGAACACCAGGAGAATTGAGTAGAACAGGACTTTCCGCATGGCAGTTCGCGAAGCTTAGGAACGATGTGATCGATTAGAGTAGTCGGAAATGCAAGAAATCGGCGTAGCGATTATCGGGGCCGGCGCGATCGCGCTGGCGAACCACCTGCCCGGGCTGGCGCTCTCGCCGCACGCGCGGGTGGTGGCGTTGTGCGACAGCGACCCGGCGACGCTGGAGAAAGCGCAGCAGCAGTCCGGCGTCGACGCGCTCTACACGGAATATCAACAGGCGATCGATCATCGCGGCGTGGATGCGGTCATCGTCGCGACGCCGAATTTTCTGCATCCGCCGATCGTTCACGCCGCCGTCGCGAAGCGGAAGCACGTGCTGTGCGAGAAGCCGCTCGCGCTCGATTTCCCCGCCGCGCTGTCGATGTACCACGCCGCCGAAGCCGCCGGCGTGCGGCACATGACCGCGTTCACGTATCGTTTCGTCCCCGCGATGCGGTACATGAAGCACCTCGTCGACGCCGGCGACATCGGCACGCCATTTCACTTCCGCGCCCAGCGTTTCCAGGACTGGGCCGACCGCACGATGGGCTGGCGGCAGGTCAAAAAACTCGCCGGCTCGGGTGAGATGGGCGACATGCTCTCGCACCGCATCGACTACGGCCACCATCTCCTCGGCCCGCTCGCGCGCCTCGTCGCCGACATGAAAAACCTCCTGCCGCAGCGCGGCGGCCAGCCGAGCGACGTCGACGACTGGATCGCGATGTTATGTGAGTTCCGCCAAGGCGCGACCGGCGTGCTCGAATCGACCAAATTCGCCACCGGCCGCGGCATGGGGCACCGCGGGCAGGATACGGTCGAGGTCAACGGCTCCGCCGGCACGATCGTCTACTCGACGCAAAAGCCCCTCGAGCTGTGGATCGGAAAAACCGGCGACGATGACCTGCACAAGATCGACATTCCGCGGGAGTTTTTGGTCTGGCCCGGCAGCCCGCGCGATCCGTCGCAGGGCGATCCGCTTGTCACGTTCCGCTACGACCAGGATTTCGAGTTCATCGACGCGATCCTCAACCAGCGGCCGTGCCGCCCGAGTTTCAGGGAAGGCGCGATGGCTCAAGCGGTGATGGACGCGGCGATCGTATCGAGCGAGCAGCGGCGGTGGGTTGATGTGGATTACGCGGACTTAGGAGGATGAGATGGCATCGATCGCAGTCGTCACCGGCGCTGGAAGCGGAGTGGGACGCGCCGTCGTTCTCGCGCTTGCGAAGCGCGGCTTTGACATCGCGCTCGTCGGTCGGCGCGAAGACGCGCTGAACGAAACGATCGCGCTGCTTAATAGCCGCCAGCGGAAGCTCGCGGTCCCGTGCGACATCAGCGACCCAGCAGACGTCGAGCGCATGGCGCAGCGCGTGCGCAGCAAACTGGGTGATCCAACCGTTCTCGTGAACTCCGCGGGTACGAACATCGCGCGCCGATCGCTCGCGGAACTCTCGCTCGACGATTACAAGCAGGTCGTCGACATCAACCTCAACGGCGCATTCTTCGTCACGCACGTTTTTCTCCCGGCGATGCGAAAGCAGGGCAGCGGCACGATCGTGCACGTCGTCTCCGACGCTGGTCTGACCGCCAATCGCATCTCCGGCGCGGCATACATCGCATCAAAATTTGGCCTGGTCGGTTTGACGGCGGCGATCAATGCGGAGGAGCGGAACAACGGCATCCGCGCCACGGCGGTGCTGCCAGGCGAGATCAACACGCCGCTGCTCGATCGCCGGCCCGTTCCGCCGCCACAGGAAGCGCGCGGGAAAATGCTCCAGGCGGAGGACGTCGCGGCGTGCGTGATGCTGGCGATCGATTTGCCGCAACGCGCGGTGGTGGAGCAACTGCTGGTTCGCCCGCTGGAAACGCGGTGAGATCGTTTCAGCGTGCAGTCGGCGCCGCCGCTGCGGTCGCCATCGAATCCGCGCCGGGCGTGTGCAGCTTGAAGGTCTCGACTGCCTTCTTCATCACCGGCACGAGCCCGTCGAACTGCTCCGGCGCCGCGGCGACGCGAAGCTCGAGGACGCGGCCGTCGCCGATCGGCAGGATGTAGTTCACGCGCGTCATGCGCGGGTTCGCGTGCGTCATGGGCAGCGGCCCGGTCGACTTCGACCAGAGCGCCTTGCGTCCGCCGATCGTCGCGTAGCCTTGCCCGTGCAGGACGGTGTCGGTGCGGCGCTTGATCTTGCGGGCGATCCAATCGGGGGGAATGCTGTCGGTGGTGAAGCCGTCGGGAAAGGGCGAGAAGCCGACGCTGATCAGTCCCACGCGGCCGTCGCCCGCATCGATCACCCAGGGCTCGCCCTTAAAGCTTCGCAGCGACCACCCGGCCGGGAAGCGGATCGAGAAGCCGTTCGCATCGTCGATGTAGAGTGCGCCGAGCTGCTGTGTCGCGGTGGTCTGCGCCGATTTCGATTTCGTCGATGCGACCGGCGCACCAGCCGCGGGCGTTGTCGCCGCCGGCTTCTTCGTGGTCGCGACGCGCGCCGGCTTCTCTGCCGTTTCCGTCGCTGCGGCCGCCGATGATTTCGCTTTCACGACCATCTTGCTCGCAACGGGCCGTTTGGTCTCGGGTGCCGTCGCCACGCTCGCCGCAGCCACTGCCGCCTTCGGCGAGCTGCTGGGCCACAACAACTTCGTCCCCACCACGGTCAACGCGAACGCCGCCAGAATGATCAACGCGCCGCGCGTGCGCAGCTTGCTCAGCAGCACCGTCTTCCATGACAAGAGGGACGGCGCCGCCGCCGCCGCGTCGCCGACCGAGGTCGAAGTCGCGGGCGGCAATTCAGTCGGCATCGTGTTCAGGTTCTCAATCTGCATGGAATTTCTGCTCCATCCGCCCCGGCGGCGCGACCGCCGGTGCGGCTGCCTGTGAATCCTGATCCCTCGCGCTCGCATGCACGGCAAAGCGACGGGGCGCGCAACTGCTGACTGATGGTGCTATCGGATGCGGCATAGCCGACCTAAAGTGCCCGCGCAGTTATCGGGCTTGCGCCGTCGCCCCGGCTGAAGCCGGCGCCAGTGGAATCGTGAGGATAAATACACAAAGAAAGAACTCGGTGCTGCGCACCGACCCGGACTCGCAGAGTCCGGCTCCGTCCGTGGCGCGAGTAAGAGTTGGTTCCGGTCGAAGAATTACGCTGCCAAACCGAGCACTTTCGCGAGCGTCTCGCCGATCGTCGCGGGGCTCTCCGCCACCGCGATCCCCGCCGCTTTGAGCGCGTTGATCTTCGACTCCGCCGTGTCTTCGCCGCCGCTGATGATGGCGCCGGCGTGGCCCATGCGCTTGCCGGGTGGAGCCGTGCGGCCGGCGATGAAGGCGACCATCGGCTTCTTGACGTTCTGCTTCGCCCAGGCGGCGGCGTTCGATTCGTCGGCGCCGCCGATCTCGCCGATGAGGATGATCGACTCAGTTTCCGGGTCGCGATTGAAGAGGTCGAGTAGCTCGATGAAGTTCAACCCTTTGACCGGGTCGCCGCCGATGCCGACTGCCGTCGTTTGGCCGATGCCGCGCGTGGCGCATTGCCAGACCGCTTCGTACGTGAGCGTTCCGCTGCGGCTGATGATGCCGACGGTCTTCCTGCTCTTCGGATCCTTGGCCGGCAAGTGGATGTAGCCGGGCATGATCCCGATCTTGCATTCGCCCGGCGTGATGATGCCGGGGCAGTTCGGGCCGATCAGAACGCTGTTGGGCTTGTCCTTCAGGAACGCCTTCACCTTCACCATGTCCAGGACCGGGATGCCTTCGGTGATCGCGACGATCGTTTTGATGCCTGCGTCGGCGGCGAACGGCGGCGGGACGAAGATCATCGTCGCATCCGCGTTGGTCGCTTTCACCGCCTGTTCGACGGTGTCGAAAATCGGCAGCCCGTTCGGGTCTTTTTGTCCGCCCTTGCCCGGTGTCACCCCGCCGACCATTTTTGTGCCGTATTCAAGGCACCCCTTGGTGTGAAACGCGCCGGCCGAGCCGGTGATGCCCTGCGTGATCACCCGCGTGTTCTTATTGACGAGAATGCTCATACGGCGGGCAAGGGTATGAGGATGCCGCGCCGGCGGCAAGCCGGAACCCTGGAGGGTGCGACGGATCGGTTTATCCGTGGCGGAAGCGGTACTGGAAGAAGACGTCCTTTTTCTTGTCGCCCTCGACGTTGCCGAGAAATTCCTTCCAAACCGGGGCGGGCGTCGAGGTGAGCTTGTCCATGACGCCCTCGTCGGCGCGGATGACGCGGCCCTGGGTTCGCGATCGCAGGTCGCGGTACATCGGCGGAAACGGCATCGCCCACCCCTTGGCGTCCACGGACTTGCGATTGACAGGAATCATTGCGACCAGCTCGTCGTGGTTCATCTTCTCCAGCCCGTCGCGCCGAAGGGTAGCGTTGTCACTGCCGTGGTGGCCGACCTTGTACAAGACGGTTCGGTCGAGCAGGTCGTCGACAGTCACGGCGTCGTGCGGGGCTTTGAACTTCACCTCGCGCCACGAGAGCCAGTTGCCGATTTGTGCGTCGGCCGTCATGAGCAGAACCTTGCCCGCGGGCAGCAACTCGATCGCGAGGACGAGGCTGGTGTTGTTGGTGCTTTTGTCCATCCACAGCGCGATATTTGCGGCGGTGTTCAACCAGTCATCGTCAACCCGCCGCCATTTCTCGCCGTCCGTGAAATATTGTGACGCGAAGCCGCCGCGCGCGTCCTCGGGGCGCTTCTGGTACGCCACGTCGAACGGCAGGCCGAGCTGGTAGAGATCGAGTTCCTCGCCGACCAGGCCGCGAATGTCATCGGGGCTTTTGCCATGCTGTTCGACGGCGGCGAAGAAGGCGTCGTCCGCCAGCCGGTTCGCGAAACCCAACCCGAAGGCGTCGCTTTTCTCGGCGTAGACCTCCCCTTCTTCCTTCTGCTTCTTGGTTGCCAGTCTCTTGTTGAGGAACGGCCGGGAGTGAGGCGGCCCCAGGACGAAGGCGCGCGCCGCGTTGGCCGCGCCCGGGATGACGAAGACCTGGCCCGGTGTAAGGAACTCGCGCTTGGCCTTGCCGCTCAGGTCGCGCACCCATTTCATGGCGTCGGCCGGATTGGCTTTCACTCCCCCCGCGGCGGCAAAGGCGCCGCCGACTTCCGCAAGCGCTGACACGCGCGCGCCCAGTTTTGGCTCGGCCTGGGACAGACGGTTCAGCGCCAGCGCCAGCTTCTTGCGCCGCTCCTCGAACTCCGTCTTCAGCTCGCGCGCCAGCGAGTCCTTCATGTCCTCGGTCCACGCCAGCCACACATTGTCGATCGTCATCGCATCGAACACCGCCCGCTGCTGGTTGAAGCCGGAGTTGTGATCCCAGTGTTCGTGCGTGCAAATCAACAGGCTCAGGTGGTTGTCTGTCGCGGCGCGAATGTCCTCGACGACTCGTTTCATCTGCGCGACGGTCGCGGCGTCGCCGTCCCACACGCCACAGTCGATCAGCATGTGGATCGGCTCACCGGCGTCGCCCCGGAAGGTAATCAGGAAGCAGTCTCCCAAACCCTGCCGGTACATGCGAACGAGCGTCTCGCCGGGCTTCGGGGCTTTGATTTTTTTCGAGTTCGCGGCGGCGGCCATGGTCGTCTCCGTAGTGGACGGTCAAACCGATCGATGAAGCAGGGCGAAAGGCTCCTTGACGCGTCCCGTGCTGGGATCGGCGAAGTATGTTGCGAAGAGAGATTGCCCGGATCCGCGGAAAGCGCGTTCGCGTTCGATGCGGCGCTCGCTGTCGATGCTCTTGCGAATGACGTAGCGGACCCTGGCGGACTCTGCATCGATGATCAGCGTGCACCCGCCGCGGAAGTAGAAATCCGGCTTGGGACGCTTTGGATCACCTGCGGGCCGGCGCCGATATTCCGCCTCGTTTGCTTTCTGCACCTCGGCGTCGATCCACGCCGGCCGCCGCTGCGTAATTTCGATCACCCAGTCGACCGTATGCTTGCCCTCCAGACTCGTTCGCCGGGTCGGACGCACGGAATGTACCTCCATCGGGATATAGCTTCGCCCGAGCTGCAGCCCGACGACCTTGCCGGCGCGCGCCACGTCATGGCCCTTGACGAAGGCACGGCCCTTCAACTCCCGGATCCAGTTGTAGACGTTGATGCGGTTGTCGCAGCTCTTCTCGAAGATCCGCTTGCGATCCGTATCGAGGTCCCAATCCAGCATGAGCGAGCCGAGCTCCCCACTCGTTGGCAGGATTAGCCGCAGGTCGAGACGCTCGGACTCTGTCACGCCGCACCAGACCAGGCTGTCGACCGACAGGGTTCGCACGTCGCGCGGGTAGATGCCGCGGCGGCGGAATGCTTCGATGAACGCGATGCGATAGTTGTGCTCGTCCTCCGGGACGAGATCGAGATCCGCCGTGATCAGCGCGCGCAGGTATTCACCGAAGGTAATGTCGACCGGCGGACAGTAATCGAGCGCGCGGATGCACATGAGCAGGACGTGGCGCGCGGATTTGGTCGCCTCGGCGGCGAGGCGGTTCACCAGGTCCGGGTGTAATTCCCCTTCGCCGACGATGCCGGAGCCGCCCGTGGCGATTCGCAGCAGGTCGGCAACGCGATGGCGATAGATGGCGAGGAACGCGTCAAAGACAGCGGCAACGAGAATCGCCCCGCGGGCGTGGCACTCGGTCGCTTCCTCATATTCCTCCGGATCGGGGTCGTGCGGCACCCATTGATCGTTCTCGTTGAACTTGCCGATCGCGTCGCGCAGCGCGCCGTGACTGCCAAGTGCCTGCCCGAACTGAAGCGCCAGTGCGCCGAGCAGATTTTGCCGCCGTAGGTCCCCACGCGTCTGCGCGATCTGGTGCACGATCGCCTCGGGAAACGTGAAGTGCTGGAACAGCGCCACGATGTCCGCGAACGCTTCGTGAAACGCCGCCACGTCCGGGTTGCTCTGCTCGTTGAACCGCGGATGAAGCCCGTCCAGCAGCGCGTGCGTCGTCTCATGGGCGATGATGTCGTGCGAGAGGCAGGTGAAGACGATCCCGCCGGGCAGATTTCCCGGCTCATCCGCCTTCGCCGCCGGAAAATAGCCGAACAGCAGCGCCTTCTTGTCCGGGCTGTAATACGCGTTCGCCTCGCGCAGCGCGTGCGGGTGGATGCGCAGCCTGGGGATGTAGCGGCGGCGGTCGTGGCTGTCGATATCCCGACCCTTCTCGTCGCGCTTCCGTTCCGCCCATAGCGCCTTGCGCCCCAGCGCCCGCTCGAAGTTGGCGATGGTCGTCATGGCGACGGCGTAAACCATCTGCTGGTGAAACTGCGGGTTTCCCTCCGATGGGGGGAGTCCGTCTTGCGCGAGGATATGCTTGTGATTCAGGTCGACTGGCGCGTAAAAGCATCCGGTTGCGGGATCATGGTCAACCACCTCGAGGTATTCCCCAACCGGTCCGGGTTGCAGTTGCGGTTCCCACCGGACCTTGAGCGTGGTCTCGTTGAGCACCGCCGTCTCCAGGCGCAATCCCAGCGTCGGATCAAATGCGTACGTGCGCAGCCGGCGAGAGGGCGGGGCGGCGATCTCGAACCCGGCGGGTGTGTCGGCGACCTTGGCACAGGACGCTGGACCCGCCCGGCGTGCCGCACCCTTGCGCTTGGCCATAGGGAACCTCGATTTCCGCGACGACGACGTGACAGCCGCGGCCCATTATGTCGTGCGGTGGTTGAGAACGGTATTACCTGAATAGGTTAGCGACAGTGGCTCGTACCGCCGATCCCAACGAAAACGTCCCATCTGATCCGGGGGCGGCGGTAACAAGGTGCCCATGCAGTTGCATGGAGTCGACAGGCTTGCAGAGCGCGCGATGGATGAACGGAAATATTCGGAACCCAAACGGTGGGGCCGCGGTTTCTCGCTGCGTTGGCACTGCTCGCGCTACTGCTGATCGGCGGGTTCTGGGGATGGATCATCAGCCGCCGGCGACGACGACGCCAACGACCGCGCCGGCGGAATGACAGCGTTGCTCATCGCGCGGGCGCGGGGGACGTGGTGGGCAGCTCGATCAGCGCGCCGCTCGCACGCGCGCCGGAGTCCGGTTCGGCGGTGATGGCCGCGGTGGGTTTCGTGGTCGCCGGCGTCGCCAGCTTCGGATCGGACGACGAATCATCGCCGCAGCCGCTGCCGAGCGCGACGACAGACAGCAGCGACAAGAGTAAGGCGTGTTTCATAGCTGCGTTCCGCCCGCGGTTAAAACTCCACGACCTGTCCGTCCTCGACCTTGACCGGCTCTTCGGAGCCGGCGATCTGGACGTAATACGTGCCGACCGGCAGCGCGATGTCGCCGCCGCCGTAGCCGCCGTGGAGCTCGGTTTTCTTGTCCGCGTCGAGCACTTTGAAGCTGGTATTCGCGCCGGCGTGGATGCGGACGACGCCGACCTTCGGGGCTGTCTCGTGCGCCGATTTCACTTCGACCGGGACGCGTTTGTTGTTGATCGTGACGTCGTACTTGCCCGGCATCATCTCGTAGACCTGATTGCCGTAGCCGCCGTTGGTTTGGTCCTTGGTGCCGGGCTTGAAGACGGCGACGCGCGCCTCGGAGATTTTTGTCTCCTTCGGGTATGCGAACTTGATGCGGCCGAGCCGGCCTTTCATCTTCGGGTCGGCAATGATCGTATAGGCCATGTCGCCGCCAGCACCGGCGGCGGGAGCGGTGGCGGTGGTCTTTTTTTCGACGGCCGAGGCAGCGCTTGGCGCGCCGCCCGCGCCGGCTACGACGGGCGGCGCGTCAGCACCCGCGGGGACCGCACCCGCGCCCGCGGCGGTGATTTCCTGGCGCGAGGCGAGCCGGCCGTCGAGCATCGAAACGCGCACTTCCTTCACCAGCCCGACTTTCGGGATGTAGTGCTGCTCGACCGTTTCGCGTCCGCGCGAGGCCGGCCTGCCTGGCTCGCCGGCGCTGATCGCCTCGTCGCTGAAGATCAGGTACCCGCTCGCGGGCTGCCCGCTCGGGCCCCGCATCGGCAGCGGGCCGAAAAACTTGTTCTTCACCTCGCCGCCGTTCCGTCCGGGGCTGGTCCATTCCACGCCGTCTTCCAGCGTCGGCGGCAGCGGCAGCACGACCTCGGGCGGCGTGATCTCCTTCATCTCGTCGCCCTCGCGCCGCTTGACCGCCATGAGGCCTTTCGCGTCCATCTTCACGACGATGTCGCGGACCGGCTTGTCGTTGACCGACATCGTGTAGAGCGCGCCGGCGTCTTCGGTCTTGCCGACGGCCATGGCGAGCTTCGCGCGGGCGACGCCGTCCGCGCCGGCCTCGACGCCCGGAAATTCCACTGTCGTCCCCGGGCCGCTCGACAGCACCATGTCGTAGTCCAACTTCTGCCCCTCGACGATCGGGACCAGTTCCTGCGGCGTCCCGGCCTTGCCCTCGGTGATCGGCGGCGTGATCGTGAGCTCCGCGGACTTCCACGGCTTGTCGTCGAGCATTGTGTCGAGCCGGTATTTGCCCGGCGGCGCCGGCTGCCGGAGAACCAGCCGAAGGACGCCGGCGCGTTGACCTTGGAGCGCGAGCGAGTTCTCCGCGATGAGTTGCTCTTCGTTGCCGAGCGCGAACCAGCGCGATTTCAGCTCCTTTGCGTTCGCGTCCGCCGGCAGGCGAAACGCCATGGTCAGCTTTTTCATCGGCGGCAGCGACGTGCTCGGCCAGACGGGGGAGCCATCCGCGGCGACGATCAGGCAAGGCGTCAGACCTTCCTGAAGTTCGCCCGCCGCGCCGGCCGGCGCATCCGCGGCGCGCGCGGGGGTTGGCCGCAGTGACGCGAGGACGAGCGCGACCAGCATGAGTGGAACGAGGGCAACGAATCGGCGCGAGGTCGAGCGGAACATGGCGGTGCGCTCCTTTCCCGATTCCGGGCGCGACCGGCGCTTAGCGCGGTGCCGCGGGCTGAAATTCTCATTTACGGCGGCGAAAAACGAAGTGGTGTCTGTGGTAAATCTCACTCCAGCCGGGTTCAAAACGCAAGCGGATTCCGGCCGAGCCCATCCTGCGCGGTAAAGGGGATCGCATCGCCGCTGGGCGTGCGAAGAGTCATGCGGCGCGATCCTATCGGCGGGCGCAGGGATGCCAGTAACTATTTGTGAATACAGCAGTAGTGATTGTGGTGGACAATATCTGTTTAAACGACTATCGTGATAACGAACATGAGCCTCGGACGTGACATCAAGAAGACTAAGCCGTTCGACGCGCTCGAGCAGGAGGCGATGCTCAACCTGGCGCGGACGTTGGACGTGCTCGCCGGCGAGATGGTGGCTGAAGTGTTCAAGCCGGCCGATCTGTCGCCGACGCAATACAACGTCCTGCGCATCCTGCGCGGCGCGGGCGAGCCGCTGGCGTGCGGCGAAGTGGCCGATCGCATGATCGCCCGCGAGCCGGATATGACCCGCCTGCTCGACCGGCTCGAAAAGCGCAAGCTCGTGGCGCGCTCGCGCACGAAGGCGGACCGCCGCGTGGTATCCGTCCGCATCACCGACGCCGGCATGAAGCTACTGGCCGAGCTCGACCCGAAAGTTCTCGCCGCCCATCGCCGCCAGCTCGGCCACCTGGGTGAGCGCGACCTGAAGGAGTTGATTGCGCTGCTCGAGAAGGCGCGTGAGCGTCCTTCGGCGTAAGTCGTAAGGCGAATATCTGTTGCAACGACTATTTGTGCAGGAGATTCATCATGATCGACATCATCAAATCACAAGACCGTCACACCGCCGACTTCGGCTGGCTGCAAACGCACTGGCACTTTTCCTTTGGCGAATACAACGATCCCGGCAACGTGCAGTGGTCGGCGCTGCGTGTTTTTAATGACGACGTCGTGCAGGGCGGCGGCGGGTTCGGCATGCATCCGCACCGCGACATGGAGATCGTCACGTACGTTCTCGACGGCGAGCTGGCGCACGAGGACAGCGTCGGCAACCGCGGCGTCGTCCGCCCGGGCGAGGTGCAGGTCATGAGCGCGGGCAAAGGCATCTTTCACGCCGAGCGCAACGCGTCGAAGGAAAAGCCGGTCCACCTGCTGCAACTGTGGATCCTGCCGCGCGAGCGGGGCGGAAAGCCGCGCTGGGCGCAGCGGCAGTTTTCCCGCGATGAGCGCGCGGGGCGATTGCTGCCGGTCGTCTCGGGCGGCGATGTCGGCGGGGCGCTTACGATCGATCAGGATGCGACGATCTACGTCTCATCGCTGCGCGCCGGCGAATCGGTTACGCACGCCGTACAGAACGGCCATCGCCACGCGTATCTGTTCGTCACGCAGGGCGAGGTGATCGTGAATGGGCGTGCGCTGTCGGTTGGCGATCAGGCGCGGATCGCCGACGAAGTGACGCTCGACATCGCGGCGACAACCGATGCCGAGCTGATGTTGCTCGATTTGCCGTAATCCTCACGTTCCAGGCAGCGCTGACGGGGCCTAGCATCCGGTTCACATGAGAAGGAGCAAAGCATGAAAGTCGCGATCATCTACTACTCGATGTACGGGCACGTGCTGCAACTGGCGCGGGCGATCGAGGAGGGGGCGAAATCCGTCGCGGGCACGGAGGTGTTGTTCCGCCGGGTGAAGGAATTCCCCGAAGTCGAGCAAATCACCGCTGCCGCCGGCGGGTACGCCGTCACGATCGCGCAGCAGCAGAAGGAGATCCCGATCGCGACGCTGGACGATCTTCGCGCTGCCGATGCCGTCATCTTCGGTTCGCCGACGCGCTACGGGAACATGGCCGCGCAGCTCAAGCAGTTCATCGACACGACCGGCCCGCTCTGGATGAAGGGCGAGCTGGAAGGAAAAGTCGGCGCCGCGTTCACCTCGACCGCCACCACGCACGGCGGACAGGAATCCACGCTGCTTTCGATGATGACGCCGATGTTTCACCTCGGCATGATCGTTACCGGCGTGCCGTACTCGACGCCGGGGATGCTGCACACGGAAGGTCGCGGCAGCACGCCTTATGGCGCCAGTGTCATCGCCGGCCCGAAGGGCGAGCTTCAACCGGCCAGGGAAGATCTCGACGTCGGCCGCGCTTTCGGCAAACGCGTCGCGGAACTGGCGAAGAAGCTCCGCGGCTGATCGAATAACGACGCAAACGTTCACGAAATCAATTTTTTTTCCTCCACCAAGCTCTCAGGAAAGGAGCACCATCATGCATCGCTCGTTCATCGTCGCACTCATCGCCATCTGCTCGTCCCTCGGCACGTTCGCGCTCGCCGCGGACAACTACAAGATCGACTCCGAACACGCCACCGTCATTTACCGTGTGCGCCACTTCGACGTCGGCAACGCCTACGGCCGATTCAATCGCCCGACCGGCACCGTCGTCTACGACAAGCAGAACCCCGCGCAGTCGACCTTCAACTTCGAGGTCAAGACCGAGAACATCGACACCGCCAACGAGAAGCGCGACGCGCACCTCAAGGACGGCTTCTTCCAGGCCAAGCAGTTCCCGACCATCACCTTCAAGAGCACCAGTGTGAAAGCGTCCGGCGACAACAAGTTCGAAGTGACCGGCGACCTCACACTGCACGGCGTCACGAAATCGATCACCGTCCCGGTCACCAAGACCGGCGAAGCCGACACCAAGCAAGCCGGCTACCGCACCGGCTGGGAGGCCGTCACGGACCTGAAGCGCAGCGACTACGGCATCAATACGTTGCAAGGGCCGGTCGGTGATGAAGTGCATCTGGTGATTTCGTTTGAGGCGGTGAAGCAGTAGGGGTTGGTCAGTGACCAGTGACATACGACCAACACCCATGTTCACTACCCACGACATCCTCTGGGGCTCCGTCGCCCCTGCGATCATCGCGCTCGTCGTGATGTTCCTCGCGCATCTGCCGCCGCGGCGGGATCGATCGACGCAGCCGTGGGGACCGGCGCTGGCGATTGCGGGCGGGTTTGCGGTGGCGTTCGTCGCGCTCGCCGGTCGGCCGACGTTCCCGCCGAACGCGGTCGAAGGGTGGCTGGTTTACATGGGCGTCGTCGCGGTGCTGGTCGGCGCGCTGGCGACGTTGAAAAACAAGCCGCGATGGCTCGTGCCGCTCTTATCCGTCGCGGTGCTGGCGGCGACGGCGTGGCTGCTCGCGCGGCCACTGGCGCTGCGCTTCACGCGGGCGGAAACGTGGACGATGACCGGCGTGCTCGCCGCCATGATGATCGTATGGTGGCTGGCGATCGATCGGTTGTCCGCGCGCGTGCGCGGGCCCGCGATTCCGGTGCTGCTGACGATTTACGCCGGCGCGACGATCCCCATCCTGGTCAACGCCCACAGCCAGACATTCGGCCAGTTCGCCGCCGCCAGCGCCGCAGCGCTCGCGGGAATCGCCATTATGAGCTTCTGGTTCCGCGATCTCTCGCTGGCCCGCGGCGGGGTGCTCGCGCTGACGATCGTCCTGCTCGGCGTCGTCGCCTGCGCGCATTTTTACTTGAACCTGTCGCTGCGCGACGCCGTGCTGGTGTTCGTCGCGCCAATCGGGCTATGGGCGGGCGAGATCGTGCCGACGCGCAGCAAGGCGGTCCGCTTCGCCGTCGCCGCGGTCGTGATGCTCGGCATCCTCGCGATCCCGCTTGTCCCCGCGCTCTCCGGCCTCAAGCAGATGATGCAGGAGCAGACCGACTCGTACAGTTATTAGGCAAGCCCCAGGTCCTCATAGATCGCCGTATTGATCTCGCTCTGCCGCTGCTGATGTTTCGCGTCGCCCGGCATGCCGTTGCACACCCAGGCGACGACGAGCTGATGCTCCGGGTCGGCGAAGGCGCACGAGCACTCGTACCCGCTGTGCCCGCACGTCCGCCGCGACGCGTGCGGGCCGTAGCCGTACGGCAGGTGCGGCTGTTCGTAGTGCTTTGAGTCGATGATGAACCCCAGGCCCCAGTCGATTTTGGCGTTGAAGGTTTTGTCCAGCAGCCCCACGCGATGTCGCGCGACCAGCGCTTCGGCCGATTGCGGCGAGATGATGCGCACGCCCGTCCGCTCACCCCGGTTCAGCATCATCTCGTAGAACCGCGCGAGCTCACGGATCGGCCCGCGGCCGTTGCCGCTGGGACGCTGCGCGGCGCACTCCGCCTCTGAAGATTTCGGCGTGTTCGGGTCCGGGGGACCTTTGGATGTGTTGTAAACCGTCGCGATGCGATCGAGATTGGCGCGATAGTCCTCCGGCGACATGCGCACCCAGGCATCGCGAATTCCGATCGGCCGAAAGATCTCTTCGTGAACAAACTGGTCGTACGCCCGTCCGCTGATTCGCTCAATCAGCTCGCCGAGCGTGTACCACGCCGTGTGCACGTGATATCCCGCCGTTTCGCCCGGCACCCAGTTCGGCTCGAGCCGGGCGGCGTGCACCTTCGCAAGATTTTCTTCCCAGCTCGCCGTCCAACTCACCGCCGCGCCGCGGAAGCCGGCGGTATGGGTGAGAAGATGGCGAACGGTGATCGCCTCTTTTCCGCCCGCGGCGAACTCCGGCACATACTTCACGACGCGATCGTCCAGGTCGAGTTTGCCCGATTCCCACAACCGCGCGACGGCCACCGCGGTCACCGGCTTCACCGCACTCATCCACAGGTTGATGGTGTCCGCGGTCATCGCCGCGCTGGGCGAAGCTTCGCCGACGCCAATGTCCGCAACGGTCTCGCCACGCAGCGACACATACACCTGCGCGCCCAGGTGCAGACCCTGGTCGATCCCTCGCTCGATCGCCGAGATGGTTCGCGAAAGGGTCGTCATCGCAGAGCGGATGCTACGCGCTAATTTCCCTGCTCCCAAGCCGTCGCCCGCGCCGCATAATCGCGCTCCTCACTCTCACAGGAGCCCCCCATGCCCCGCGGCGACAAATCAAAATACACGAACAAGCAGGCACGCCAGGCCGAGCACATCGAGGAAGGGTACGAGAAGCGCGGGCTCCCGAAGAAAGAGGCCGAACGCCGCGCCTGGGCGACCGTCAACAAGGTCCACAAGGGCGGCGAAAAGCCGGGCGGCGGCGGATACGGCAAAGCAGAAGACCATTCGCCCATGCGTAAGGGCGGCAAACGTGGCGGGGCGGCGGCGGCAGCTCGGCCGAAGTCAGCCCGGTCCGCCTCCGCGAAGAAAGCCGCACAAACTCGCAAGGCCCGCGCCCGCGCGAGATAAACTTCACTCCGCCGCCGTCGTCGGATATACCGGCTCGTTCTCGCACCACACGAGGAGAACGAGCCATGCCTACCGATCAGATCACGCGCCGCGACATCCTGCGCGCCGGCGTCGCCACCGGCGTCATGCTCGCCGCGCCGCAGCTTTGCGCCGCCGCCGACGTCAAGATCATCCAGACGACTCCGCCGCGCGACGGCAAACCGTTCCGCATCGCCCATCTCACCGACATGCACGTCACGGAGCGGAACAACGCCCAGGCCGGCTTCGCCGCCGCGCTACAGTCGCTCAAGCAGATCGATCCGCCACCGCAGTTTCTCATTACCGGCGGCGATCACGTCATGGACGCGCTGGCGCAGACGCGCGAGCGCACGGTCGAGCAGTGGGACATGTACGGCAAAATCCTCGCCGACAACACCAGGCTCAAGACCTACCCGTGCATCGGCAACCACGATGTCTGGGGCTGGTCGGCCAAGGTCGATTACTCCGCGGAGAAAGATTTCGGCAAACCGATTGCGCTCGAACGCCTCG
>JAXDMN010000347.1:0-11347 GCA_034666045.1 Phycisphaerales bacterium | reverse complement strand
AGCGGCTCCACCCGGTGCCGCCGCCCGCGCCGCCAGATTGCGCGCACGATCGCGCCGATCAGCACCGCGCCGAGGAAAATGACCAGGGTTGTCACCACCATGCCTGCGCGCCGGGGGGTCGCACGTGCGGCTAGAACTTGACCTCTTCGAAGCGCACCGACGCATCGAGCTGTCGCGCGAAGTAAGCGTCGATGCGATCGACGCCGGTCACGCTGCGGACGAACGCCGCCGCCGCCGCCAGGTCGTCGCGCTGCTGCCGCTCCACCTCGAACCCGCCCAACTTCAGCCGGCCCGTATAAAACGCGCAGTTCTGATGCTGGATCAGCACGACGCGATTGAGCCCGTGTACTTCGACGAGGAACTTGAGCTCATCGACGACGGCCGCGTGCTCGAGCATCGTCTCGGGATGATCCGCCAGCGCCGCCGGCCCGCCCGGCAGCGCCAAGCGGTCGTAACGCGGTAGCTTCAGCCCGTTCATGAGAAAATCGTCAAAATGCTCGCCCAACCGCCCATCAGAGCAATAAATGGCGGCGGCGTGAATCCGTTCGGGCTCGTAAGGCGTCTTTGAATCGAACATGATGGCCGGCGTTATACCAGACGTTTCGCAGAACGCCGCCTCTGCGCCTAAACTGTCGATCATGAAACTCCTCGTCGTTGAAGATGAGCGCAAGACCGCGGCCTATCTAGAGAAGGGGCTGCGCGAAACCGGTTTCGTCGTCGACGTTGCCGGCGATGGCGATGACGGCCTGCATCTGGCGCAGACCGGCGATTACGACCTGCTGATCCTCGACGTCATGCTCCCGCGCCGCGACGGGTGGGGCGTGCTCCAGGAGCTGCGCCGCCAGGGAAAGCAGACGCCCGCGCTTTTCCTGACCGCACGCGACACCGTCGAAGACCGCGTCAAGGGGCTCGAGCTGGGCGCCGACGACTACCTGATCAAGCCGTTCGCGTTCTCCGAGTTGCTGGCGCGCGTGCACTCGGTGCTCCGCCGCGGGCCGTCGCGGCAGCAGACCGTGCTTACCATCGCCGACCTCGAGATCGACCTGACCAAGCATCGCGCCACGCGCCAGGGCCAGCCGCTGCATTTGACGCCGAAGGAGTTCGCGCTGCTCTGGCTGCTGGCCAAGCGCTGCGGCGAAGTGCTGTCGCGCGCCTACATCGCCGAGCAGGTGTGGGACATGAACTTCAGCAGCGACACGAACGTGCTCGACGTGCATGTCCGCCGCCTGCGCGCCAAGGTGGACGACCCGTACGCGACGAAGCTGATCCGCACGGTGCGCGGGGTCGGGTATGTCCTCGATGATCCAACCGCAACCTCCCAGCAGCAGCGCTTCGGCAACGGCGGCGACGCCGGCAACGGCAACGGTGACAATGACAACGCCAGCGCCGGCGACGCCTGATCGCGCTCCGTCGCACCCGCTCGCGCCCGCGTCGGCGCCCGCACCCGGTCGCGCCAGCACGCGACGCGCGCCCCCTTCGCTCGCCGCAAAGCTCACGCTCTGGTACGTCCTCTCCACCTTCGTCCTGAGCTCCGCCGCCGCCGCGATGTTATATGCCGGGCTGCAGCGCAGTCTTTCGCACGAGGACGACCTTTTTCTCGGCCATCTGATCACGATCGTGCGCGACCTGATCGCCAAGCACCCGGAGGATTCGCCCGAGGTGCACTGGGAGATCGAATCCGAGTGGGCCGCCCGCGACCTCACGCGCGTGTACGTGCGGCTGGTCGATTTGAACGGCCGCGTCACGGCGCAGACGCCCGGGATGGGCGAGCAGTTGCCGCTGGCCGGGTTTCCGCCGCCGACGAACGGCATCGTCCAGCCGGGAGACGGCCGCGACGTGCGCTCGCCGCGCGGTCGGCCGTTTCGCGCCATCGCCGGGCCCGCGAAAACGCGCGAGGGCGACGAGCGCATCGTCCAGGTCGCCCTTGACCAGACGCTCGAGAAGGCGCACCTGGCCCGCTATCTCCGCCGTGTCTGGATCGTGCTGGCGCTGGCGGTCGTGGTGTCGTCGGTCATCGGCTATTTCCTCGCGCGGCAGAGCATCAAGCCGGTGCGGCAGATCACCGACGCCGCGCGGCGCGTGCGATCGACCACGCTGCACGAGCGCATCGCGCCGGCCGGGCTGCCGGCCGAGTTGTGGGCGCTGGCGGCGACCTTCAACGAGATGCTCGACCGGCTCGAAGAGGCGTTCACGCGCCTCTCGCAGTTTTCCGCCGACATCGCACACGAGCTGCGCACGCCCGTGAACAATCTGCGCGGCGAAGCGGAGGTTGCGCTGTCGAAGGCGCGCACGCCGGAGGAATATCGCCACGCGCTCGAGTCGTCGCTCGAAGAAAGCGGCCGGCTCGGCAGCACGATCGAGGCGCTGCTGTTCCTGGCGCGCTCGGAGAACCCGCAGACGCAGGTCCGCCGCGAGCGCGTCGATCTGGTCGAGGAAATTGAACGCGCCCGCGAGTTCTACGAGCCGGCGGCGGCGGAGAACGGCATCACGCTGGCGATCGAACGGACGGATGGCGACGCTCGCGCGGGCGCCACGGGCGCCGCGGGCGAGACGCCGATCGAGGCGGCGCTCGACCGCACGCTCCTACAACGCGCGGTCTACAACTTGCTCGACAACGCCCTGGCCCACACGCCGTCCGGCGGACGTATCGTGCTCTCGGTCTTGCAGGAAAATGCCCGCGTGACGATCGCCGTTCGCGACAGCGGCTGCGGCATCGCCCCGGAGCACCTGCCGCGCGTGTTCGACCGGTTTTATCGCTGCGATCGCTCGCGCACCGCCGGCGCGGGCGGCGCGGGCCTCGGCCTGGCGATCGTGCAAACCATCGTCCGCCTCCACGGCGGCTCCGCCCGCATCGCCTCCCCACCCGCCGGCGGCACCGAGGTCGCGCTGACCTTTCCTGTCGTAACCCCCAACGCATGACTTAGTCCACGCCGCGCGGTACGACTGCCACGCCCCTTGCCCGTCTTTTGCGTAGCGGTCGGGCCGAAGGCCCACCTGTTTTTTTATGACCACCCCCTCTGCCAACTTCACCGCCGCGACCACTAACCGCTCAGACAGCATCGCCCCCGACGTCGAATGCAATCGCCGCATCCTCCGCCGTTTCCTCATCGCCTGGCTCGCTGGCGGCGTGCTGCTGCTCCTCCTCATCGCCGTGCCCGACACGACGCGCACACAAGAAGCCCGCGTCCTCGTCACCGCCCGCGAAATGCTCGAGCGCAGCAGCGCCGGCGGCGTGCGCGAATGGCTCGTGCCGCACCTCAACGACAAGCCGAGACTGCAAAAACCGCCTCTCGCCTACTGGCTGACCGCCGCATCACTCGCGACGTTCGGCGTCAGCGATTTCAGCGGCCGCCTGCCCGCCGCGCTGGCGATGTGGCTGACGATCGGCGCGACTTTCGCCATCGTCCGCCGCCACTTCGGCGTCCGCGCCGCCGCCTTCGCCGCCGCCGCGCTGTTCGGCAGCGTCATGTTCGTCCGCTACGGCGCGCTGGCGGAAACCGACGTCTGGGTCGCGCTGTTCAACACGCTCGCCATCGGCGCGATGTGGCGATGCTTCGAGATCGAGCGAAATTCACCCCCGCCCGGCGCGTTCGCGCTCCGGGCACACGTGTCGGCGCTGGCGATCGCGCTGCTCGCGCTCGTCAAAGGTCCGCCGGCGATGTTCCCGCTGCTGTTTCTCCTCGGCGCCGCCGGCGTGCTGCGGCGATGGGACGTGCCGCTACGCTGGCTCCGCGTCGGCGCGCCGCTGACCGCGCTGCTCATCGCCGTGCCATGGTTCGCCTACATCGCACGCACGCCGGAGGCGCAGATCCTCTGGAACGAGCTAAACGTCGTCGCCAGCGGCGGCGGACATCGCGGCACGTTCTTCGTCTACTTCTTCGACCTGCTCGTTGCCAGCGCCCCGTGGAGCGGCGTGATGGTGCTCGCCGTCGCCGCCGCGATTCGTCGCGCACGGACGGATGCGCGCCTGCGCGTGACGCTCGTCTGGTTCGCCGCGGTCTTCGTTCCGCTGTGCATCGTCGGACAGAAGCAGCGGCACTACCTGATGCCGGCAATGCCGCCGCTGGCGATGCTGACGGGTTGGCTGATCGACCGCGCGATCCGCTCGTCGCGCGGCGCCGATGACGCCGACGACGCGACCGACGGCCTCGCCCGCGCGGTCAGGCCCGTCCTCATCGCCACGCTCTGTGTCGGCCTCGCCGCCGCCGTCGGGCTGCCCATCGCCGGCTACTTCATGCGCGGGCGCGTACTACTGATCAGCGACATCATCATCGGCTGCGCGATCGCGCTCGGCGCGGCGTACGGACTGTGGCTCCAATCTCGCCGCGGCGTCGCCGCCTCCGCAACCGCGCTGGCGGTGCTCGGTTTCCCGGCCATCGCGTTTACGCTGCTCTACTGGTCGCCGAGCACGCAGGCGCACACCTATCGCGAGCTGGCCGCGACGCTGCGGCGCGAGGAGCGCGAGCGCACGATCGCGCCGCGCTATGCCTTCTACGCCCAACCCGAAAACCTGCCCCTCTGCTGGGCGATGCGGCGGGTGATCCCGTCTCTTCCCGCGCCGCCCGACATCGCCGCCGCGCTCGAGGCGGATCCAAAGTTGAACCTGATCACCGCCGCCCCGCGCTCCCGCGCCGACGACCCGCCGCCGCCGCTGCCGCCCGGATACGTCGAGCGCCTCCGCCTCCAAATCGACGGCCGACCGATCGTCGTCTACGCGCCGAAGTCGTAACGTATTTGCAATAGAAACGCAGCGATTTGTCATGCTGAGGTACTTCGAAGCATCCGCGCTCCCTGCCGTCCGTTCCCACAAATGAATCGCACGCCCGCAACGCGCGCGGAGAGAAATCCGTTACATTGTCCGCACGTATGGCCCTCGCATTCATCGTCACGCTGGAAAAAGATCTCCCCGACCCCGCCCCGGCCGCTGCGTACGCCAAGGCCGCGACCGGCAAAGCGCTGGCGCGCGAGGCGGACAAGCTCGACAGCGTCGCGCGCCGCAAGAGCGTCATCACGCCGACGTCGCTGCTTTCCGAAAGCCAGGCCGCCCTGATCGCGCAGATGAAAGAAGAAGGCTTCGACCCCTCGAAGATGCGCTTGCCGCCGGAACAGTTTTTCCCCGCCCCCGAGGGCTTGAAGACGATCCGCGCGCTGCACGAATACGTTTCGGCTAACCTGAACGACTTCAAACAACCGAACCCGATCCTCCGCGACCTCAAGGCCGCCGAAGCTTTATTAATCGCCGCCGACACCGCAGGCGTGCGGTTTCATCTGACCAAAACGAACCTGTAACGCGACACGCGTCCAGAACCTCGACCGGACTGGTTGTGGGGCTGGTACGGCGCGGTTTCGCGGATCACGCGGCGGGGGGCGGGGAGCGCAGGGGCGTGCAGGCGGGTTTATCGGCGTTTCACCGGCGCGCGTGCCGGCGCAGGGCCGGGGGCGGGCGCCGGTGCGGCCGGTTCCACGACCGCGGGGGCGTCGGCGGCGCCCTTGGCGCGGAGACGATCACGCTGGGCGCGGGTCAGCGTCTTGGGCTCGCCGGACGCGGGTGCGGCTGCCGCCGCGTCCCCGCCCGCCGATGCCGCCGGCGCCGGCGATCCTGCCGGCGCCCCCGATGCTGCTGGAGCGGCCGGCGCGGGCTCTCCCGCCGCGGGCGCTGGTGCGCCAGCCGGCGCGGCCGTGCCGCCGCTGCTCGCGGTCGTGTCCGATCCTGCCGGCGGGGGCGGACTGGAGACCGCCTTGTTGGTTGTCATGTCCCAGCTCGCCTTAACCGGCGCTCCGGCCTTGCCGGATGCATCCTGCGGGGTGTACTCCATCTCGATCTTGGCGAACGAGAACGTGACTTCTTCCATCGGCGTTTTCGATTCACTGTTACCCGCGCCGCTGGTGCGGACGGACGAGACGATGACGTCGTTGAGCGTGTACTTCAGGAAGACGTGTTTGCTCTCGCCGGCGCTGACGACCTCAACGATCACCCGCTTGATGTGGGTGCCGCCGCATGCGGCGCCGAACAGGCGCGGCGTGCTGCCGTCGACCGACTTCGTGATGGTGAAGGGCGCGATGTCCGCCTTGCCGGTGCCGCCGCCTGCGCCCATCTTCGCGCCCGCGGCGCCGCTCTGCGTCACGCCGGTGCTGAAGGAGAGCACCTCGATCCACCCCTTGTGCTTCACATCCGTCGATTCACCCGGGATGCCCTCGACCTGGACAAAAATGTCCGACGCCGCCCGCGCCGGCAGCGCCATCGCAAACGCGCAGCAGAGGAACAACCCACACGGAATCAAACGCCGCTTCGACATGAGAGACCTCCTGACCCAACGCGGATTTGAGGGCCGGCCGACGTTGGCTGACCCATCGATCCGGCAGCATACCAAAGCCACCGGCGGCGGCGAAAGCGAAACATGACGAAAATGCAACCTCGCCGCCAAACCCCGGCCGCGAGGCCGGCAGGGCGGTCACATATGCCCGATCATCGCCGTCGCAAACTCGCTGCACTTGACCTTGCGGGCGCCCTGCATCTGCCGCTCGAAGTCGTAGGTGACCGTCTTCGCGTCGATCGCCTTCTCCAGGCCCTTGAGGATCAGGTCGGCCGCTTCCTGCCACTTCATGTACTCGAGCATCATGACGCCTGACAGGATCACGCTGCCGGGATTCACGACGTCCTGGTTGGCGTACTTCGGCGCGGTGCCGTGCGTGGCTTCGAAGATCGCGTGGCCGGAGATGTAGTTGATGTTTCCGCCCGGCGCGATGCCGATCCCGCCGACTTGTGCTGCGAGCGCGTCGCTCAGGTAGTCGCCGTTGAGGTTGAGCGTCGCGATGACGTCGAAATCTTCCGGGCGAGTGAGCACTTGCTGGAGCGTAATGTCGGCGATCGCGTCCTTGATGATCAGGCCCGCGCCAGGCTTGCCATCGGGGATCTTGCACCACGGCCCGCCGTCGATTTCGACGGCGCCATAAAAATTCTTCGCGACCTGATAGCCCCAGTCACGGAACGCGCCTTCCGTGAACTTCATGATGTTTCCCTTGTGCACCAGCGTGACGCTCTTGCGCTTGTGCATGATCGCGTAACCGATCGCGGAATGGACGAGACGCTCCGTGCCGAGATAAGAAACCGGCTTGAAGCCGATGCCGACCTGCACGGCGACGTCTCGTTTGGGCGCGCCGATGCCTTCGAGCTGCGTCTGCCACCCTTGCGCCGCATCCTTCGTCCCGAAGCGGATTTTCTTGAACTCCTTCGGGAAATTTTCCTTCAGGAAGTCCAGGACTTTCTGCGATTCCGCCGTCCCCGCGGCGTACTCAATGCCGGCGTAAATGTCTTCGGTGTTCTCGCGGAAGATCACCATGTCGACTTTTTCCGGATGCTTCACCGGCGACGGCACGCCGTTGAAATAACGCACCGGGCGCAGGCAAACGTAGAGGTCGAGCATCTGCCGCAGCGCCACGTTGAGCGAGCGAATCCCGCCGCCGACCGGCGTGGTCAGCGGGCCCTTGATGCCGACGAGATATTTCTGGAACGCTTCGACGGTTTCGTCCGGCAGCCAGTTGTTGACGGTCTTGAACGCCTTCTCGCCCGCGAGCACTTCCTTCCATTGGATCTTGCGCTTCCCGCCGTACGCTTTCTGCACGGCCGCGTCGAACACGCGCACGGAAGCGCGCCAGATGTCCGGGCCGGTGCCGTCGCCTTCGATGAACGGGATGATCGGCTGATCGGGGACGTTGAGCTTGCCATTACTGATCGTGATCGTGTCGCCGGGCATTTGTCGAAAACTCCGCTGTTGAGGTCTAAACGAGTGAGGCGCGAGATTATCTGGATTTATCCGCAAAGCTCAAAGCATCGGTTCGCAGAACGGACGGAGCGGGACTGTGTGAGTCCGGTTCGCTGCGCAGCAACGACATTCGCGAACCGCGCGACAACGACCGGCGTAACTCAGAAGATTGCCGGCGTTCGCCTCGCAGCGTGCCCATCTGTAACGTGCGTTCCGTTGGTTTTTCGCTGGAATTGCCCGGATTCGCTGGCTACATTGCCCCGCGGTACGCCTGCCGGGCAATTGCGGGCGTAGCAAATCGTTGGGTTTTGGATCGACTCGCACTACTGAAGAATGGGGCCTTGCATGCGACGTCTGCTTCCGTCTCGCGTCGAACTCGCGATCTTCGCCGTCCTCGCGCTCATCTGCGCCGCGCTGGTTGCGCTGTTTCAGCCGAACACGCACGACCTCGGCTTCGCCGCGCTGGCCGGGCCGGTTTTCCTCTTCGCCGCCGTCCTCGGCCTGCGCCGCTCGCCGGTCTGGACCGGTGGGGCGGACGACGAAGCGGACTAGTTCGGCAAACGCCCGCTTACCCAACGCAGTACAGCATCGTGATGATCTCACGATGCCTCGTTCTCATCCTGTCCGTCTGCTGTCTCGCCGCCGCGCCAATCGATGTCAGCTCGCGCGTCGAGATGTTCGTCGATCAGCACCTGATCGATAAAAAACAAAACGTCGAACACCACCTGACCGAGCCGACCAAGCGCGAGGTCGTGCTCGAACTGGATCAGCCGTGGGAAGGGCCCGTCTCGGCGTACTACACGGTCTTCCGCGACGGCGAAAAAATCCGCCTGTACTACCGCGGCGGCGAGGATTTTACGTGCTACGCGGAAAGCACGGACGGCGTCCACTTCACGCGTCCCGCGCTCGGGCTGATCGAGCACAAAGGCTCGAAGGCGAACAACGTCCTCTTCCACGATCCGCAGGACACCTCCTTCGCCGCCTTCCGCGACGACAATCCCGACGCGAAGCCGGACGAAAAGTACAAGGCGCTGTCATACACCGTCATCGACGGCCATCACGGCGGCATGACCGCGTGGGCTTCGCCGGACGGCATCGCGTGGCGGCGGATGAGCGAGAAGTCAGTCGTGCCGTTCGGCAGCTACGACTCGCTCAACTGCGCATCGTGGGATGCGATCGAGAAGCAGTACCGCGTCTTCGATCGCTACTGGACGTCGGGCGCGTTCGCGGGATTTCGCGCGATCGAGACGCGAACGTCGAAGGACTTCGTGCAGTGGAGCGCGCCGACGCCGTTCAAGTATGCCGAGGGCGTGCCGATCGAGCATTTTTATACCGGCGCGGTGACCCGCTGCCCCGGCGCGGAGCATGTCTGGCTCGCGTTCCCGAAGCGCTTCGTCCCGGAACGAAAGCGCGTCGCGAGCCACAAGGAAGTTGGCGTGTCGGACGCGATGTTCATGTCCAGCCGTGACGGCGTGAACTGGGATCGCCCTTTCCTCGAAGCGTGGGTCCGCCCCGGCCAAGACGAGCGAAACTGGACGGAGCGCAACAGCATGCCCGCCTGGGGCATCATCGAAACACCCGGCGATCCCAGCACGTTTTCGATGTACATCAGCGAACATTACCGCTGGCCGACGAACCGCCTGCGGCGACTGACGATCCGCAAACACGGCTTCGCATCCATGCGTGCCGGCGCGACGGAGGGCGAGTTCGTGACCAAGTCGATGAAATACGCCGGCGAGCGCCTGACGCTCAACTTCGCCACCAGCGCCGCCGGCAGCGTGCGCGTCGAGCTTCAGGATGAATCGGGAAAGCCGCTGGCGGAATCCGAAGCGATCTACGGCGATGAGTTGGAGCAGTCGATCAGTTGGAAGGGCGGCAACGCAATCGCCGCGCACGCCGGCAAGCCAGTGCGACTTCGCTTCGTCCTGCGCGATGCGGACGTGTACGCGTTCCGTTTCGCGCCGTAGCGTTCGCGAGCGCGCTAGTCGTCGTCAGATCAGCGCCATCTGCTCGATCGAGCCGCGGATGTCGATGGAGTCGGCGGTGGCGACGTCGGTGCCGCTGCCGCCGTAGATCTGGTCGATCACTTTGTCGAAGGAGAAGAAGACGTCGTTGCCGCTGCTGCCGAAGCAACTGTCGAAGCCGGCGCCCGGGTATATGCGGTCACCGCTCGAGCCGCCGTCGATGTAGTCGTTGCCCGCGCCGCCGTAGAGTCGATCGGCGCCAGCGTCACCGATGACCTTGTCGTTGCCGCCCGCGCCGTTGATGCGGTCGTTGCCGCTGCCGCCGTAGAGCTGGTCCTTGCCGGCCGCGCCGAGGAACGTGTCCGGTCCGTCGCCGCCGACGACGCGGTCGTTGCCGTTCCCGCCGTCGGTGTAGAACCCGAGCGGGAATCCGGGAGCCGCGACGACGATGTCGTTGCCATCGCCGGCGAAGACGTTGATGGCGCTGACGCCGCTGACCGCGTGCTGCGCGCTCGAGCCGTTGACGGTCACGACGTACGTGGTGCCGCTGAGCGCGATCTGGATGACGTCATCGCCCGCGGTTCCATTCACCGCGAGCGGCGCCGCCGCGAACAGGCGGCGAGCTTCGAGCGAGTCGACAACGTGTGCGAAGTCAGAGCGGCGAACGGACATCAGTGGGACCTCCCAGGAAGGACAACGGGACGTCGATAGTGTACTCGTTTCCCGTGCGTTGGGCGAAAAACTCGCGCGGAAAGAGGGCTTGAGACCGCGAAAACAGCGGGATTCGCGGCTCATCACACGTTCGGCCTGATGCGCATTGCGCGGATGAAGTCATCCCCCGCGATGCCGTCCGCGTTGCCGTCCAGCTTCGTCCCCTTGGCGTCGACGATGCTCTGACCGGACAGCTTCACCTCGTACTGTCCGGCGGCGAGCATGTCGCGCTTCAGGCCCGGGAACGTCCAGCTGGCGCGGTTCGTCGTCTTGTCGTAGGCGAACTGCATCGCCGACGTGCGGACCTTCTGCTGTGTCTGCGTGTTGACGATGACGAGATCGCCGGCCGCGAGTTTGCCGGAGACGTCTTTGTCGAAGAGGAAGAAGATCTCCTTGCGCGTCGCCTGGGTGTTCTTGCTGCTCAGGTTCGTCGCGGTCACGACGGGCGGGATGCGCTTGACCTTGAATCCCGCGCCCATGTACTCGATGACCGCGGTTGCGGAGAAGCGGCGGTCCCAGATCCGCCGCGCCAGCAAACGCGCCTGCGTCAAGAACGCGCCGGGCGACGGCTTGCCGCCGAGCGTCGCGTTGTACGACTCGATCTTGCGCTCCGGGTCGTTGTACTTGACCTTCACGCGCAAGCTGTTCTTGTCGACCTTCGCCTTCCACTGGTCGTAGCTGGTGGTGTGGTTGGCCTTGCGGAACCAACCGCCGGCGTCGCCGGAACTGAAGTAGCGATTGCCTTGGAAGCGCTCGGCGCCGAGGTTGATCTCCTGGCCCTGCTCGATCATGCGATTGGAGTAGAGACGCTGGAAGTCGTTGTCGCGCACGAGCAGGCCATTCAGTCCGCCTTGTCCGGCGCCGCTCGGCGTGAGCGCCTTGTCGATCGACAGTCCGGCGTGCCAGCGA
>JAXDMN010000346.1:0-3664 GCA_034666045.1 Phycisphaerales bacterium | reverse complement strand
GAACGGGTTCGGCCGATCGAGATACTGATCGAGCGGGACGTACCAGGGCTTGTGCACGTCCTGCCAGACGTCTTCGACGTTGGTTTGAAGGATGTCCGGCGCCTGACCGCTGGTGAGCTGCGTGACGACCCACTCGCGCGCCTCGCCGGTGACGCCGAGGAATTCAATGCGCGTGTCCGGATGAATCTTCTCGAACGCCTCGGCGACTTTCTGCATGCCCTGGATCGGCTTGGTCGAGTTCTCCGGCACGATGCCGGGCAGATAGAGCGGGCCGGGGTTCACGCGCAGGACGTATTTGACGGTCGGCGGGAGCTCTTTGTTGCGCGTCGGATCAGAGCCGATGCGCGCCGCCTTGCTCGCGTCGCGCGGCGGGAGCAACGCCCAGACGCCGAGCACGATGATCACGCACAGGATGACGTGTCGCGGCTTGATCAATTCGTTTCCACAACTTTACCCGATCCGTTGAAGAGAAACTTTTGAATGCGCTTTCCCTGAATGTCGCCGAGATAGAGATCGCCTTTTGAATTTACCGTCAGCGCGTGGACCCAGCACAATTCGCCCGGCTTGACGGCTTTGGCGTCCGGTTGAAAGGCGAACGCCCACCAGTTGAGGATCTCGAGGTTCGGGTTGATGCGCATGACGATCTGGTCGCGCGGCGGGACGCCCAGGTGCTTGCCGCCGCCGCGCTTCGGCCATTGCGCGGGCGAAGAGCCGACGACGTAAATGTCGTCCTGGTCGGTGATGTAAAGCGTCCACGGCACCATCTTGCCGCTCCAGGCGCGGAGGAATTTTCCCGCCTGATCGAACACCTGCACGCGGCAGTTGTTCCGGTCGGCGACGTAGAGTTTGCCCTTGGAATCGATGGCGATCGAGTGCGGCAGGGAGAACTCGCCCTCCTTCACGCCCATCGCGCCCCAGCTCTTGATGAATTTTCCCGCGGCGTCGCAATGGACGATGCGGTTGTTGCCGTAGCCGTCGGAGATGAAGGCGTCTCCGTTGGCGGCGATGGCGATGTCGGTGGGCTGGTTGAGGTGCGTCTCATCCGTGCCGGATTCGCCCGGCGTGCCGATGGTCAGCAGCAGCTTGCCGGTTGTCGGATCGAATTTGCGAACGACATGGAGTACGAGGTCGGTGATCCAAAGTTTGCCGTCGCGATCGAAGCGGATCTGGTGACCCTTTTTGACGTGCTCGTTCGGCCAGGTTTGCAGGAGCTTTCCGTCCGGGGAAAAGACCTGGACCGGCGTTTCGCTGCGATTGAGCGTCCAGATGTTGCCGTCGCGATCGATCGCCGCGCCGGACATTTCACCCCACGGTTTTTCCGCGCGTTCGCGCGGCCAATCCGGGTCGACGATGTAGCCCGGGACGAGATCGATCTTCGGGTAGTCCTGCGCGGCGGCAGCGGAAGCGAGCGACAGCATCGCGAGCAGGATCGGTTTCCACATTGTTTTCGGCCTCGCGTCAAAAGCGGATGGTTTCGCCCGGCTTCACGTCATGGTCTTTGCCGTTGACCGTCACGCGCACGCGTCCGTGCTTCGGCTGCTGCACCTTGATGTCCAGGACGGCATCATGCAGGTGAATTCGCGTGATGGTCAGCTCGGGCCAGTCGCTGGGCAGATGGGGATCAATTGAAAACCCGTCGACGTTGGGACGCAAGCCCATGAAGCCGTAGAGCATCACCTGCGGGACGAGGATCGACTCGAAGAATTCCTTGTCGAGCCCGAGCCCCCCGGCGACGTTGGCGCCTTGCATCGATCCGCGCGCGGGATCCTTTCCGTAGTAGGCGCGGTAGCCGCCTTCCTTTTGCGTTTCGTCAAACCAGTCGAGGATGGCGCGAAGACGCAAGCGGGCAGCGTCGGGGCCTTCGGTTTTGAGGATGGCCATGAGGTCGTGATAGGACCAGCCGAGGACCGCGCCGCCGTCCTGCACCTGGTAGCCGAAGGGAATTCCTTCCGGGCCGGACCAGGCCCAGTAGTAGTAGTCGATGTTGCGCAGCGTGGAGCTGCGCGGACCGAAGCGCCAGTGGTAGATGTCGGCGGCGGTGGCGGTGTCGCCGGCGACGGTGCGCTTGCCGCTGATCCAGTCGCGGATTTGTTTCGCCTGCTCGGGCGACGCGAAGTCGAAGTAGATCGCTTCATTGTTCAGGAACGTCCAGCCGTAGTCGTGCATCGCGCCGTCGAGATCGACGGTGCCGAAGCGGCCGGTCTTTTCGTTCCAGAAACGCTTCTGGCCGTACGCTTTCACCTCAGCGGCGAGTTTGCGGAGATCGGCGGGGTTGAAGGCGTCCGCGCCGGTCGCGACGGTCCACTGCGGATGCGCGCTGATCTGCTCTTCGAGGTCAGCGAGATCGAGAAGCGTGTCGTAGTAGTAGATCGACGCCAGCGCATCTTCGCCGCCGAAGGGCAGCAGGTCCCAGTAGTTGCTGCCGATCCCTTCGCCGGGAATGATTTGCTTCTGCCCATTGACGTACCGGACGCCGCTGCGTCCCTCGTGGCCGGGCCAGGTGGTGTAGATGCACTTCTTCTCGCGCGTCTGGAACTCGCGCTCGATGAAGCGCATGGCGGTTCGCACGCGACCGATCTGGTTGCGGAGGAAGCCGACGTCGCGCGACCAGGCGAAATAATCGTGCACGCCGCGGATGAAGTTGGAGTTGTTGATGTTGTGCCGCGTGTCGGGCGCGGTGTGAAACGACTTGATGACGAGCTTCGCCGGCCCGGGGTTGTCGAAGCCGATGCGGAACTGCGTGATCGTGCCGGTCCAGCCCGGGATGCGGTAGACCGGGATCATCGTGCGCGTTTCGCCGACGGTGGTGTCGAGCTTTCCGCCGCCGCCGCCCATCGGCATGAAGCGGTGCTCTTCATCCGCGACGGCGGGCGTGAAATAGGCGCGGCGATCGGGGGAAAATTCCGGTTGCTCGGCGGTCGTCCATTCGACGTACGGATTCGCGTGTTCGAGCCCGCTCGCCCACCAGTTGAGGCGCAGCCAGGGGGAATTCTTCGCGGCGATCGTGAAGCCGGGGCGCAGGACGGTCGCGCGCGGCTCGGTCAGTTCGACGACCCATCCCTTGTCGTTGATCTCGCCGCCCTTGCCGCCGGTGAGGGTCCAGTGTTCCGATCCGCACGTCGGCAGGTCGTAGCCGGCGATTCCGGTCCCGCGGAAATGCCACCCGACACCGCCCGCGACATTCCAACCCGGGAACGGCCAGCCTTGCGCGTGCGCCGGGCCGTCGTGCTGATGCGTAAAAATGTATCCTTCGTTGCTAATTCCGCGCGACGCCAGCGCCGCGGCCCAGCGATCGCGCATGGTTTGCAGTGCCGCACCGTCACCGCGCGCAGGCCAGAGCGTCGCATTGGGCATCCATTCATCCCACAGCGGGATGAGCGGCCCGGCCGGTTGGTAGTGCAACCAGTAGAGGGAACGCAGTAATTGCATCTCCCGCTCGTGTCCCGGCACGACAAATGCTGGAAAATCAGCGGGCGCGGTGGTCTGCGCCAACGTACTAAGGGGAACGATGAGACAAATGCCGATAAGAACTACGGTGGTTGCAAGTTTCTTCATGAAGTCGTTCTGATGTAAAAAAGGCGACCGCTTTACCGGTCGCGGGTGGTTTCCCGTATGATCCGCGCCCGTGCAGTGTGTCGCTACGGGTGCGACGCGTTGGTTGCGA
>JAXDMN010000345.1:0-6972 GCA_034666045.1 Phycisphaerales bacterium | reverse complement strand
GTGGCGTCTTGGGACGCAGATCCTTCGGAGTACCTCAGGATGACAAAGCGGCTACGGCGCAGCACGGTTTAATCCCGATCCGTATTACTCCGCTTTCCCCGGATTACCGGGGCGAGGGAGTTAATGCGTTCGCTTTCCGCGAAGGTGAACCCTTCGCCGACTTCCGAATCATCCCCAGCACCCGCATCGTCTCCCTCACGCTCTCCGGCGTCACGCGCATCGCCTCGCGGCCCGCGATCACGCCGTTCACGTGATCGTAAAACGCTCCGTGCGGGCGCTGCGCGACTTCGATGGTGCGCTCCTGCCATGGCAGCTTTTCGTCGTTGCCGTATTTGCGGTCCGGGGCGGGGCCGTCGATGACTTCCAGCGGCGGGGCGTCTTTCGGATCGAACCAGCGGACGATCGATTTGTCGCCGTCGTTCGTCAGCGTCCCGTGCGTGCCGCACAAAATCCATTTCGGCAGCGGCGTCGCGAGGTTTTGCGCGAAGCTGATCTCCATGTCCGCGGTCGCGCCGGCGTCGGTTTTCATGAAGGCTTTGACGTGATCTTCAACGTCGCCGGCCGATGCGATCTGCTGGAGATCGCCGCAGACGCTCACGACAGAGCCGGGCAGCAGTTGCAGGATCTGGTCGAGAAAATGCACGCCGGTGTTGTTCAGTTGCCCGCCGCCGTTCTTCGCCAGCGTTTGCCAGTCGTTGCGCCGCGCGAACGCCGCGATGTAATTGCGCACGTGAAACAACCGCCCGATCAGGCCGGAGTCAACGACTTCCTTGAGGTGGAGGAACTCCGGATAGAAGCGGTAATTTTGGTGGACGAACAGTTTTCGCCCCGCTTCATCGGCCGAGCGGATCATGGAATCCGCTTCGAGCAGCGACGTCGCCATCGGTTTCTCGACGACGACGTGTTTCCCCGCCTTGAGCGCCTTGCGCGTATCGCGTCCGTGATCCGCCGAGGGCGTGGCGACGACGACGACGTCGACATCCGCCGCCTGCGCCAGCATTTTCCCCAGCGACGTGTAGGCTTTGCACCCGAACTCCGCGACGGCTTCATTCCGCCGCGCTTCGACCGGATCGACCACCGAGACGATGCGCGAATCCGCGCGCCCGCGAAGCTGGTGCACGTGAATTCCCCACCCCGCGCGCCCGAGCCCGACTACCGCATATCGAACAACCGAATCACTCACGCAGACTCTCCTCGGCTAAAAATTCAATCTGCGTGACATGATCGCCCAAGTGCAGGAATGAAAAAAGGGCAGGGAAGGCCGCACGGTCCCATCCCTGCCCGGGTGAGCATTTTTCTGACCGCGTGCCGGCGTTACGCCGTGTGCACGCCAGCGGCGTGTTGTGCGAGGCAATCAGCGATCGCGACCTTCAAATCCTGGTTCGCGTCGGCCACCTTGCCGTGGCCGTCCTCGAGTTTCTGCTGAAGCGCTTCCGTGTCGTTCTCGAGCTTGTCGAAAAGCGGGACGAGGTCCGGGTTGAGCGCTTCGAGCTTGGTTTCGACCGCTTCGTGGTCCGCCGTGATGATCGGCCGCCACTTGTCCTTGATCGCGATGATGTTGTCGCGGATCGGCTTGAGCGACGCGCTGAGCGATTCCTTGTCCGCCTTCAGCTTCGCCTTGGCGTCATCGATCGCGGTCTGATCGCCGGATTGATGCGCCTCGTGCAGCGCCTTGAGGTCCGCGGCGAGCAGTTGCCGCCCGGCGCGCTTGGTGATGCGCAGCGTTTCGGCGGCGTTGCGCAGCTCCTTGAACTTGGCCTTCTCATCGGCGCGGAGTTTTTCCTTCAGCGGCGCCAGCGCGTCCTTCATCGCGTCCTGCCCGATGTCGTCAGCCAATTGTTTCAGCTCATCGACGATCGCCGCCCGGTCCGCCTTGAGCGTCTTGCGTCCCGCGCGCTGGGCGGCCAGGAGCTGCGTGACCGCATCCTTCATCGCCGCCCGCGCGTCGATCACTTCCGGACAGTCGTCGAGCACCGAGTTTCCACCGCCGACGCCGACGTGCGGGCCGGCGTGCAGCAGACGGCGCGATTCGAGCGCTTGCAACGCGAAGATCGGCTGATCGTGCATCGGAGAGCCTCCCGCAGTGCGACATCCCAATCAACGCCGTCGCCGCCGTTATATTCTGTGCAGCTTAGCAAGAAAACGTTTAGTCGTTTTCGGTTTGAAGGACGACTATCGCGCGGCGTGCGCCTCGCCGCGGAGCGTGCGCAGCACATACCACGGCATCCAGATACCGGCCCGCGCCACGACCACCACGATCGTCCCCAGCACGATCCCCTTCAGCCCCAAGTTCAAGTGCCGAACGAAGATATAGCTCAGCACGACGTTCATGATGCCGGCGATCAGCACCGAGATCGTGAACGCGCGCACGCGTCCCATGCCGAGCAGAATCGACCGCCCGACCGCGCTCGAGCCGCCGATCACCGTGTGAATCAGCACCAGCGGCAGGATCGCCTGCGTCGCGCGCATCGGCTCGCCCAGCCAAAGCCGGAAAATCAGCGGCGACGCGATCCACACCACCAGCGCCGCCACCAGCAGCAGGAAAGCGCTGCCGATCGTCCCCCAGATGTAGTATCGCCGCACGCGATCGATCTCGCCTGACGTGTGCGCGATCGCCGTCCGCGGCAGGATCACGCTCGATAAACCCGTCACAAGCAGCAGCAATCCCGAATCGATCGTCATCGCGGGCGCATAGACGGCGACGTGTTCCCAGCCGAGGAGGAGTTTGATGAGGATGTAATCGCTCGGGGCGTAAAGGTAGTCCGCGAGCTGCGCGAACAGGACGAGCGATCCGAACCCAAGCAGCCGTTTGAGCGTCCCCCGATCAACGAGCCGCGGCTGCGGGAGCTTCACGCCGGTCAGCGTGCTCGCCGCGTTCAGGCGCAACGTCAGCAGCGACATCCCTGACAACACGTACGAAAACGTCGCCGCGTTGAGCAACCCAAACTGCGGCGCGAGGAACACCGTCGCCAGCACCCAAGTCGCCTCCCCGGCGGCGATGAAGAGGTTGTCGCGGCGGATCAGGCCGTGCGCCTGAAGCACCGACCCCGGCGCATCGCTCATCAGCCGCAGCGTCGTTCCGATGCCGATCCCGAACACTACCGTCATAGCCGGGGAGTGCAGCGCCTCCGGCGTTGAGTAAATCCGCCCAAACAACGCGGCGTACAGCGCCGTGATGGCAACGCCCAGCACGCCGGTAATCAGCGCAACGACGAGCCCGTTCGCATAAACCGTTCGCGTCGCCAGATCTGGGCCCTCATCCTCGCTCGGCGGCGCGGAATGGCGCGCTTCCGCCAGCACGCGAATCATCGCCGACGACAGACCCAATGCCGTGTAATTCAGGATTCCGATCGTGCCGCGCACGAATGAAAACATCGCGAACGCCGCCACCCCGGCGTAACGATAGATCAGCCCGAGAACGATCACCCACGAAAGGATTTTGGATGCGGTCGCGACGTACGCGCTGAGAACATCGCGCCGCATCGACGACGAGCCTGGGAGTGATTCCTGCGTCAAGGTGCGAACTGCGTCGCAGGGGGGGCGGCGGGGGAGGTGCTGGGGATTTCCTTCGCCGGCTCCGGCGACATGTTCGGCGCGGGCGACGGCGCACGATCCGGCGCGCCGAACTCACGGCGGATGATGACGACCAGCGCGATCGCCACGATGATGATCCCGAGCCACTGCCAGAAGTTCAGCTTCATCTTTAGCTTGCTCCAATTCCCACTAAGCGGCCGCCCGGCGCGACGGCGTGATCGGATCCGATTTTTCCGTCGCCGCCGCCGATTGACCGGCCGAGCGCTCTTTCATCGCCGTCCACATCGTCATCCCCGCGACGGCCGCGAGCAGGATGACTGTCCCGTTCACGCGCGTCAGGGCCGCCATGTGCGGGTTGACGATCAGCCACGCGTACAGCGCGATCCATGCGGCGATCGTGCGACGGTTCATCGACTGTCCGTGCGCCGCCGCCAGCGCCGCCGGGACCGCCAGCAGGAGCAGATCATAATCGAAGTAGAACGGCATGAGCAGCGGCATCGACAGGATCGTGATGGAAATGATTTGGTCGCGCGAACCCGCATCGGCGCGCCCAGGCCCGCGCCCGCGAAGTTTCACCACGCACACAAAGGCGCATGCGCCGACCGCGAGGGCTGTCACGACGGTGAGCGCGGTCGTGATCGTCGATGTTTCACCGACCTGATAACCCTGCACGAGCAAGCGCCAGAACGATTTCAGCGTCACGTGCCGATCCCACAGGTAGCGGTGTTCCACCTGCATGAACGCGAGATTTCGCGGCATTTTCGCGAGGAACGTCGCGAGCGTCCCGGGCAGGGTGAGCAGCGTTGCGAACAGCAGGATCGTACCGGTCGTTGCGAGTCCCGCGAGCGCACGCCATCCGCAGCAGACGATCATCATGGCCGCGACGACCGCGCCGAGTTGCGGCTTGTAAAAGAGCAATCCCGCCACCACGCCCGCGGCGAAAAATCGCTCGCCGCGCCACAGCGCCACCGCGCCGGCGAGAATCAGCAGCGAGACGCACGTGTTCTGCCCGTGCCCGATGCTCATGATGAACGGCATCGACGTCAGCGTCAGCAATGGCACGAGCGCCCACGTCCGCCAATCGCTGATTTCACGTGGCATGGGCGCCTCGCCCATGCAGCCCGCCGCGCCAGCGGCTTCGCGCTCGTTCGCCTCATGCGGCCGGCCGCCGCGAAAGCACGGGCGGGGCGACCGTGCCACGGTTCGGCACAGAATCACCATCGCCGCTGCGAAGCACGCGAGGTTGAGAATTGTCCACAAGAGAAACGCACTCGGATACGTCATCGCCGACAACGGCGCAAAGACCCACGCGAAGATCGGCGGATTCCAGAACGGCCCGACCGCGTCCGGGCGCAGCTCCATCCCATGCCGCTGCGAAAGATCGTGCTGGAACGCGCGGACCGCGTCGAGGTCGTACAGGTTTTCGAGCTGTCCGGTGCGCACGAACGTCCCGGCCGTGTAGAACGCGAGGAAGTCGTATCCCGCTGACCGCAGCGAAACCTGCCGCTGCGGCGACAGGAAAAAATTTCCGCCCGCCGCCGTCGCGATAAACAGCGCCAGCCCGAGCCCGACCAACCAGAACCGTCGGCGCAGCGGAGATGCAGGTTGTTGGCTCAAAAGTTCGATGCTTCATCATCGGCGTGACGCGATCGGCGGCCGCTGTTTCATCCCTGGCGGTTTGTTATCGGACGCCTTGAACTATGGAAAAATCGGCCGGTATCCTTTCTCATCATCGTTTCGTGGCCCGGCTGTTCCTCCTGCTCAGCGTCCTCGCCGTTCTCGCGCCCGCATCGCGCGCTCGTGCCGCCGAGCCGGGCGAAGAATTGACCATCCACGTCCTGACCATTCAGCCGGGCGATCTCGTCTTCGAAAAATTCGGGCACAACGCGATCTGGGTGCACGATGAGTACGCGCCGGCCGCGTATCGCGACGTCGTCTATCACTGGGGCATTTTCGAGTTCGAGCAGGAGCGCTTTTTCATCAAGTACGCGCGCGGCGAGATGGACTACTCGATGGGCGCGTTCCCGCTCGCCTCGCAGCGCGATTACTACCAAAGCCTCAACCGCACGATCTGGGCCCAGGAACTCAATCTCACGCCGGCGCAGCGCGTGAAGCTGCGCGATGTTCTGCGCTGGAACGAACAGCCCGAGAACGCCGTCTACCGCTACAACTATTACACGGATAATTGCTCGACCCGCGTGCGCGACGCGATCGATCTCGCCGTCGGCGGCGCCCTCAAGCCGCAGCTTGCGCCCAAGCCGACCGGCACGACCTTTCGCTGGCACACGCGCCGCTGCACGCGCAGCGATGTGTTCTGGTACGGCATCCTGCACACGGTGCTCGGCCCGGCGACCGACCGCAAGATCAACGCCTGGGAGGAATGTTTTCTTCCGCCCAAGCTGCGCGACCACCTGCGGACCGCGACGACGACCGATGCGAGCGGCGCAACCGTGCCGCTGGTGAAATCGGAGCAGGAGTTGTTCACGAGCACGCGTCCCCCCGAGGCGGCGGCGCCGCCGAACTGGGTGATCCCGTTTTTCCTCGTCGGCGGGGCGATCGCGGCGAGTTTTGTCGGATTGCAGCGCTGGGCGCGAACGAAACGCCTTGGGAAGGTCGCGTTCTCGACCGCGGCGACGATCTACACGTTTCTGAACGGCGTCGCGGGCGCCATCGGGCTGTGGTTCTGGTTCTTCAGCGAGCACTGGGCGGCCTGGCGGAACGAAAATCTCTTCGGCTATTCCCCGCTCGCGCTGCCGCTGGCGTTTTTGCTGCCGGTGCTCTTCCGCAAGTGGCCGCGCGCGAGGCGGACGGCGCTCTGGCTCGCGCTCGGCATCGCCGGGACGACGATCCTCGGCGTCCTGCTCTCGCCGATCCTCCCGCAGGACAACGCCGAGCCGATGGCGCTCGTCCTGCCGATCAACGTCGCGCTCGCGTGGTGCATCTGGCGAATGATCACGCCGCAACCTGCGCCCGCGCCTGCGATGTGATTACAGAAGATGCGGAAAACGATCTTTTAGAAGCGGGCATTTTCAGTGCGCCTCGGCGGGCGCGCGAATTGGAAAAACGAACCCACCGTTGCAAAATCGCGTGCATCCCGTGTCGCCACAATGACTTCGGATCGACCCCTCGGCGCGTTTTGCGCGCGGGCGACCCGCGCGGCAAAGTTTGACCTACCCGCGCGTGCTGCGGGATAAAGGGAAGATCATGACCAGCCCAAAGCCCCTCCTGCGGATCCTCGGCGTCTGCATCGTTTCCGCGGTCGTCCTCGCGCCGCTCGGTGGCTGCGGTGGTAAGGGAGGCAAGGGTCGCGAGGTGCGGCTCAACCAGCCGCCCAAACCGCCGCCAACCGTTCCGCCGCGCGTCGACGTGCCGGTCGATCAGGGGCTGCGCGATCTGGCGTGGCAGGAACTGTCGCGCCAGAAGGCTTCTCCGAACCCG
>JAXDMN010000344.1:0-2534 GCA_034666045.1 Phycisphaerales bacterium | reverse complement strand
CAACGACAGCGACGACGACCGCAGCGACGCAGCCCGCGCCGCCGGTGCAGTCCGCGCCGCCGCCCGCGTGGGCGACGGGCGAACCTGTGTTCGTCACCGGCATGCAGGTCTACAAGCGCGGCGCGAGTGGAAAAATCGAGTCGTTCTTCAATCTCGCCGCCGCGCCGTACGCGTGGCCGCTGGGCCACGACGTTCGCGGCGCGCAGCAATCGCTCGGCGCCCGCGGCTGCGTCGAATGTCATGCGTCCGGCGCGCCGATTTTCAACGCCAAGGTTGACATCGCCTCCGTCGTCACCGGCGCGAGCATGACGCGCACGATGGCCGAGGCACGGATGGAATCCACCAGCGCTCTGAGCACCTTCGCCGCGACCTATCCGCTCCGCTGGTTGCTTATTTTGATCGGCTACGCGTCGGCGGCCGTCCTCTTGCTCGTCATCCTGACGCGTGCGATGCAGATTCTCTCGCGGGGGGCGACGCGATGATCCAAACACTGAGCATCCTCGCGATCCTCCTGGCGATCGGCCTGCCGCTGCTCGATTTCGTCGTCTTCCGCCCGCGCCGCCGCACCTTCGGACGCGATGATGTCGCATTACGCGGCGTCGAGCGCCTCATCTATCTCGTGTTCCTCGTGACGCTCGCCGGCATGGTGATCTCGAGCGTGTTCATGCTCGCGATCGGCGACCATATGCACCGCTGGATGCTGATCCTGCACATGACGCTCGCGCCGCTGTGGGCGCTGAGCATCACCGGCTTGGCGCTGCTCTGGACGAACGATTCGCGTTCCAATCGCGATGTCGGCGAGCGCGTTGCGTTCTGTATCGTCATCGTCGCGAGCTTTTTGACCATCACCAGCGCGATGCTCGGCATGATGACGTGGTTCGGCAGCGACGGACAGCGGACGTTGCTGAACTTGCATCGCATCAGCGCGCTCGTGCTGCTCGTCGCCGCCGCGTACCAGGCGGGGCGGTTGCTCACGCGGCAGCGGTCGGGCGCGGTGTAAACTCATCCCGGATACCGTGCGCGCCCTCACCATCGAAACCTCCGCCCGCACCGGCTCGATCGCCGCGGTCGAGGACGCGCGCGTCGTCGCTGAGGAGGAATTTGAGCACGGCCTACAACACGCGGCGCAGATCATTCCGATCATCGACCGGTTGTGCCGCGCGCGGGGTTGGACGCCGCGGGATTTGAACGAGCTGTACGTCTCCGCCGGCCCAGGATCGTTCACCGGCCTGCGGATCGGCGTCACGCTGGCCAAGACGATGGCATTAGCGACCGGCGTGAAGCTGGTCGCAGTGCCGACGGCGCGGGTTCTCGTCGAAAACGCGCCACCGGATGCGCGGCACGTCGTTCTTGTGCTCGACGCGAAGCGAGATCAGATCTTCACCGCGCGCTTCGAGCGCGACGCCACTGGAACTTGGATCGAGCGCGAGCCCGCGCACCTGGATTCGCTTGTTGCGATGCTCGCCCGCGCCTCGCGACCGGTGCATCTGCTGGGGGAAGGCATTCCGTATCACGAAAAATTCATCCCGCGCGATGATGCGGGTGTGATCGTGACCCCGGCGGAGTTGTGGAGGCCGCGAGCGCGCATTGTGGCAGCGATCGGGGGACAGATGGCGCGAGCGGGTCAATTCGCGGATCCCGACCGACTGACTCCGATTTACCTTCGCATTCCGGAAGCGGAGGAGAAGTGGGAGCAGCAGAAGCAGCGAGCGAAGAAATGAAGACCGAAGCTTCCGCTTACGGCTATTAAAATCAGGAGAGGAAGGACATTGCTGCGATGAAGGACCCGATCACCCCGCAGATGATCCCCGCGATTGCCATCCCCTTCCCTCCACCCTCCGCGCCGCTCTTGGTGACCTGGTTGTACCCGATGATCCCGAAGACAATCGCCAGCACCGGCGCGAGCACCGTGCAGAACGCCGGGATGCCGATGATGCCCAGCACCAGCGACGCGACGCAGAAACCGTTGCTCGTGCCGGCGGCTTCCAAGGTCGTGCCTTCCATCGTGAACGGCATGCCGCAGCTCTTGCAGTTGTTCGCGGTGATCGGCGAGAGCGACTGGCAGCGCGGACACATGATGGTCTGCCGGCCGTCGTCGCTGCGGAGGATTCTCGGCGCGCGTTCTCCCGCGGCGGCGTAGGCGTGAACCGGGTGCGGGTCCGGCTTGATGATTTTCCCGGTCATCGGGTCGATCAGCCGGCCGTAGCGGTCGAGGATCGGGATGACGATGGAGTTGCCGCAGGTGGGGCACTGGCCTTCCTGGCCGGACTGGCTTTCGTTCGCTTCGAGGCGCGAGGAGCAGTAGCCGCAGTTGAATCCGAATCGTCGTCCCGCCGCGCGGCCGGCGCCGCCGACGATCGCGCCGGATAATCCGCCGCGCTCGTATCCGCTTCGCGGCCCGGGCGGCGCCATTCCACCGCCGCCCGCGCCGACTCCGACGCCCGCGCCGACCGCCGCGCGCTCCGCGATCGGGACGCGCAACGTCGTCAGGCACTTCGGGCAACGTACGAGCTGTCCCGCCTGCGCTTCTTCCG
>JAXDMN010000343.1:0-7758 GCA_034666045.1 Phycisphaerales bacterium | reverse complement strand
TCATCCTTCATCCTTCATCCTTCCGCCTTCATCCTTTTCTAGGCTTTCTTCTTCACCATCTTCACTCGCCGGCCCCCGTGCGAGTACTCGACCTTGTCCATGTACGCTTCCATCAGCAGGATGCCGCGACCGGAGCACTTGAGGAGGTTTTCCTCGGCGCATGGGTCGGGGACTGCTTCGCGATGGAAGCCTTTGCCCTGGTCTTCGATGATGATCTCGGTGCTCTTGGGCGTGACCTTCGCCTCGACGTGCACGGTCTTCTTCGGGTCAAGCTTATTGCCGTGCTTGATCGCGTTCATCAACCCTTCCTCGAGGGCGAGGCGGATCGCGAAGGTGCTCTGCTCGTCGTAGTGCTGGGCCTCGACGCGATCCATGATCGACTTGTGCACGTCGCGGCTGGCGGCGACGTCGGAACGGATGGTGAAGTGAAGCGGCTTCAACTTCGTCGAGCGACCGCCGCGACCACCGTTGCCGTTGCGCGCAGCGGCGGCGGACGTGTTGGCGCGGCTCGCATCGGAAGCGGCTTCACGCCGTTGGTTGTGACGGTTAGACCCGGCGACGCCCATGGCGGTCTTAGTCCAACGAACTCGGGTTAATGGGCCGTGAAATTTGCCAACGCTTCAGTCTTCGTCGGCAGGATCTTGAACAGCTTGTTCAACTTCGTGATCACGAACACTTCGTAGATCGACGGCTTGATGTTGGCGAGTCGGAGCTGGCCGTTCTTCTGCCGCACCCTGCTGTTGATGTTGATGAGCATCCCCAGCGCGGCCGACGAGAGATGATCGACGGTGGAGAAATCCAGCAGCAGGCGCGGATTCTCGTTCTCGTCGATCAACACGTTGAGCGTGTTGCCGATCTCGGCGATGTTGGCTTCGTCAAGGATCTTGCTGTTGGTGAACTCGACGACGCGGACGCCCTTCTCCTCGGAGACGGAGAGCGGCGGGATGGTTTCGGCCATGCGGATTTCCGGGTGAAAAAGAGGTCAAATCAGACAGTACGGGGCACAGAAATCGGTGTCAAGCTTCGCCCGGGCCAGGCACCGGCGGCAAGAATGAGGCAGATCACCGATAGCAGAAGTACGGGCGACGTTATGTCGGTTGCGCCGGGATGAGTGGGTTTTAACGTCGACAGCTTGGCGCGCCACTCCGTCGCCGATGGCGGGGCAATTCGGATCGGCGGGATCACCGTCGACGACCAGTGCTGCGCCGCGTCTGCGCCCCCGTCGTCGCCGCCGGCGAGCCAGTCGAAGACGTTCGTCCAGAAGATCACGAATTCCGGCGTCCGCGCAAACTCGTCCGATGCATGGAATCCCACCCACACCTGCCGCTGCGGCGACTCTCGAACAGCGACCACTCCCCGCCCCCCCACCGACACGATCGCCCGCCAATTTTCCCCAGGCGGGACATCTGCCGCTTGCAACTTCGCGTCCGCCCAATCGACGCCCGCCGACACCGGATGCGCCGCCACGATCACCGCGCCTCCGCCACCGCTCACAGCGGACGTCGACACGATCGCACTCGGAAAATCGCTGGCAATCGAATTCTCATCCACGATCGCGATAGTCACGCTCGTCTGGTGCGCCGATCGCGCCTTCGCATACGCCTCCGCCACCCGCCGCACCTCCGCCGGAACCGGGGCGCGAACTTCGATCGACGGAAAACTCCGCTGCCGCTTCGCGTGCGCAATGTTGTCGATCGCGAGGTCGTCCGCGGCCTCGATCTCCGCGACCGCCGAGGAATCGAGTGATGGCAGATCAAGGAAGACGGTCGCCTCGCCGCCCGGAGCGCGCGGCAAGTCGATCGCGCGCTCGACGAGCGTCCGCTCGCCGCTGCGAACACGCACGGTCGCCCGCGGCTGATCGGAATAGTTCACCACCGTCACCATCGCCTGCGGCCGGGGCGATTCGCGGACGACGAATTTTTCGATGGCGACGTTCTGCAACGGCTTCGACGGCGCGATCTGCACCACGCGCGGATCGTCGCGAATCGGCTGATCGCTCAATACCACGATCGGCCCGTCGGTCTTCGCCAGCGCCCGCTGCACGGCGAACTGCACCGCGTCGCGCGTCTGCTCCTGTGTCGGCGTCGCGCGAGAGGCAACCTGCGACCAGGCCGATCGAGTTACGCGCTGCGATGTGCCATCCGGCACCTCGATCAGGTCCGTCGGCCCTTCGCCGAATGCTTCCAGCACCACCGGTCGCGCCGCGGCGATCACTTCCGCGATCCGATCCCCCACCGCCATCGTGACGCCGCGATCGAGAACGACCGTCACCAGCGGCCCTTCCCCCGCCGATCCCACTTCAAGCTTCGGCCGCGCGGATGCGATGATCGCCAGCAACACCGCCGCCAGCGCCGCGATCAGCGCGATCGGCGGCGGACGAAACTGCCGCCTCTCGCGCGGCGATTCCGCCGTCCCGCCGCGCCAAAGCGCGATGAACGGCACGTCCGTCCGCTCGCCGCGACGCGACCACATCAGCCAGACCGCCGCCGCCGCCCAGGGCGGCAACAGCAGCGCGAGCCAGATCGGCGATGCGAAGAACATCGGTCGCTTTAGTCTAATCGATCTCGCACTCACCATTGCGACGGATGCTCATGTCCGTCGTCGTCATCGAAGGCATGATCCTGATCGCGATCCGCCGCCCGCGGGGGCAATTTTCCGGCGACGTGCGGATCGAGGTAGTGATCGAGCGCGAGGAACAGCGCCTTCGCGTGCCGCGCGAACAGGAAACTCGCCACCGGCATCCACGCCAGCATCAGCCACCACGGGCTCCACAAGCCCGGCCGATACTTGTGCTGAATGATCAGCCCCATGATCACGCCGATGCCGGCGATCAGCCCGTAGTTCAGCCCCCACACCGCGAGCAGAAAATATCCCTGCTCGCGCTCATACGCATACCCGCAGCGCGGGCACCCATCGAGCGGCCGAAACCAGTCGAACAAGCTCCGCACTTTTCGAGCCGGCACAAAGATCGGCGAGATGCCGCACTCGGGGCAACGCAGGTGCAAGGCGCGGCGGATGTATCGCCACGCGCGCGGAGGCTCAGGATGGTTTGAACGGCGAGGCATTACTGCAGCGGTTGGGCCACGTCCGGCACGACGCTCCACCGCTGCAACAATAGGTAGTTCCGCCCGCGGTATTCCATCACTTCGCCGCTCACGCGCAATTTCAGGTCGCGGTAGCTGCTCTGCACGCGATTCTCGAGCTGCATGAGCCGGCGATTCGGGATCAGGATCATCGGCGCGTCGGCCATGGCGCGGCCGTCGGAATCGAGGGTGAATTCGAAGGTGCGCCCGTCGTCGCTGCGCGTCAGCCGGCCGAGACGATCGAGCAGGAGCGTCCCCTCGCGCATCACCGGTCGCTTGACTGCGCCGGGCGCGACGGCGGCGTCCCCGGACGTCTGATCGTCCGCCGGTGGCGCTTCCGGCGCCGGCCGCAGCGGACGCGCCGATTCCCCCTGCGGTTGAAGCATCTGCCGCAACGTCTCCTCGGCGGAACGATTCGTCGGGCGCGTGGTGGCCGGCGGCGTGGTGACCAGCGGCTGCGCAGGCGACACGGCTTGAGTCGGCTGCGTGGGTTGCGTCGCCTGCGCATTCGCGGCGGCGCAGATCAGCAACAACGATAAAAAAGATACGACCACCACGACGCGCGTCAGCATCGGCGACTCCCTTCCGCGAGCCGCCTGAGTCTAACGCGCACACGTGGTGGCCGCACCTCCGCGCGCGCCCTTCAACGCACAGAATCTCGCGGCGCAAACCCGCGCGGCGCTATTTCGCCAACGCGACCTTCAACGGCTTCTGGTCGAGGTCCTTGATCTTCTTATCCATCAGCCGCCTCGGGATGATGATGACCTGACCCGGGCGGGCCGCGGGCGACGTCGTCATCGTCGGGCGCATCGCCGCGTAGCCGTTGACGACGTGCCGCGTCGTCATCGGGCGATCGACGTAGTTCGGCGCCGTCGCGGGGACGACCCAACCGCCCTGCGGCGTCGGGATTGCGCTGGCGAGCAGGTCCGCCTTGCGGAAGTAGGTCGGCGAGTTCGCGTACGCTTCGTTGCGCGCGTCCGCCTGTGTGTACCCGAAGAGCGACGCATCTCGGTACGGCACGCAGTCGGTGTAGACCGGCGTGCGGTAGTACATCGGCGACGGCTGACCGAAGGAGTTACCGCCGTCGAAATTGTGCAGGTTCGTCGCGTATCCGTGGAAGCCGCAGGCATCGTTGTACCCGGCGACCGCGTGCACGCGCGGATCCGATCCGCCGTAGAAGTACCGATCGCCGCGCGGCGTCTCGTACTGGTAACGGACCGGCTCGTAAAAGACCTGCGCGAACGCGCTCGAGCTGAAAACAAGCGAACCCAAAACGACGGCGACGCAACGCAACATGTAAAGCTCCTCTGGCTGGTTGATGCAGCAGAGTCTAACACGTCCGATAACGCGCGGAGCGCGAAAATGAGCGAGCGCGGTGTCCCAAGTGGCCTTAGACGCCTGGGCGATGAGAAGCGGGGAAAAGTGTGACGACTAATGGAGATTGAGCATTGAGAGATTGAGTCATCGAGTCATGGAAAACAATGACTCAATGAGTCAATGACCCGATGGCTCAATGACTCAATTCCTCACGACTTCAAATCGCTTTCCCCAATGAGCGTAAACCCCTTCTTGATGAGCAGCCGGGCCGCCAGCGTCGGGTCGTCGACGTACAGCGCCAGCGACGGCCCGCGCGGGCGGAGCAGCAGCGGGTAGGCGTAGTGGATGTTGATTTCCGCCGCCAGCAGCGCCGTGCAGATGTCGATCAGCGGCTGCTTGGTTTTTTTCGGCAGCTCGACCGCAAGCAGCTCGCTCTCGCTGAACGCGAAGCCGCCGTACTTCAGGATCTCGCGCGACTCTTCCGGATCGGAGCAGATCAGCCGCACGAGCGCCGAGTCGGCGGAGTCGTGGATCGACATCGCGACAATCTTCCCGCTCCCCTGCTCGAGTGCGCGGACGAGCATCTGGAGGCGTCCGACCTTGTTCTCGAGAAAGACGGTGAACTGCCGCAGGCGGTTTGATTCGAACCCCGCGCCGTCCATCGTCTGGGGTGGCAGAACTTCTTCCATCGGCATCCGACTGTATCGCGAGGCCGCGCGATTTCCCACTGTCATGGTCCGCCGCGCCCGCCCGCGCACGGCCGCGGGGCCGGGTAAAAACGTCCACGAGGCCCGCCTTTTCAGGGGCGGGCCTCGTGGGGGTTAATGTAAACTCAAACAGCCGATTCCCGTCGGCCGATGAAGAGCGCTTGGCAAAACTTACCAGGCGGCGTCATCGCTGGGGAAGAGGCAGCTGTCGTTGGCGTCGTACGGGCCCATGCCCATGACGCTGGTCATGCCACCGGTGCTGTTGGTCGCAGCCGAGTAGATGTTGTCACGGTTGATACCAACGTACGGATTCGACTCCCAAGCCACGTGGCCGTCGCCGTAAAGGATGTTCTGGCCATCCTTGTCGTGGTTGTTGGAGTTGGCGGCCTTCATGTCCTTGGCCGAGCTGGTGGCGGTGGCGCCGACGACGTTGTCGCCGTTGCTCGTGCCGGGGTTCATGTCCGCAGCGACGGCGAATTCCGCGCCGATGGAGTTGTTCAGCTTGAAGCCCCCGCCGATGGCCTGCGTGCCCGGGTAGGGGTTCTGGTAGCTGTACGAGAGGTTCTTGCTGCTGGTGAAGTTCGTGCGGTTGATCGGCGCATTGGTGCCGCCGCCGAACGTGTCCTTCTCAGCGTTGCTGCTCGGGCAGGTGAACACTTCGGACGTGATGTCCTGGGTGCGAAGCAGCAGGAACAGAGCGGCCGTGACGTCGTTGTCGGTGGGGCGGCCGTTGTTGGGGGCGGGCACGCCGGCGGTTGCGGCGCCAACGAACGGGTCGGAGCCGGCCGGGTTCGTGCCCCAGGTGCAGGAGTCGGTCGCTGCGGCAGTCCGTGCAACCGTGCGCGGATACTGGCCGCGGTTGTCGTTGCTGTACAGCAGGACGGCCTGCCCGATCTGACGCAGATTGCTGGCGCACTTCACGCGGTTCGCGGTTTCGCGAGCGCGGTTGAGTGACGGCAGCAGGATCGAGATCAGCAGCGCAATAATGCCGATGACGACCAGCAATTCGACGAGCGTGAAGCCCGCCTGACGATGGGAACGCTTCATACGAAGCTCCTTTCGAGATGCGTCACCATCTGAGATTTGCTGGCACGTTACGGGAATCGACGGTTCGGTATGTTAGAGATGATTGCCGGTTTCAACTTCGGGAAAAGTTGACTCGTCGATTGCGCGGCGTGCGGTGAATTCCAGTGGTGACAACTCTTAAACGCCTCGGCGAACGTCGCCGATTGCGGTTGTGAGCGAAGTTATGAGAACCAGAGTCCGTTTGCGTCACACCCTGACATCCATGCCCATCCGTGCGGTGTGACCGAACTCAATCGTTAATCTATCACGCTGTGGTACGAACCCCAAAAACTACCGGTTCGGCTCAACAGCGTATCAGGGATCAGAGTATCAAGTCCTTGGCAATTTAGTCAAGATGCAAGATGCAAGTATTGCGCCGCAGCCAACTAAGTTGCCGGCGCATCCGGCTCAGATCGCGCCAGAAGGTGCTGTTTCTGCTTCTTCTGGAGGCGCTTCACCACGATGTCCGGCAGGATGCCTTTCAGGCTTTTCACGTCCCCGCCTAAGGAAACGACCTGTCGGATCAAGCTGCTGCTGGTGAGGGCATACTGATCGCCGGTCATGATGAAGACCGTCTCGACATCTCCGACCGCACGATTCGCCAGCGCGAGTTGGAACTCATAGCGCAAATCTGACACATCCCGGATGCCGCGAAGGATGACATTCGCGCCGATCTGTCGCACGAAATCGACCGTCAGGCCGGTGAATCGCTCGACGCGAACGCCCTTCTGGTTCTTCATAAGCGATCGGATCATTTCGACGCGCTCGTCGATGCTGAACAGTTCTCGCTTCTCCGGATTCACCCCGACGCCGACGATTAGCTCATCGAACAGGCGGGTCCCGCGCCGGATGACGTCGAGGTGCCCGTTGGTGATCGGGTCGAACTGTCCGGGGAAGACGGCGATGCGCTTGGGCATGGTGAGAAGCCTATGCGAGGCGGGTGAAAACGCAATTTGGTGCGCGGGGTGTCGGTAAGTGTAGTTTTTGCAAAGGGATGCGCGGGATTTTGGAACGGTGGGTTCGTTTTTCCAAATGAGGTTGGGCGCGCGCCAACCGGGCAGAATCGGGCATTCTGTGATTCCCTCTCCCCGCCTCGGAGAGGGAGATGGTGCTCGGCGTTTTCATGCGTCGCTCCGTTTTCTGCGCGGGCGCGGACGGCGCGCCCTCTATCTCTTCGGGCGCGCTGCGCGATTGGCGTGATGGATGCGCAGCGCGCGTGAGAGCGTGTCGGCTGCGGTCGCGCGAACGTCGATTTCAATTTTGGGATTTCGGATTTTGCGAAGCGGGCGCGCTGCGCATTCGTCGTGACGAACTCGCGGCGCGCCTCAATCACCATCCCCGAGCAGTCCGCCGAGACCGCCGAGCATGCCCCCTTCGTCTTTTCGCCGCGCCGTGCCGCCCGCATTCGCCAGCACGCGACCGGCGAGGCGCGAGAACGGCAGCGATTGCAGCCACACCTTCCCCGGTCCGGTCACGGTTGCGATGAATAAACCTTCCCCGCCGAAGACGGCGTTCTTGAAGCCGCCGATGAACTGAACGTCGTAAGTGATCGTCTTTTCCAGCGCGACGAGGCAGCCGGTGTCGAG
>JAXDMN010000342.1:0-29644 GCA_034666045.1 Phycisphaerales bacterium | reverse complement strand
CGCCGAGCGCGGGCGACCCAACACGTTCCTCAACTACGAAAACCTCATCGACGGCATCGCCACGCCGATGAGCTACTACGCGATCATGGCCGTCGGGGTGACGATCGTGATCATCACGGCGGGAATCGACATCAGCGTCGGCAGCGCGATGGCGCTGGCGGCGTTGTCGGCCGGCGCGGTGCTGCCGTACTTCGATCGCAACGCACCGGCCTGGCAGGTGCTGCCAGTGGCGTTCGCGGTGCCGCTCGGCGTCGGCTTGATCGCGGGATTGGTCAACGGCGCGCTCATCGTGGCGCTGCGCGTACACCCATTCATCATCACGCTCGGCACGCTCAGCATTTATCGCGGGATCGCCAACGTCACGACGCGCGGCATCACGCAGCCGAGCGGACGCCGCGTCCTGCCGGATGCCTTCACGAGCTTCATGTGGAAGGAAGTGCTCGGGCTGCAGGTGATGCCGCTGGCGATCATGCTGGCGTGCGTCGCCCTCGGTTGGATTTTCCTGCACTTACTCGTCGCCGGGCGCGAGACGTACGCGATCGGCGGAAACGAGGAGGCGGCGCGCTTCAGCGGGCTGCGCGTCGAGTGGATCAAGTTGCGCGTCTACCTGCTGGCGGGGTTGGCCGCGGGCGTGGCGGGATTGGTTTCGCTCGGGCGATTCGGCACGGTGTCGGCGAGCACCGGAACCGGATATGAGCTGACGGTGATCGCCGCGGCGGTGGTCGGCGGCGCGAGCTTGTCAGGCGGGCGCGGCACGGCGCTCGGCGCGCTGCTCGGCACGCTCGTCATCGCGCTGATCCAAAACGGCATTTACATTCTGCACCTTCAGGAGCAGTATCGACTCATCATTACCGGCGCCGCCATCATCATCGCGGTGGCGCTCGATCGGTTCAGCGAATACCTGCGAAATCGCAGGCTTAAAGGGGCAAATTGACCACGAACGAACGGACCGGGAACGAGAGGAACACACTTATGAGCCAGATCGGGAAGTTGTGTGCGGTGCTGCTGGTCGGCTGCCTCGCAGTCGTCGGTTGCAAGAAGGAAGAATCCGGCAGCGCAGGCGCTGGCGGCGGCGCAACGACGCAGTCGTCCAGCACGGGCGGGAAGAAGGTCAAGATCGGCATCGTCGCCAAGAGCATTTCCAACGCCGTCTTCCAAGCCGCACATTCCGGCGCGCAGGACGCGGCGAAGGAACTCGGGCCGAAGTACGGCGTCGACGTCGAAGTCGAAATCCGCACGCCGACCGATGAAGACCCGCAAAAACAGGCCGAGGCGGTCGAAGCGCTCATGCGCGCGGGCGTCGATGGCATCGCGATCTCCTGCTCGGAAGCGAACACGGTCACGCCGGCGATCGATCGCGCGGTCGGCCGCGGCATCCAGGTCGTCTGCTTCGATTCCGACGCCGCGAACAGCAAGCGCTTCGCCTACTACGGCACCGACGACACGACGTGCGGACAGCGCGTGATGGCGGAACTGGCCAAGGCGATGGGCGACAAGGGCACGATCGCGATCCTCGCCGGCAATCAGAGCGCGCCCAATTTGCAGGCGCGCGTCGCCGCCGTGCGCGAGGAATTGAAGAAGCACCCGAACATGAAAGAGCTCAACAACGGCCAGGGCGTTTTCTATCACCAGGAGACGCCGGAGAAGGCGGCCGAAGCGGTCGCCAACGCGCAGAACGCCAACCCCGGCATCGAAGGCTGGGCGATGGTCGGCGGCTGGCCGCTCTTCACGACCAACGCGCTGAAATGGGAGCCGGGCAAGGTGAAGGTCGTCGCCGTCGACGCGCTGCCCGCGCAGCTCCCGTACCTCAAGAGCGGCCACGTCCAACTGCTGCTCGCGCAGGATTGCTACGGCTGGGGCCACAAATCGGTCGACCTGCTGCTGGCCAAAATCGTCAACAAGCAGGACCCGCCGAGCCAGAAGGTGATCGATCCGCTGACGGCGGTGACGAAAGAGAATGCGGATGAGTATGGGAAGAATTGGGAGAAATGGCTGGGAGGAAAGTAAGCACGAAGCACGGAATCCCATGTTCATCCAGTTCGAAAACATCACCAAGCAATTCGCCGGCGTGACGGCGCTGGATTCGGTCTCGATGTCGATTCGCCGCGGCGAATGTCATGCGCTGATGGGAGAAAACGGCGCCGGCAAGTCGACGCTGGGGAAAGTCCTCGCCGGAATCCATCGCGCCGATGCGGGGACGATGCGCATCGACGGCGTCGAGGTGAATTTCCGTTCGCCGCGCGATGCGGGGCGCGCCGGGGTCGGCATGGTGCACCAGGAGTTGGCGTTCTGCCCGGAACTGTCCGTCGCCGAAAACTTGTGCATGGGCCAATACCCACGGCGGATGGGAATCGTCAGCCGGTCCGAAATGCGCCGCCGCGCGGAGGCGCTGCTGTCGAAGATCGGCGTCGAGCTCGACGTGCGCCAGCCGATGCGCGCGCTCTCGACAGCGCAGGAGCAGCTCGTGCAGATCGCCTCCGCCGTCGGCACCGGGGCGCGCATCCTCGTCTTTGATGAGCCAACCAGCTCACTGTCCGAGCCGGAAGCGCAGCGGCTGTTCGGCCTGATCGAAGAACTGAAGAAACGCGGCGTGACGATGATCTACGTCTCGCACCGCATGCCGGAAGTTTTTCGCCTTTGCGACCGCCTGAGCGTGCTGCGCGACGGGAAGTACATCGGCACGCTCGATCGCGCGAGCGCGACACAGGACGACATCGTCCGCATGATGATCGGGCGGTCGCTGGAACAATATTTTCCGAAGCATTTGGGAGCAAAGCCGGGCGAGACGGCGCTGTCGGTGCGGAATCTTTCGTCGCCGGGTAAATTTACGGATGTCTCCTTCGAGCTGCGGGCTGGCGAGATTCTCGGCTTTGCGGGGCTCGTCGGTTCCGGTCGCAGCGAAGTCGCCAAGGCGATTTTTGGTCTCGACAGCAGTGCGACGGGACGCGTCGAAGTGCTCGGCCGCCCGATGCGGCTCGGCTCGATCCGCGAGGCGATGCGCCGCGGGCTCGGTCTCGTGCCGGAAGACCGAAAACGCCAGGGGCTCGTGCTGATGATGTCCGGCCGCACGAACACGTCGCTGGCGATGCTCGACCGCCTGCGGCGACTGCTCATGCTCGACTTTCGCCGCGAGCTCGATTTGACGGTCCAGTATTTTGATCAGCTTCGCGTGAAGACGCCCTCCGTGCGAACGCCGGTCGCGGCGCTGTCGGGCGGCAATCAGCAGAAAATCGCGCTGGCGAAATGGCTGGCGCGGCAGTGCAAGGTGCTGATCGTCGACGAGCCCACCCGCGGCGTCGACGTCGGAGCCAAAGCCGCGATTCACGGCATCATCGATGACCTCGCCCGCAAGGGGATTGCGATCATTCTCATCTCGTCGGAGTTGCCGGAAGTGATTAACCTCGCGACGCGGATTGTCGTGATGCGCAACGGGAAACTCGTCTCGGATGTTCCACGCGAGCAGGCGACGCAGGAATATCTGCTGCGACTCATGGCAGGAGTAGAAACACCGTCAGCAGCATGAGGGACGGAGCCGGACTCTGTGAGTCCGATTCGTCGCGCTGCGACGAGCTTCTCCGAGTGAAAGAATCACGCGACTGCGTCGCGTATCGGACTCACAGAGTCCGGCTCCGTCCCTTTTGCAGCGACGCGAGCGACCGATCAGACGATATCCCCCGTCATCAACTTGTTCCTCACCGGATCCAACCACGAATACGCCGCCGCGGCGCCGTCGGTTGTCGGCGCAGCGACCGCGTTCGTCCCGCCGCCCAGTCGAAGCGTCTCCGCCGACCAGTTCGGCGCGGTGCCCCAGACGCGGAAGACGCCGTTCGCCTTGCGGCTGTAGTAGACGATGTTCGCCGCGTTGTTGCGATCGAACCAGAGATTCGTGAACAGGCCGACGGCGCCGCGCTGCGCAACGGTGCTGTGCACCCAAACGCCGCTGCTCTTCGTCGCAAACTCCAGGTTGGCCGGCGATGCGTCGTAGTAGCTGATCGCCGGCTGGCTGGCGTTGTTGAACGCGAGCGAGAGGAACGCGGTGGAGATCGTGTCGTGCACCAGCTCCGGCGACCAGGTCGAGCCGTTCCACTGCGCGTACTTCACGTCGCCGTTCGTCGTGTCGACGTAGGTCACGCCGATCGTGCCGTTCTTCGCGACGGCGATGCTGGCGAAGCGACCGACGTCGCCGACGGTGTCGACTTCGCCGCGCGTCCACGAGACGCCGTCGCTGCGCGAGAAGCGCAGGTCGCGCGACGTCTTGCGGAAATACGCGACGATCGGATGCCCGTTGTTCTGGAACGCCAGCGACGCGAACTGGCCGGTCGTTTTGCCCGAATCGAGCGTCGAGCGCTTCCACGCGATGCCGTCGAAGCGGGCGTATTCGAGGTCGCCCTCGGTGTTGTCGTAATAGGCGATGGACGGCTTGCCGGTCGGATCGAGCGCGAGCGACATCGTGGCGCCGACGTCGTTGCCGCTCTTGTCGATCGTCTCGGTCGCCGACCACAGGCCGGCCGTCGATCGCGTCGCGTATTTGATGTTATGGACGGTCGGATCGTAGTAGGCGAAGTGCAGCACGCCCTGCTTGTCGAACGCGAGATCGTTGGCGACGCCGTTGAGACCGACGTCGGTTGCGGGATTCGGATTGCGCTTGAGGGCGAGCGTGAGCGCGTTGTCGAGATCGATGCGCGAGTAAAAGTTCGTGCTGTCGTCCTTGCGGGCGCCGCTGGCGCGCAGGATCGAAAGGATGTCCTGCCCGCGCAGCGACGGGCTGATTTGCTTGAGCAGCGCCGCCGCGCCGGCGGCGATGGGCGAGGAGAAGCTCGTCAGCGTCACGAGTCCATACGTCCCGCCGCGGTTGGTCGTGCCGACGTTTTCGCCCGGCGCGAGCAGATCGAGCAGCGCGCCGCGCTGCGTGAAAGAGCTGATTGAATCGTTCGTGGCGACGGAGCCGACCGAAACGACGCTCGGATCGGCGGCCGGCCAGTTGATGCCGTTGCCGCCGTCGTTGCCACTAGGCGAGGTAAAAATCACGCCCGCGTCGGCGAGGCGCTTGTATTCATCGCTCACCGTCGCGTTCGACTGCGGCGAGGTGTACCGCCCCGCGCCGAAAGAGAAATTCACGACGGAAATGTTGTACGTCGCGCGGTTCGTCTCGATCCATTGCAGCGCGCGTTCGATCGTCGCATCGGTCACCGGCTCGGTGCCGCTCGCGATGCGCAGCGCGACGATCTCGGCGCCGGGCGCGACACCGCGATAGGTGTTGCCGTCGACGGTGAATTCGTTCGCCGCGATGATGCCGGTCGTGTTCGTGCCGTGGCCGAAGGTGTCCATCGGATCGCCGTCGTTGTCGGCGAAATCGAATCCGGCCTTTACCTTGTGTCCCGGCCCGAACCCGCCGCCCAGCGCGGGATGGTTATAGTCGACGCCGGTGTCCATGACGGCGACGGTGACGCCCTGCCCCGTGATGTTGGGAAACTTCGCCGCCGCATCGTCCTGATCCATGAGCGCGGATGCAGCGCCCCAAGCCATCAGGCGGCGCGGTTCGAGTGATTCGACGTGACGACGGTTTGCTGTGCCCTGACTCATGATGCGGCCTTCCAAGTTGTGACAACGCGCCCGCGCGGCCGGTACGGTGGATTACGTAATACGTAAGAAACTAACGTCCGCGGCAATCACTTAGTTTCGCAAATCCCGGCCCGCGCGAGAAAAAAACGCAGGATTTCCGGCGGGTTTTGCTGCGCCAAATCCATCTGCAAACTCCCTCACAAAGCCCACCCTCATCCGGCCAAAAATATCCCGCAGGCGACTGCAATTGGGCCGGGCGATTTGGTAGCATGCGCGCGGGCACGGGGTCGAGCCAGGGCGAGGGTGTGGGATGGGGCGGGGTTTTTCATCTCCTATTGCATCGCTCAGATCTCGGAATCCGGCGCGCGCCTCCTTCTCACAACCGGCGCAGCCGAGCGGGCAGCTCAAACAGGGTAAGGGATTCCTATGCATAGCCAGTCACGTCTCGGTCACCGCGCGCAGTCCGCATTGACAACGCGATCATCCGTGCGGCGCCAGGAGCCCCGCGTGCGAGAAGCGGTCAAGGCGGTTTTCGAGCAACTGGAACTTCGTCGGTTGCTGAACGGCGCAGTCAACATCCCCGATCCGACCCCCATCCAGGTGACGCAGCCCCACGACGACGAGGGACTCGGGGTCATCATCATCGACTGGAACGGCCAGAAGGTCGAAGCGGTCGAAGGCGAGTACATCCTCAAACTCGACAACGTCAAAGGCAAGAAGTCGGATCAGCTCAAGGACGTCAAAACCAAGGTGGAGAAGCTGCGCAAGGACGTAAGTGTCCGCAAGCACCTCAACCACGACGGTACGGTGTTGCTGCGCGGGCCGAAGGACGAGGACTTCGAGGACCTCAAGAAATCACTCAAGAACGCCCCCGGCTTCAGCTACATCGAGCCAAACTTTGTCGTCCACGGGTCGTCGACGTTTCCCAATGATGCGTCGTTTACCAATCTCTACGGCCTGCATAACACCGGACAACTCGGCGGCAAGGTCGATGCGGACATAGACGCGCCCGAGGCGTGGGACATCGCGCGCGGCGACGGCAAAGTCGTCGTCGGCGTCATCGACACCGGCATCGATTACAACCATCCGGATCTGTCGAGCAACATGTGGCGGAATCCCGGCGAGGTCGCGGGGAACAACCTTGACGACGACGCCAACGGCTACATCGACGACGTGTACGGCTGGGACTTCGTCGGCGCGGGCGACAATAACCCGATCGACGACCACTACCACGGGACGCACGTCGCCGGCACGATCGGCGGCGTCGGCAATAACGGCTCCGGTGTCGTCGGCGTGAACTGGAACGTCAAGCTGATGGCGCTGAAGTTCCTCAGCGCCTCGGGCGGCGGAACCACCGCGGATGCGATCGAAGCGGTGAGCTACGCGACGATGATGCATAACCTCTGGGTCGCCACCGGCGGCGCAAAGGGCGCCAACATCCGGCTGACGAGCAACAGTTGGGGCGGCGGCGGCTTTTCTCAGGCGCTGATGGACGCGATCGCCGCGGCCGGCACGTCGTCCGGCGGCGGAATGCTCTTCGTCGCCGCCGCGGGCAACGAGGGCACCAACAACGACTCACTTCCCCACTACCCGTCGAGCTACAACCTGCCGAACATCGTCGCGGTGGCGGCGACGGATCGGAACGACGGCCTGGCTTCGTTCTCGTGCTGGGGACCGACGTCAGTCGACATCGGCGCGCCCGGCGTCGACACCTACAGCACCTCGCCCGGCAGCAGCTACCGCTCGCTGAGCGGCACTTCGATGGCGACGCCGCACGTGTCCGGCGTCGCGGCGCTCGCCTGGAGCGTCGCCCCCAACGCGACCTATCAGCAGATCCGTGATGCGATGTACGCCGGTGCCGATCCGATTCCGTCGCTGGCGGGTAAGACCGTCACCGGCAAGCGGCTTAACGCCTTCGGGACGCTCCAGCAGTTGGGCCTTTCGGTCAGCGGCAGCACGCCCGCGGCCGACTCGATCGTCGTGACCGCACCGGTCGACTTCGTCATCCATTTCTCGAACCCGTACGCTTCCGCGAGCGTTCAGGCGAGCGACCTGCTCGTGAACGGCGCCGCCGCTGATTCCGTGATCTACACCGACGCCGACACGCTCACCTTTCACTACAATACCTCGCCGGTCACCGCGCAGGGCCTGCAGACCATGGCGATGGCGGCAGGGTCCGTCCTGCGGCAGTCGGATGGCAACGCGTTGTCGGCGTGGAGTTCCACGTTCCGCTTCGATTCGGCGGCGATGGGCGTCATTGCAACCAATCCCGCAAATAACGCGCTGGTCTCCCTGCCGATCGCGGGCATCGAGCTGACTTTCAACGAACCGTACAGCCCGTCGTCCATCAGCATCGCCGACCTTACGCTCAGCCAGGGCACCGTCACCGGCTTCACGCTCGTTGATGCCGACACCGTCCGTTACCTCGTCAGCGGCATGATCGGCGAGACGACGATCACGTATTCGTTGGCGACCGGCGCGGTGACCGACCAGTTTGGCAACCCGGCCCTGCCCTACAGCGGCAGCTTCGCGACGGACATCGGGACCGTGCCTTACCCAACGCCGCTGGAAGGCAAGACGCCCCGCGGCAGCTTGATCTACGATCCGGTCGCGTCCGGAAACATCGGCACCGCCGCCGACACGGACAGCTTCACGATCTCGCTCGATGCCGGGCAGACCGCGTCATTGATCGTGGATCCGGTGGTGGGATTGCGTCCGATGGTGGAGTTGCTCGGCCCCGGCGGCGCGATCCTGGGCAGCGCTTCGGCGGGCACGTCAGGCCAAGATGTGCTGCTGAACAGCGTCGCCGCCTCGGCCGCGGGCATGTACACGATCCGCGTTTCGTCCGTGGGCGGGACGACCGGCGGTTACACGGTGCGGCTGATCGTCAATGCCGCCGTCGAGGCCGAAGAATATTCCGGTCCGACGAACGACACGCTGGGAACGGCGCAAAATCTCGGTCCCAGCGTGATCTCGCTCGGCGCGGGCGGCGCAACGCGCGCTGCGGTCACGGGAAAACTTCCGTCCACCTCCGGCACGGTCACCGTCGCCAGCGAGAACTTCGAATTTGGCACGCTCTCGCCGGCGTGGAGCACCTACATCGCGCCGGCGGGTGGGCGCATCCAGGTGACCGGCGCCCACGGCACCGGCGGCGGCGCGTTTGCGCTGCTCATGGACAACGCCACCGACGACGGCGCATATCGTCTCAACGAAGCCATCTGGACGGTCGATCTCAGCGGACTCACCGCGGCCACGCTCAGCTTCGCGCACACCGCGATCGGCGATGAAAACGAACCGATGCCCCCCGGCGATTACACCGGCCACGTCAACGGCGATGGCGTCTCGATCAGCGACGACGGCATCACCTGGCGCGCCATCTGGAACGCCGATGGCACCTCGTGGACGACGCCGCACAACTTCAACCTCGCCGCCCTCGCCTCTGCCGCCGGCATGACGCTCGGCGCCAACTTCAAGATCAAGTTCCAGCAGTACGATAACTTCGCACTCACCGTCGACGGCCGCGGGTGGGACAACATCGCCATCACCAAGCCTGCCGCGGCGGCCAACCCGAACGACTACTACAGCTTCAACCTCGCCGCGGGCGAATCCGCTACGATCGTGCTGGCGCATCAGTCAGGCGCCAGCGGCGAAACGATCGCGCTTCTCGATTCGACCGGCGCAGTGATCGCGACGGGCCTCGCGGGTTCAACCGGCGCAATCTCCGATTTTGTCGCGCCCAGCGCGGGCACCTATTACGTTCGCGTGAGCGGTTCGGACGCCGCCGAGTACAACCTGCTCGTCACCCGCAACGCCGCGTTCGATCTCGGCGGCAACAACACGCGCGCCAACGCGCAGCCCGCCGGCCCGAGCGGCATCGTGCTCGGCTCGATCCAGGCGCAGACCGGCGCGGGCCGTCTCTATGCCTACGACGCGAGCGCCAAACTGATTCGCGAGATCAATCCGCAGACCGGCGCGATCATTCGCAGCTTCGCCTCGCCCGCCGCGGATACCGGCGATCCCGACTTCGGCATGGCGACCACCGGCAACTCATTGCTCGTCGGCGGCAGCGGCAGCGCGGCGATCTACGAGTTGAACCTCGATACCGGCGCCATCATCCGCACCATCCCGAACCCCGGGATCAACGTCAGCGGGATGGCCTTCCTGAACAACGAAATCTACGTCCTGACCGACTACATCGCCGGCCAGATCACCGTCTTCAGTTACAACACCGGCGCCGTCGCGCGGCAGATCACTGCGCCCGCGGTCAACGAAGGCCTCGGCGCGTCAGCCACCGCGCTCTACGGGACAAACGGCAGCGTCCTCTACCAGATCAATCCTCTGACCGGCGCGACCACGCAGCTCGGCACGCTGCCGACGACCAATTTCTCCGAAGGCGTCGGCGTGATCGGCAACGAGCTGTACATCTCCGAGTTCAACCAGATCGGCGTCTACGACATCAACACGCGCGCACGCCTGCGGTCGCTGATCGGGCTGAACGATCTCGACGCGATCGGCGCCGACGGCGGCGGCGCGGCCGGGGGCGGGGAAGACTACTACCGCATCACCGTCAACGCCGGACAGACCGTCGTTCTTCAAACGCTGACGCCCGGCGATGGTCCCTACGAACCCGTCAACAACCTCGACGCGCGCCTCCGCCTGCTCGATAGCGCCGGCAACGTCATCGCGAGCGACGACAATTCCGCCGGCGATGGCCGCAACGCGCGGATCACGCACACCGTCCTCACGTCCGGCACGTACTACGTTCAGGTCTCCTCCGCCGCCGCCCCCACCTCCGTGGCGGCCTCAGGCGACTACGTTCTCTCGATCACCGGCGCCAGCGCGACGCCCGCATCCTTCACCGTCGCCAGCACCAATCCCGCGACCGGCAGCGGCCTGCTCGCGCCGCCGACGCAGATGACGGTTGATTTCAGCAACTCCGTGCTGCTGACCAGCCTGCAGGCGTCGGACCTGATCTTCGACGGCACGCCGCTGTCGGTCATGACCGTCGTCGACAGCAACACCGCGACGTTCAATCTCCCGGCCGGCATGGCGCAGGGCCCGCACACCTTCGCCTTCGCCGCCGGCTCGGTCACCGACCTTCAGGGGAACGCGCTGCAGGCGTTCAACGGCAGCTTCTCTCTCGACAACAATCCGCCGCGCGTCATCGCATCGTCCGTGCAGCAGGGCGACGTTCTCAGCCCGGGCAACCTCACCTACACGGCCACGTTCTCGAAGCCGATGCTCGTCTCGAACCTCGACTCGAGCGACCTCACCCTGCGCGGCAACCTGCGCGCGTTGAACTACACCGCCGCCACGCTCGCCTATAGTGCGGACGGCCGGACGCTTACGGTCACGTACACGAACCTGCCCGAGGATTCCTACACCTTCACGCTGCTCAGCGGCCTTGGGCGATTTGAAGGCAGCACCGGTCTCGATCTCGACGGCGAGGCGACCTGGCCGATCCCGCCGAATCAGTCCGGCAACGGCATCGAGGGCGGCAATTTCGTCGCCACGTTCTCCACTGACGTCGCCACGTCTGCATACCCCGGGCCGCTCGTCGCGCTCGCGCCGCTCGGCTCGCTCGTTTACGATCCCGCTGTCAGCGGTGTGATTGGCGCTGCGGGCGACGCCGACACCTTCACAATCAGTCTCGATGCCGGCCAGAGCCTCTCCGTGTTTGCGGATCCGTCGGCAGGGCTCCAGCCGACGATCACCGTGCGCGATCCATCCGGCGCGATCATCGGCACCGCTTCCGCCACCGCCGCGAATCTCGACGCGCTGCTTCAGACGGTCGCGATCAACACGGCCGGCACGTACCAGATCACCGTCGCCGGCGTCGGCAGTTCGACGGGGATGTATACGCTCCAGGCGGTCCTCAACGCCGCCGTCGAGGCCGAGTCGCACAACGGCGCGACGAACAACACGCTCCCCACTGCGCAAAACATCGACAGCAGCTTCATCGACCTGCTCGCCGGCGCACAACGCGGCGCGGTGATCGGCACGGCGATTTCCGAAGACGACTACTACAGCTTCACCCTCGCCGCCGGCCAATCATCGACCATCGTGCTGTCGGCGACGGCATCGGGCGCGCTGGAACTTTACAACGCGAGCGGCGTGCTCCTGACGAGAGGCGAAGGCGCCGTGCAGGCGATCCGTGATTTCCGCGCCCCGGCCACCGGGTTGTACTACGCGAAGGTGCGCGGAACCGACTACACGCTGCTCGTCACGCGCGACGCCAGCTTCGACCTCGAGCCGAACAATACGCCCGCGCAGGCTGCGCCGCTGGCGCCGAGCGGCGTCGGCTTCGGCTACATCGAACGCACCATCTCCGGCGTTGAACCGGACAACTATGCAGTCGGCACGGTCCTCACCAACATCGTGCCCGGCGTCACGCTGAGCGCGCAGGGCAGCACCAGCGCCGTCACATCGCAGACAACGACGTACCGCTCCACCGGAACGCGCGTCTTCGCCTATGGCACGAACACCGCGTGGGCTTCCAGTTCGGTCATGTTCCGCGCCGACTTCGCGACCGCGACTTCGTCGGTCTCGATCGACATCGTCCCCAATGACAGCTCCGACCCGGGCCTCCTGCGCGCGTACAACGCCGCCGGCGTACTGCTACAGGAAGTGACCTGCCCGGCGACGCCGCTCGGCACGTTCACCACGCTGACCATCACCCGCCCCACCCCGGACATCGCTTACATCACCGCGGCCGGTGTCGGTGGCGACAACGTCAACCTCGACAACCTCGTCGTCGGCGGCGTCGGTGGCGGCAACGACTCGTACACCATCAGCGTCAACGCGGGCGACAACCTCGTCATCCGCACGCTCACGCCCGCCGACGGCTCTGGCGCTTTCATCAATCTCCTCGATCCGCTCGTCGAGCTGTACAACCCGTCCGGCACGAAAGTCGCGTTCAACGACAACGGCGGCGCGGACGGCCGCAACGCGTTGCTGAACTACACCGCCCTCGTCGCGGGAACCTACACCGTCAAGATCCTGCCCGGCGGCTCCGGCACGACCAACGGCGAATACATCCTCGGCGTGAGCGGCGCAACCGGCTCGACAACGCCGCCGTTCGTCGTTAGTTCCACCTCGATTCCGAACGGCACGACCTTCACGACGCCGCCGGCGCAGATCACGGTCGACTTCAACGACACCTTCCTGATTTCCTCGCTCCAGGCGTCTGACCTGACGGTCGACGGCATCGCCGCCACCGGCTTCAGCATCGTCGATTTCAACACGGTCGCGTTCACGCTGCCTGCCCTCGGAAACGGCGCGCACACGGTCGCCGTCGCCGGCGGTTCGATCGTCGACCTCCAGCAGACCGGCGTATCGCCGTTCACTTCCTCGTTCACGCTCGATTTCAATCCGCCGAAGGTCGTCGCTTCCTCCATTCAGGAGAACGACGTCCGCGCCACCGGCGCGCTGACGTACACGGTCAGCTTCAACAAGTCGATGCTGAAGACGAATCTTGATGCCAGCGATGTCACGCTGCTCGGCGCGCTGAAAAACATCAGCTACGTCCCCGCATCGCTGTCGTTCGACGCCGCCGGCACCACGCTAACGGTGACGTACACCAGTCTTCCCGAGGACATCTACACGCTGACGCTGCTCAGCGGCAGCGGACGATTCCAGGATACGACCAACCTCGATCTGGACGGCGAGCCGGTTTGGCCGATCCCGCCGAATACGTCCGGCAACGGTGTGGCGGGCGGAAACTTCGTGCTTCACTTCTCGGTTGATGCGCCCACTGGCGCGTTCCCCACTCCCTTCACGCCCCGGACGCCCGCGGGCAGTCTGATCTATGACTCGTCGGTGTCCGGCGTCATCGGCAACGCGGCCGACACCGACAGCTTCACGGTTGCGCTCGACGCGGGCCAGATCATCACGCTCGTCGCCGACGCCGGCGCTACGCTCAGTCACGGGCTCGAGCTGCGCGGGCCGGGAAATGTGCTGATCGCGTCCGCGACTTCAGCCGGCGTTGGCAAGGACGCCGTGCTGCAAACCGCGCCCGTCGCCGTCGCCGGTGTCTACACCGTCATCATCAGCGGCGTCGCCGGATCCACCGGCACGTACAGCATCGCCGCTACGCTGAACGCGGCCGTCGAAGCCGAGAACAACGACGGCCCCGCGAACAACACCCGCCCGGCGGCGCAGAACGTCGCCGGCTCGTTCCTCACCCTCAACGGCACCGGCACGCGCGGCGGCGTGGTTGGCAAGCTCGACGGCATCGGCGGCGGGGACTTCTTCGCCTTCAACGCCAGCGCCGGCGACAAGCTTTTCCTCGGATTCGAGACGACCGCCTCACCCGCGGCGATCGTGGTCAACCTCCAGGACGCCGCCGGCAACGTGCTCGCCACCGCCAACGCCGGACCCACCAATGTCGACAAAGTGATCTCCGGCTTTACCGCCCCCGCCGGCGGGACGTACTACATCTTCGTCGGCGGCTCAAGCGCCGCCGGCGACTACACGCTCACGCTCAACCGCAACGCTGACTTCGACCTCGAGTCCAACGACACCAACGCCAACGCGCAGAACCTCCTCACGCACACCGTCCTCGGGCACGGCGGCTCGGGCAGCAGCAGCGGCGTCGCCGGGACGATCGAGTCGTTCGACGACGGCAACCTCACCGAGTACACGTTCCTCAGCGTCAACAATGCCAGCGTCACCCCCGCCGCCGCCCACGACGGCGCCTTCGGCTTGCAGCTCACCAACAGCGGCGAATGGATGTACCGCGCCGATCCGGCAGTGCAGTTCGGACGCGGCAACGTCATCTCCTACTGGGTCCGCACCAGCATCGTGCCGGGCGGGCGGCTGTACTGCGGCTTCGGCGCCAGCGCCACCGGCACGCTCTCGATGGTCATGGCGCCCAACACCAACGCGCTGCTGATCCAAAACAACAGCGGGTACAACTTCGTCGACATCGGCTCATCCCCACAAACCTGGCAGGCGAACAAGTTCTACCGAATGGAAGTCACCTGGCAGACCACCGGCGCCATCATCGGCAAGCTTTACGACAGCGACGGCACCACGCTGCTCAACACCGTCAACGCGACCGACACGACGATCACGTCGGGCGGGCTTGCCTTCCGCGGTTTCGGCGCGACGTATCACGTCGATTCCGTGTCCACCAACACTCCCACCACCACCGGCACCGTCGACCGCTACAAGCTCACCGTGCAGGCGGGCGAAACGATCAAGCTGCTAACCGCGACGCCAAGCGATGGACCTTCGCAGTTCGTCAACACCTTCAATCCGCGCATCCGCGTGCTCGATAGCGCGGGCAACGTCGTCGCATCCGACGACAATTCCGCACCGGACGGACGCAATGCGAAGCTGACGCACCTTTTCGCGGCCGGCGGGACCTATTACATTGAGATTTCCTCAACCGCTGCGGCGGCGACCAGCGGCGAATACGTCCTGAGCGTCAACCGCACGCCCGCTGCCAACGACGACACCGCCAGCACGCTCGAAGACTCAGCCGTGACCGTGAACGTGCTCGCAAACGACGCCGATCCGGACGGTGACACGCTCACCGTCGATTCCGCCACCCAGGGGGCGCACGGCGCCGTCGTCATCAATCCCGACGGCACGATCACCTACACGCCGGTCGCCGATTACTTCGGCCCCGACAGCTTCACCTACACCGTCCGCGACGGCAGCGGCGAGACCGATACCGCCACCGTCTCGATCGACGTCAAGCCGGTCAACGACGTGCCGAGCTTCACCGCCGGCGCCAATCAGATCGTTGACGAGGATGCCGGCGCTCAGACCATCTCGAACTGGGCGACGAACATCTCCGCGGGCTCGAACGAATCCGCGCAGGCCGTCGACTTCATTGTCAGCAACGACAACAACGCGCTCTTCGCGCAGCAGCCGACGATTTCGGCGGACGGAACGCTCAGCTTCACCCCCGCCGCCAACGCCAGCGGCGCCGCGACTGTCACTGTCATCATCCACGACGACGGCGGCACCGATTCCGGCGGAACGGACACCTCCGTCGCGCAAACGTTCGAGATCACCGTCACCGCTGTCGCCGACGCGCCGACCCTGACCGTGAATCCCGCCACCGGCGACGAAGGCTCAGTCATCCCGCTCGACATCGCTGTCCTGCTGGTGGACACCGACGGATCGGAAACCGCGACGATCGAGATCAGCGGCCTGCCGGCGGGCGCAACCCTCTCGGCCGGCAGCGAAGATTCCGGCGTCTGGACGCTCACGCCGGCAGAGCTCAGCGGGCTGACGATCCAGAACCTGCTCGACAATGGTTCCTACGACCTGACCGTGACGGCGGTCGCCACCGAGGCTTCCAACGGCGATCAAGCCTCCACGACCGCCACGCTCGCGTTGACCGTGAACAACGTCAATCCTGTCGTTGACCCGCTCGTCGCGCCGGCGAGCATCGTTCGCGGACAGGCGGTCGTCATCTCCGGCTCGTTCACCGACGCCGGCGCCCTCGATACGCACGAGGTCTCGTGGGACTTCGGCGACGGCAGCACGATCGCCTTCCACCCCAGCACCGATGCCGGCGCGCTCGCACCGGCGAAGACCTACACGACCGCCGGCACGTACATCGTCACGTTCACCGTTCGCGATGACGACGGCGGCGTCACTTCGATGCAGAAGACGGTCACCGTCAAGCCATGGGACGTCCAGGCCGATCCGTTCAACCCGGGCACGACGATGCTCGTCATTGGCGGCACCCCTGGCGATGACGACATTCACATCATTGAAAACTCCAAGGGCTACCGCGTCGACTTCAAGGGACTTCCCTCCGTTTACTTCAACGGCATCACCCGCTTCGTCATCTACGGACAGGCGGGCAACGACGGCATCGGCTTCGCGCGCAGCATCACGCTGCCCGTCGAGATCTACGGCGGCGCGGGCAACGACACGCTTTCGGACGCCGGTGGCGACGACATCCTCGTCGGCGGGGACGGCAACGACGTGATCAATGCCGCGCAAGGCCGCGATATCCTCATCGGCGGCAGCGGCGCCGATAACCTCGATGGCGGACCGGACGATGACCTGCTCGTTCCGACTGCCACCGCGCACGATGCCAACCGCCAGGCCCTCGTGGCGATCCAGCAGGAATGGAGGCGCACCGACACCTACGCCCATCGGGTCGCCAACATCCTCGGTACGGGCGGCGGCGGGGCCAACGGGTCGTTCCAGTTCAATACCGCAACGGTCATCGACGACAACGTGAGCGACTCGATGCAGGGATCTTCCGGAACGAACTGGTTCTTCTCCCGCCGCACGGGCGGCAACGCCGACGTCATCAGTGGTGGCGTGCACGGTGAAGAGCTGATCACCGATCTGCTCTAGCGGCAGGCGACCGCCGTATTTCTGGAAGAACATGCTGGAAAAGATGCGGTTCGGGTCGTGCTGGCGCTTCAGCGCGAAGAACTCATCCGCCCGCGGATACGCCCGGCGAAACTGCTCGGTCGACGCCAGCAGGTCGAACGTCAGGTAGTAGCTGCCCCCCAAGGCGAGCGCTGCGTCGAGCAGCTCGTGCGTCGCATGACCAAGGCTCCTGACCCGCAAATCCAGACCCGATCACGATGGCGTCGAAGTGCTCCGGCATCGTGCAATCCCGTGCCCGGGGAAATGAGTACGCCCAAGCGCCAACATACTGATCTCGCACAAGAAAAAGCAATAAATACGAAACGTGGCGGAGGGGCCCAGAACAATTTTTTGCTTTCATCCCCCAATTTCAGATAACCTGTATTCGTTCGGACCGGGCAACAACTTACACATCGACTTCGATGCGCATTCTTCGCGCCACTGTTCGCTTCTGCTTCAACCTCTGCGCCTGCGTCATCGTGATTCTCGCGATCGCCTGGGCGTGCATGAACGCCTTCCAGCGCAGCTTCGTCCTGGCGCACCTCGGACGGGTCGAAGATCAGTACGTCGTCGGCGCGCACTACAAGAGCGGCATCGGCGTCGCACAGGATTACCGCAAGGCCGTCGAGTGGTTCAAACGCGCCGCCAACGCGGACTATCCGCCCGCGATGTTCGAGTACGGCGTGATGCGTCACTACGGCCTCGGATGCGGGCAGGAAACGTTCGACGCGCAGCACTACCTCCGCAAAGCCGCCGATGCCGGTCTGCCCGAAGCGCAATTCGTCTACGGCAGTCTGCTTCTGCATCGCGGCTACGGGCAGTCCGATCGCGCGCAGGCGGAAAAGTTCCTCCGCCAAGCCGCGGAAGCGCGATACGTCCCGGCGGAATACACGCTGGCGTGTGAGTACTTCTCCGGCGAGCGGCTGCGCCAGGACCACGCGACGGCCGAGCTGCTGCTGAGCGATCTGTCCGAACAAGGCTATCAGCCGGCGCAGCAGATGCGGGATGAGCTCCAGCGGTTTGGCGAATTGGCCGAGAGTGATCGCATTCAGCGGAGCAGGGAATGATCAACCGACTACTCGTCTGCGCGGCGATGCTGGCAGCGATGCTGACGATCATCAGCGGCGCGTTCGCACAAAACGCTGACAGTGACGCCGCCGCCGTCCGCCAAACATTCGCCGGCATGTTGCGCGACAAGGGACTCGACCCGGCGTCAGCGGAAGTGGTCGCCGTTCAAGGTCAGCTCGAGCGCCTCGCGACCAGCCTTACCACGCAAGCGGAAGCCATCGACACCCTGAAGCGCAACGCCCAGAGCATGCGCCGCAGCATGCAAACGGATCAGGCGGAGTTCGATCGTCTCGACGCGCAGGGCCGAGTGGATGCGGAGGACTTGAACGCGCGAGCGCTGAAGCTCAAAGCAGCCTGGAATGCGATGCGGGCGAAGTATCCGCCGAACAATGCCGACGGAAAACACTATTTCAACCTCCCTGACGAGAAGGCCGAATACGCCGCCGCCCAGGAGGAGGAACGCCCGCTGATCGCCGCCGCCAGGCGCATCGAGACGGACGTGGAGGCGCTCAAAACCAAAGCCGCCAGCGCGGAGGCGCTACAGCTCCGCATTGCCGAAAACAAGAAGGAGCTCGCCAAGCTCATCAGAGGGATCACGACAGATGAGGCGGCGCTGGCTGAGGTTCGCACAACCGGCATGCAGGCCATCGCAACGGCGCTGAACGAGCTTCAGGAGAAGCGGACGCCGGTCGTGAAGCCCAGCAACCGCGCGCTCGACGATTTGCACAAGGCCGACGCCCGGTCGAATGACGCCGCCAAGCAGTCCGCGGAGCCGGCGAAGGCATCGGCGCGAAGCGCGTTCGACGGGGGCGGCCCGTCCGGTCGGTCGCTGCCGGAGAATTACGACCCGCCGCCGGAAGTCACCGGCAGCAGCGTCTACCAGCGCGCACAGAGCGACGCCGATTCGCTGAGCGAGCAGATCGCGGCGCAGAAGCGCGTGTTGTTCGATCCGAACGCGACGCCGGAGCAACGGCAGACGGCGCAGAAGCAGCGCATCGCTCTGCAATCTCTCGAAGTGTGGAAGAAGTACGAGCTCGGGACGGTCCAGACGCCGACGTCGCTGCCGCCCGCGTCAGTGGAACAGAAAACCGTACGCGCCGGCCACCGCCGCCCACTCTTCACCGAGCCGCCGCCCCCGGGCAACTGAGAGGACCGCTGATGATCACTCGATGCCCCGTTTTATTGAGGTTCGCCGCTGCTGCCGCGGCAATCGCGCTCGGGCTGTCGTCCGCCGCCCCCGCCGCCGCTGATGATCTGGACGCCGAGGCCGTCAAATTCGTGCAGAAGGCGCGCGCGCTCGACGACCAGAACAAGGCGTTCGAGCGGGATTACGGCGGCCGCGATCTACCCACCGAGTCGCGCGAAGCGCAGACGATGCTGACGCTCCAGGCCGTTCTGGACAAGGCGGACGCAGACTACCAGCTCGAGGTCAACGCCTTCCTGAGCAAAAAAATCACCGCTCTCGACGCGGCGGTAAAAAAGGATGTACTCAACATTCGCGCGCTCAACTTCGACGCGCGCGAGGAGCAGTTTGACGAGTGGGCCGACCTCGCCGCAGAAGCGCGCAGCGACCTGAACAAACAAACGCTCGATGCGCTGATCTCCACCGGCATGAGCGGCGCGCAAGCCGGCGCCGGCATCGCGGCTTCCACAAATCCGTGGAACGCGAACAAGATGATCGCCCGCCTCCAGGCCGCCGGCGCCGACAACCCGCACCTGATCGAGGCCATTCGCGCCGTCGGCGCCACGCGCGGCAAACCGGAGGCCGTTAAGGCCGCCAACGACTTTCTCGACGCCATCAGCAAGGCAAAGGACGCCAACGGCATCCGCGAATCCGCCTTGAGCGCGAAAACCCCGATCGAGCAGCGCAACGCCGGCCTCGAAGCGATCGCAACCGTCCTCTCGTGGGGGTTGGAAGACCCGAAGCTCTCCCTGCTCGTCACGGAGCTCCAACTCACGACGGCCGCCGTCTACAACAACGCCGCACGACACGTCGCCGTCGCGCGGGTCGAGCAGTTGACGAAGCTGACCGAGGACGACCTGAAGCGCTTGAAGCTGCTGATCAAGCGGCTTAAGGCACATGTGGACGATCGGCGGCGCATCCGCGCGGCGCTGGAATCGAAAGAAACACCCGACAAGGTGAGGGCGCTACTCCCCATGCTGGAACGCCCGGCGGAAGGTTGAGGCGAACCATGCGGCGCAAACGGTCCGTTCGTGTCATCTTCGCCGCGCTGCTCCTGCTGCTTCCCGGGCTGGTGGCGACCGTCGCGCTGGTGCGCGACGTCGTCCAGATCAGCCAGGGCGCGCCGCCGCCGCCGCCGATGTTCTCCGCGCAAAAGGCTGAGGAGCTCAAGCAATTCGTCACCGGCTACCGCTACACGCAACTGGTCATCGACGCGGCGCTGTTTCTGTTGTTCGTCCCGCCCGGGTGGCGGCTGCTGCGCGGGCGACGCTTCGCCCGCGCGCATGCGACGCTGGTGGCGCTGCTCGTCGCCGCCGGCATCGCCGCGTTCAGCTTCGCCCCGCCGCGACCGGCGTCGCTCCAGGACCCGGACATGCAGACGGCGATGACCGTCGTCGCCGCCGCCGTCGCGTGGGCGACGCTGATCATCTGGTTAAGCTGGCAGGCGGGCGCTGCATCGCACTTTGCGCGCCCAGCGGCGGTTGATGATGACGACGATGATCGCGAACTCGCCGCGCCGCGGGGAAGTCATCGTCCGCAGCGGAGCGGCCTCGTTTCATTCGTCGCGTCGATCAACATCCTGCTGAGCGTGGCCATCCTCGCGTGGTGCAGTTACTCGTACCTCCGCTACGTGAACGACTCGAGCTATCGGGAGCGCAAGCTCGACGTAGAGATCGCCGGCGCCGAGATCATGAAGGAAAAGCTGCTCCAGCGGCAGGGCTTCACCCGCGAAAACTACGCCGACTACGATCGCGTGACCGTGAACATCGACCGCGGCGAGCTTGAGGCGACGATTCGCCAGAGCCGGCGCAGCCTGATGACGATTGCCCTGGCATTTTTTATTCCCGCCACGTTCGTGAGCATGCTCGTGTGGATGCGCGTGCGCTGGGGGCGCCTGCTCGGCATCCTGACGGCGCTGCACCTGCTGTTCTGGAGTCTGGTCTTCGCCTGCCTGCCCTATTCCGGACATCTCAGCCCCGTGGGAACCGGAAGCCTGACTCCGGCGCAGTTCGCGCGGCTTCTTGCGGGGATTCTGTTTGGCCTCGGCATGCTCACGTTGATCACCTTCGCGCGTCGACGCGTGAAGTCGGATTTCGCTGCGCCGCCGCGCGCGGCCGATGCGGCTGAGCGTGCTCGTTCCATGGCTATTGTTGCGCAAGCATAGGCGTACCCGATTCAAATGCTCCGCCCGCAGCGGCGCCGGCGAGGTGGCCCATGGACCACGCAGCGGAAGCGGCGCGCACGCGCGAGACTATGATGAACAGCCGCATGGTGCCGCGAATCCATCTCATTCGACACGGCGAAACAGAATGGTCGCTCTCCGGGCGGCACACCAGCGGTACGGACATTCCGCTCACCGAGCGCGGCGAACGACAAGCGCATCAGCTCGGGGAACGACTGCGTCATATCGAGCTTTCCCAGGTGTGGACGAGTCCCTTGCAGCGCGCACGTCGCACATGCGAACTGGCCGGCTTCGCGAGCGTGATGAAGGTTGAACCGGCGATTACCGAATGGAACTACGGCGATTATGAGGGCCTTACCTCCGCGGAGATCCGGGCTCGGCACCCGCATTGGAACCTGTTTCAACACGGCTGTCCCGGCGGCGAATCGCCAGCGGATGTTTCCGACCGGGTCGACCAGATTCTGCCCCGGCTTCGCGCCGCGGAGGGCAATGCAGCCGTGTTTTCCCACGGACATTTTCTGCGCGCGCTCGCTGCTCGTTGGCTCGCCCTGACGGTACGCGAAGGACAGCGTCTTCTCTTACACACCGCATCGCTGAGCATACTTTCCGGTGAGCATGACAGTCGCGATGAGCCAGTGATCGTCCTCTGGAACTCCGGCCCGGATCAGTCGCACGCGAAGCAGTGAAGAAGTCTGATCAGCCCGTCGATGCGACGCCGATCTCAGCGCGGCGGTGCGTGCAGCATGAGCCAGTTGAGAAGCAACGCGGTGATCAGCATATATCCGAACAGTGACGTCGGCGTGCGGCGGAGAGAGCGACCGGTGATGAGGCAGATGCTTCGGTAAGGCAGTTGGACGAGCACCGCCAGGGCCATCATCCATCCGAGCCGGTGATACCTCAGCGAGGCTTGCCACTGTCCGCGAGACAACTCGATAAAGCTGCGGGTCAATCCACAAGCCGGACAATCGAAACCAAAGAGCATGTGCGTGAGGCACGTTTCCGGCACGGGAAAGCTTTGGACGCCTTTCAGCGCGACGCGGCCGTCATGTCGGATCGTGAGCAACAGCGACAAGACGATCACAGCGGCGCAGATGACGAGCATCTCCCGGTGCCGCCGGTGAAGCGCGCAGGAAGAAGGTTCGGTGGGTACTGTCATTGAGGCACTGCAATGACCGTCTTGCATTTCGGGCAGCGGACCTGGCTGCCCAACCCAGATTTGACGCGGATCTTTGCCGAGCAACCGGGACAGCTCAGGATCAGCGCAGCCTGCTCGATCGCCGGCGACGGGATCGAACCAGGTGGGGGCGCGCTAATGCTCTCGGGCTCCTCCACGTGCATGTTCACCCGGTCGAGCGGAAGTCGCTGAATATTCTGGTCCGTCCATTTCGCCGCCTCGCCGTTGAGGGGGCTCTTGGTGTTGTAGCTCTGATAGGCCAGCATCTCGCCGATTCGCGCAACCAGCGACGGGAGCGATTCACCGGCGCTCCAGTGATCGCCGATGCAGATCGCGTGCGGCGCGATGTTCGGATGAAACACCGGCGTGAGCATGCGGCACAGCGGCGGCGTGCGCGGGTATTCGCGCGGCAGAAAAATCTCGACGACGTGGCTGCCCACCTCCAGCAAATCCCCGTCCTTCTGCCGAAGACTCTTCACCTGGTACTCGACCTGATACCGCTCGGGCGGCGTGCCGTCGACGCGCAGGAGTTGGAGCCGTGGATGACGGTTGATCAGCCCGGTCACCCGCTCGTAATCCGCCTGAAGTCTGCGCAGTCGAACGGTGCTCATTTCTCCCTCTGTAGCGGCGAAGCCGGTTTCACACGCAGCGCCGCCGGCGGCGCCAACCGCAGCACGGAATCGAACGAGATCGCAAAGCCGATCCCTTCACTCACCTGCTTATCCTCCGTCCACGTGTTGATGCCAACGACGAACCCGTCTTTGTCGTACAGCCCGCCGCCGCTGTTGCCGGAGTTGATCGGCGCCGTGGTCTGGATCACGAGCAGTTCCTGTCCGCCGACATTCCACTTGCGCATCTGCGAGACCGAACCGGGCGCAAAGCTCCACCCGAGCGCGTGCGGATTTCCGACGGCGAAGGCGGGATCACCCAACTTGAGGGCGTGGGCCGCCGGATAGTTTGCCGCGCGCACCTCGCCGCTTGCACAATTGACGGTGACGATCGCGAGGTCGACGCCCGAGGGGGCAACCCACAGCAGCTTTCCCTCGGCCGGCGGTTGGCCGAGCATCCGCACGAGGATGGAACCGACCGTGGGCTTCGCAGAATCGCCGGCGTCGCCGGAGTAGGACGAATCGATGACGTGCCGGTTCGTGACGATGTGGGCGACGCCATTCTCGAGCTTCAACACCACGCCCGACCCAAGCCGCTCGCCATCGAAGCCGCTGCGCGCGGAGATCACCACGTTGGCGCGCATCGCATCGGCGATGCTCGGATCGACGGCTTGCAGCGCCGCAGGATCGAGTTCCATCTCAGGGGGCCGCAGAGCCGTCGTCGCCCGGGGGGCGTACCACGTCGTGAGGAAAATGCTCCAACCGATGATGTCGACCACTCCAAGCAACAGCCCGCACACGGCAAGTGCGAGCCCGCGTCGTTGCGTGCGATGGATCGTGCCGAGCGCGATGCAGGCGAGCACGATCGCGATCACGCCGGTGACGACGCCAAAAAGTGGGATCCCCGCGACGGCGACGATGAGCGCAGCGACTGCCGTGCGGCTCCAGCGCATCGCTTCCGGCGTAGTAGACGATGACGACGCGGCGACGCCGGGGCCGGCAAACGGGTCCCTCGGAGCGGGCAGCGGAATCGCGCGGTCGAGTTCTTCGACAGTGATCGTCCAAGCGCTGCGCGGATCGGCTTCCCCGCGGCTCGGCCGTCGCGCGGGGGCGCAGGCGTAGGAGTTGCATCCGCCGGCGCCGGCGTCCCAACAGTCGCGATGGTGTAGCGTGCCGCACCGCGCGCACTGCGCCACCGCCTCGCCGCGCACGACCTCGACGCCGCAACGGGCGCAGAACGTTCCCGCCTCGCGATCGCCCGCGTCGAGCACTATCGGTTGTTCGGCGGAAGGTTCCATGAAATCCCTTCGCTCACCATCATCACTGTCACGCGCCGCTCACTATCAACACCAGCATCAATACACAGTAGACCACGGACAGTGCGATCGACGCATATGCAAGCACCAACATCACCGGCCCGGCTTCCTTCAACCTCGCGCGGTTGGCCAGGACGAAGATCAGGTTGATGATCAGCATGAGCGGCGCGATTACGCCGATCAGGCTGAGGACGAACAGCGCGATGACGCCGGTGCGCAGCGACTGCGCGCCCTGCTGGCGCGTCACCCGCTTGCGCAGGTCCCATGCATCAAGCGGATCGACGGTGTCAAAGTTCGCGCCGCAGAAACGGCACTTGAGCGCGATCGATTTGATCTGCTCGCCGCACATCGGACACGACTTGACGTCACCCCAGGCGAAGCGCGCCGGCTCCGTGTCCGGCTGCTTGATCGTTTCCGGGGCGGATTTGCACCCGTATACGGCGCATCCGCCGATCTCGTCCCAGCATTCCTGATGGTGCGGCTGCCCGCACGATGGACAAAACAACCGCGGCGCGTCGCCGGCGATCACGGTTTGGCACGTAGGACAGGTCGTCGCCTCGCCGCGGGCGCGCGAGACATCCGTCGTCGTGAACTGCCCCGCCGCCCCTTCACCTGCGCCGACGGGCGCCGGCGCGGCGATCATCACGCGGCACCGCGGGCACCGGAACGCGCCGCTGGCATCGTCCGGCACCCGGACGCGCGCTCCACATTCACAAGTGACAACCGCCATGGATACGTCCACCGCTCAAGGTTAGTTCTGGCTTTCGAGGATTCCCCGGATCACCGACCAGAGGACTGCAAACAGCAGCGAAACGCCGAGCATCTTCTTGCCCTTGGGCTTCCCCTGGATCATCCAGATGATGCCGCAGATGCAACCGATGCCGCTGCACAAAATGGCGACCACCCACTCGCCGGTGCTCATGTTTTCGTCCGTGTCGGCCGTGTATTTCTTTCCCTGCGCCTTCTTCAGCGACGGGTCGAAGATCTCATGGCAGAAGCGGCACTGGACGGCGTTGACCGGAATCATCTCGCCGCACATCGGGCACGGACGTCGCGGCGGTCCCTGGGGCGTCCCCGCCGGCAGGGGCGGCGGAGCCTCGGGCGCCAGCGGGATGTCGTACGGGTCCACTGGTAACGGCGGCGGTGGATAAAATTTCCCCGGCCCAGCGGACGCCTGCGGCGCAGGCGCATATGGGTCCGGCTCGATTCCCATGTCCGATGACGGCGGAGACGACTCGACCGGCTCCGCGTCGAGCACCTCTTCGCCCGGCGCCGACGGCAGCGTCATCACCGTCTTGCAGTCGGGGCATCGCGCGCGCTTACCGGCCGCCGAATCCGGGGCGCTCAGTTTCCGTCCGCATTGCGGACACCGCATACTGATGGGCATTGCCGTTTCCCTTTTCTTGCAAGCGAGTCCGCTACGCTGTCTCCTTGACCGCGAATTCCAACACGGTCTTTCCCATCACGATCTGGTCACCGGCGCGAAGGAACTGCCGCTTCACGGGGATCCCGTTGATGTACGTCCCGTCGGCGGTGCCGCAGTCCTCGATCTCAAATCGTCCCCCTCGATTGTGCACCAGCGCATGCCGCGGCTCGATCGCGTCGTCCTTGAACAGGTAGATGTCCGCCTTGGGCGATGAGCCCACAACGGTGGTCTGACGGTAGATGATGAACTGCTTGCCCGCGAGCGGGCCCGCGCGCATGAGGAGCCACGCGGTCTTGGTCCACTGCTCGACCAGTCCGATGAACACGCCGACCATCAGCCCGACGACCGCGACGCCGACGGCGCGACTGAGGCTGGCGTCGCGGCCGCTGGACAGGGCGAAATCGATCGGGTCGAAGATCAATCCGCCGAGCATCCCGCCCAGGACGGCGCCCACCACGCCGTTCCAGATCACCTTCTTCTCGCGCAGCGCGATTCCCTGCCCGATGCCGGCCGGTATCGCGATCACCGCCCACGCCATCGCGCGCCCGCTGATGAAGAGGAATAGCCCAAACCCGCGCGGGACCTGACCCGGCTGAACCGGACTCGCCGAAACAGCCATCGTCGCCATGATGTTGAAGATCATCCCCGCCGGGATGAGCATGATCAGCGAGCCCGCGAAGCCGATCCCAAGCCCGACGGCGCCGCTGACCAACGCGCGCATCGGGTTGCGCGTGATGATTCCCTCCGCCGCGCCAATGACCAGCCCGATCATCGCGGCGACGACGGGAAATAGCAGCACCAAACCAACCTGGCTCTGCTCGACAGTGCCGGTCTCGCTGATGAAGGGCTCGCAACAAGCCCAACCGCCGAGGGCGCCGGTCACGCCTGCCAGCCCGAGATAGAAATAGCTGGAGTAAACGATGCGCGACAGCAGCGACTGCTCCGGGATGTCCGGCGCCATGCGGCTGATGACGGCCTGTTCTTCCAGGTATCCTTCGACTCGCGCGTCGAAGAGATCCTGATCGGTGATCCGCATGGGCGATCGTTCGGTCATCGCGGCGCCTCCGGCTGCGCGGCCTTCTGCGTCGCGGGCACGGCTGTCGCGCCGCCGGCTGTGATCGCGGGCGCGGTGGTGGGCGCGGTCGACGGCTCCTGCGCCTTTCGCCTCGCCTCCAGCATCGCCTGTTCCTTCGCCAGCAATGTCGCGAGTTGGCCGATCTCGCGCTCGTCGATGCCATAGCGCCGCCGCACCGCGTTCAATTGTTCCGCAGTGGCTGCAAACCCTGTCACCACCTGCGCAAATGCCGTCTGAACTTGCGGCCTGCCCAGTGCATCCGGATTTCGTTGCAGCACGCTCTCGAGCGGTTTAACGGTTTCGTTGAGCGCTTGTTGAGCCTCCGCCAGGTCGTGATTCAACCGCACCCGCTCGACCTGCATGAACTCGACCAGCTTCTGCCGCTCCGAGCCGGCCAGACGCTCGTGCGCCATCCAACCGATCATCAGCATGCAGACCGCCCCGATGACCAGTGTCGCCGTCCCCAACGGCGGCGGGCGATCGCGATGCGATTCGTCGGCGCGCTGCTCACTGCCGGCCGGCTGCTCGCTGCGCTTCTCGTGCCGCTCGCCCTCCTCGTCCTGCTTCTGCGGCAGTTGGATCTTGTCGCCAATCCAATAGTGCGAGCTGGTGACCGGTTTGCCGCGCGACCAGACGAAGACACCTTCCTGTTCGCGAACCGGATCGACGACCAGCGCCACCTGTCCCGGCTCGTTGAAGAAGTGCTCGTGAATGAAGCGGTCGCGGTCGGAGAGAAAGATGCCGAAATCCGGGTGCGTGTGATACCAGCCGACGATCGATTCGCCGATAAAGTCTTTGTCCATCCGCGCGTTGATCTTCGACCAGGTGTCGTGGGTGAAAGTGACCTCGGCGAGCTTGTTGGTTGCGGCCTCGCCGGGAATTGATGCCGAGACGAAGAGGAACGGCCCGTGTTCGTCGCGGCCCCAGCGTCCAACCAGCACGCCGCAGATCTCGACCGCAACGTTGTCCTTCGCGTGCTGGTGAATCTGCTTGTGCGCCTTCGGGTCGATGCAGACCCGAAAGTCGGACTTGCCGTCACCGGGAAACTTGCCCGCGGGCAGGTCGCGATCCTGCAACTGCCGAATGTCCGGTCCTGCGGTCGTGCTCATGGTTGCGTTGTCCCAATTTCGGCCGGCGACGCCAACTCGCCCAGCACATCCGCGCTGTCCGCGCGGAACTCGTAGAACCGCTGCTCCATCCCCCGCCGCCCGGCAAGCACGTCCCATGGCGGGACGCCGATTTCACGGATCGATCGATCGAGAAAACTCTCCGACCCGTCCACCGTGTGAAACGTGTGCGGGATGCGATGCTCGCCGCAGCGCGGACAGCGGCCCTGCGCCTCGGTCACCTTGCCGAGCGACGCCAGCAGCGGCTCGCGCGTGCCACACGTCGCGCATTCGAGGCTGGACAAAAGATCCTGATTGAACTCGAGCACAGCGTCGGGACCTAAATCCCGACGAACATGCTCGAGCATGTCCCGGATGGACGTTTCATCCGAGCGGCCGGGCATTACCTCGACCGGCGCGTCCGCATCGTGCGACGGACAGTCCGGCAGCCGCTTGTATCGCACCTGGTAGCTTTCATGCGTAACGCCATTGAACACGAACCCGGCGCCGGACATCACATCCATGCCGTGAAGGAGCTTGACCGCCTCCTGACATTGAATTCCAGCGATGACCGACGAGGTGGTCGGCGTCGTCGGCACTTTCCCCTCCATCATCTCGGCGCGCGAAAGCAGCGCGCAACTGCGGCGGGCGTCGAGCATCTTCCAATCGACGTCGCTCATCGTGCACTCGTAGCACGGCCCGGACGCCGGCGTGAAAACGCGGGCGACGCCGTCCAATCGCTCGATCGCGCCGTCGATCCACGACCGCCCCGCGCGGGCGGCGGCGCGGTTGATCGCGACGCGAGCTTCACGATTGTCCAATCCCCCGATGATCACGTCCGCCCAGCGGAACACGCCCAGCCCCAGGTCGTAAACGACGTTGCCAATGAAGGGCTGCGCCCGCATGTCCGGGTAAATCTGCTTCGCAGTCGCCGCCGCCACCGCCGCTTTGTGTCGGCCGCAATCCGCCGCGCGGAACAGCACCGACCGCGAGAGGTTCGACCCCTCGATTGTGTCCATGTCCGCCACGAGCACGTTGCCGACCCCGAGCAGCGCGAGGTTTTTGACGATCTCGTTTCCAAGCGCCCCCGCGCCGACGACCAGCACGCGTGCGGCGCGCAGGCGCGGCTGGTCCCACCACGCGATGAGCCGAAACCGATCGAACCGATCGGACTCCGCAATGCGAATCACGTCCGACAAGCTGTGCTACCCCCTAGCCCGCAGTGATCTCCGGCTGCAAGCGAAGAATGTCCCCGTCTCGAACTTCCGCAGACGTCAGGGTCTCGCTATCCAGCAACTGCCGGCCGCTCGCGCGGTGGTGCAGGCGGTAACTCATGAGTTGATTATCCGGACTGCGGCGCGGGAGCCCCATCCGGTCGACGAGCACGGCGATCACGCGATTAATCGCCGCGTCGCCGGGCACTTCGACGAGTTGCTTCTTGTTTCCCGTCGTGTCCCAGACTTCGATCGTGATATTGCCCATGCCCTCGCCCCAATGCGCCCGATCTCAACAAGCGATATGTTCCCCGGCCCGTGCCGGCCATGCCCGCCGCCCAGCGGAACCGACACTATATAAAGTAACAGACCCGCGGGCAA
>JAXDMN010000341.1:0-16966 GCA_034666045.1 Phycisphaerales bacterium | reverse complement strand
TGCAACCGACGCCGATGCGCTCATCGCGCGCGCGCGCGTCATGATGCTGATCGCCGCGGTGGCGCTGGGCGCGCTGATGGCGTGGTGGGCGTGGCGGCTGGCGGGCGGAGTGGCAGCGGTGGTCGCGACGATTTGCTTCGCGCTCGATCCGAACTTCCTGGCGCACGGGCCGCTGGTCAAAAACGACGTGTTCCTCGCCCTGGTGTTTCTTGCCCTGGCCGCGACCGTGTGGCGGATGGGGCGGCGGGTTACCGTACTGAACGCGCTGGCGTGCGCGGCGCTGTGCGCAGCGGCGGTTAACGTGAAGTTCTCGGGGCTGGTATTCGGGCCCATCGTGGCAGCACTGCTGGTGATCCGCGCGGTCCTGCCGTTGCCATGGGAATTTGTCGGCAGACCGCTTCAAACCCGCGCAGCGCGGCTCAGCGCGGCGGCGGCGCTGTGCGTGCTGTCGCTGGTCGTCAGCTACGCCGGCACGTGGGCGGTTTATCGCTTCCGGTTTGCGCCCAGCACGGATCCTCAATCGCATTTCGCCGTGCTGCCGATCCTCCAGGACATCGCGTTTTTTGAGGTGCAGGTCGCCGATCCGACGCGCACCCCGACGCCCGCTGACATTGATGCCTGGAGGCCGGGCGCGACGCTCCGGGCGGTTCTTTACGCCTACTCCCACCGCCTGCTGCCGGAGTCGTGGCTGGCCGGATTGTTATTCACCTATATGGTGTCGATCACCCACGAAAATTTCCTCGCCGGCGAATTCTCCCAGCGTGGATGGTGGCATTACTTTCCGCTGGCGATGCTGGTGAAGGCGCCGCTCGCGCACGTGACCGCGTTCATGGCGGCGCTCATCATCGGCGTGACGGTTCTGAGCCAGCGCATCCTCCGCCGATCCCGCGGAGGCAATGGCGGCAGCGATACGTGGACCCTTTGGGCCGCAATCTGCCTGATCGTTCCGCCAGCAGTCTTTCTTCTGCTGGCGATGGCGTCCCACCTGAATTACGGATTGCGCCACGTGTTGCCGGTGTTCCCGTTCATCTATATCGGCATCGGTCTCGCCGCCGCGTACGCCTGGCAGCGCCGCCCGCGCCTCGCCGCAGCCGTCGCGGGCGTGCTGGTGCTGGGGATGCTGGTTGAGACGACGGCGGCGTATCCGAATTACATCCCGTTCTTCAATGTCGCGGTCGGCGGATCGCGCGGGGGAGTGAAGCTCCTCGGTGATTCCAATTTGGACTGGGGGCAGGACCTGAAGTTACTCCGCGATTGGCAACGCCGCCACCCGGACAAAGTCCTCTACCTCGCGTACTACGGCGCCGCCGATCCATCGTATTATGGCATCCGCTACCGCGATCTGCGCGGGCCTGCCCGCGCGGGCGGCGGCGGTGGGCCGACGACATTGCCGTCCGGCGGCGAGGACGTCATCGCCATCAGCGCGACGTATCTCCAAGGCCTCTATCTCCCCCCCGCGCTCCGCGAACGCTTTGAGTCCCTGCGCCACGACACCCCGACGGAAGTGCTCGGCGGCAGCATTTACCTCTTCGACAGGTCAAGGAGCCGAAACGGTCACGGGAACGACTAAGCGGACGGCCCGGCTACGCGATCCGCGCTCGCGTGTAGCGATTTCGCTGGGGAGGAATGTCATCCTGAGCGGATTTCTGCGCGGCCTGTCGTCGCGCCGCTGAGGCTACAATATTCGCGCACGTGACCTACGCCCCGCGCGCCATCCTCCACGTCGACATGGACGCGTTCTTTGCGGCCGTCGAGCAGCTCGACGACCCGAAGCTGCGCGGCAAGCCGGTCCTGGTCGGCGGCGACGGGCCGCGCGGCGTGGTCGCGACGGCTTCATATGAGGCGCGGCCGTTCGGCTGTCACTCCGCGCAGCCCATGTCGGTTGCGAAGCGACTCTGCCCCCACGCGATCGTCGTCCCGGGACGCTTCGAGCGCTACCGGGAAATCTCCGATCGGCTCTTCGAAATTTTTGACGCCTTCACGCCGATCGTGCAGCCGCTCAGCATCGACGAAGCCTTCCTCGACGTCACCGCCAGCGAGCGCATTCACGGCTCGGCGATCGAAATCGCCCGCGCGATCAAACGGCGCGTGCGCGACGAGCTTTCACTGACGACGTCCGTCGGCGTCGCGCCCAATAAGTTCCTCGCCAAGCTCGCGTCCGATCTCGAGAAACCGGACGGCCTGACCGTCATCAACGCCGACGACGTCGATCGCGTCCTCCCGCCGCTGCCGGTGACAAAAATCTGGGGCATCGGCCCGAAGACCGCCGCCCGGCTCGAGGGCATGGCCATTCGCACGATCGGCGACCTGCGCAAGGCGAGCGACGCGACGCTTTCGCGCTTGCTCGGCGACGACGCGGAACGTTGCCGCAACCTCGCACTCGGCCGCGACGATCGAGAGGTCGTCACCGATTCCGAAGCGAAGCAAATCAGCCAGGAAAACACGTTCGGCGTCAACATCGCCGAACCGGACGTCGTCCGCAACGAACTGCTCGAGCAAGTCCAGCACGTCGCCCGCCGCCTGCGCAAACACAAGCTCCGCGCCGGCGGCGTGACGTTGAAAATCCGCTTCGGCGAATTCAAGACGATCACGCGCTCGCGCACGCTCGATGAGCCGAGCGACCGCACCGATTTGCTCTGGAACGTCACGCGCGAAGTCTTCGACGAATGGGCGGCGAAAAATTTCGTCCCCGTCCGCCTGATCGGCATGGCCGCCCGAAATCTCAGCGGCGGCGGCGCGCAGCTCCCGCTCTTCACCGACCCGGCAGGCGAAAAACACGAGCGGCTGGACAAGGTGGTCGACCATATCGTCGATCGCTTCGGCAAAACCGCCGTCCGCCGCGGGCTGTCGCGCGAGGGGGACGACGGCGACGATCGCGACGCCGCCATTTTCGGGAAGGATTGATCGCAATGAAAAAAGTCTACACCGCCCTGAACGAAGCCGACGCCGTCCTGGCCAAGGCCGCCCTCGAAGACGAAGGCATCGAGACGATGGTCGAGCCGGGCGCGCTCAGCGAGATCCTGGGCAACGTCGTTTCATCCGACGAAGCACTGCCGCACGTGTGGGTGAACGATGAGCATTTCGACCGCGCGATGCAGGTGCTGACCGACGCGGGATTCAAACGTCCGCATGACGCGGGACGGACGAAATAACCGTTACCAGTCCGGCTCCGTCGCTCGCGCGGTTACGCGACTCCACTCACTCATACAACCATTTTACCGGAAACCGCGTGAGCTGCGTCGTCGAGAGCGCTTTGCTCGTCTTCAAATTGTCCGCGCAGTGCGAGAGCACCACGTCATCGCTCGCGAAATGAATCGCCGTGTAGCAATACCACCCGTCCGGATCGCTCTCCAGCGTCTTTGCGTTCGTCCAACTTCCGCCGTCGTCGCGGCTGATCGCGACGTTGAATGGCGTGCGCTTGCCGTGCGTCGGGCCGCTGACGTCGCCGTTGTTGTTCCACGCCAGGAGCAAATCGCCGGTCGACGGAATCCGCTTGATCGACGCCGGCGAGCGCGGGGAGGCGATGTTGGAGTGCGAAAACTCGCTCCACGTCACGCCGCCGTCCTTTGAGTGCGACATGAACTGCTTTCCCGCATCCGTTCGCACCCACAGCATCACCCGTCCATCCTTCAACTCGACCACGCCCGGCTCTTCCAGCGCGTTCGTGCCGCCGCCGGGAACGTTTTCGCCGCGCGACCAGGTCTTGCCGTCGTCGTCGGAGTAAAAGCATGCGATCGCCGCATGACGCTCGAATTGCGGCGCCGCCGGGGTCGCATGCAGCGCGACCGGCAGCAGAATGCGCCCGCCCGTGAGCCGCACGGCGCGGTCGTTGTTCATGACGTAGTACCCGATCGTCTCGATGCACGGTTTCGCATCGCCCCACGTCTTTCCCTCGTCGCGCGAAACGCGGAGAAAAACGCGGCAGTCCGTCATGTTGTTCTTCCGCAGGTAAAACAGCCCGAGCGCGCCGTCCTTCATCCGCAACAGCGACGGCGACATCGTGTTCATGCCGCCTTCGTCATCGGCCGTGACCGCGACGTCTTCCTTCGTCCACGTCGCCCCGCCGTCCGATGAGAATCGCGCCGCGAGATTCGCCTTCGCGTGATCGTCGCGGCCGCCGGTGAAGCGGCTGTAGACGAGCATGATCCGCCCGTCCGCCAGGTCGATCATCGCCGCTTCGCTGTTGCGCGGATTGGCCTTCGCGGGCGGGAGCAGCACATTCCGTTCGACGGGATCCGCCGCCGATGCAACGGCGAAAGAGAGAATGAAACCACAGATGAACACGGATGGACACAGATGGGAATTCACTTCTGCATTACTGATCTGTGTGCATCCGTGTTTATCGGTGGTTCCAATTCTTTGTGTCGAAGCAGATCGATCCCGCGGGCAATCGCGAATTCCAGATCCGGACAGAGATTTTCCGATTCGAGCGCGTCGAGCAGCCCGTTGTGCACCAGCGTTTTGTACTGCGTCCGCGTGATCCCGGAGACGATCAGATCGCGCCCCTTCGTGTGCAGCCGCTCCGTCACGTCACGCAGCGCCAGCGCCGAGTTTTCGTTGAAATACGTCAACGGGCTGATCGCCAGGATGATCACGCGCCAGTGAGGCGGCAAATGCTCCATCCACTGGTAAAAATCCGGGGGCTGATGTGCGCGGTCGCTGCGATGATGCGTCAGCCGATACAACCCCAGCTCCGGCGGCAGCAGCGCCTTGACGATGCCGTACGCGCGCAGCTCCGGATCGCTCAGCAGGTCGAGCTCCTTCACGCCCGCGATCGGCTTGCGCCAGTCCATGACGATGATCCACGCGATGAACGCGACCGGCAGCAGCAGCGATAGCGCCGGCGCGTACCGATATGCCGCCGTCCCCATCGCCGCGCCGACGATGAACGACCAGAAGACCGCGAAGAGCAAAAACAATCGCTGCGCCGTCGGATGGCGCTGGCTGATGCGCAGCACGCGTCCGCTGCGCGACCACCAGCGCCCGCGGGCGCGGTCGAGGTACCAGTTGAGGAAGCGCACGCCCTCGAGGCCGAAGTCGGTGATCACGCCGGTCAGGTGCGTCGTGCGGATGACCGCGCCGGAGATTTCCGTGATCGTCGCATTCTGCAACCCCATCGCGAACGCCGCGCAGTTCGCCATCGAATGAATGAGCAGCGTGTTGCCGGCGCCCCCGTGCGTGTGTTGGTAAACCAACCACGCGAGTACCGTGAGCAGCGCCCCTTCGACGACCATGGGGAGGACGTACTTCGATCGCACTCCGGCGCGCTGCGCCCACTCGGTCATGAACGCCGACGAGAGCGCGCCGAACCAGAACGAAACGATGAGCAGTCCGAACGCCGCCGCCAGCGGCCAGTCGCGCATCAGGAGCAGTTCGCCGAAGCGCGTCGCGTTGCCGGTCATGTGCGACGCGAACGTGCCGCAGGTCAGGAGCATCACGACGTTCGCATACCCGCCGATCCACGACAGCGAGATCGCCAGCTTGGACTTCTGGCGGAATGAATAGGCGCGTGCCGAAAGCATGGGCTACATCATTATCGGCAACACGTCGCAGCGGGTCATCGTCGCAATCAGGACCGATAAATCCTGAATGTCATCCTGAGAAAGTATGAAGTCCTGCTGCGCCAAAGACGAGCATTTTGTCATGCTGAGGTACTCCGAAGCATCTGCGTTCCTCGTCGTCAAACGCAGATCCTTCGCGAGTACGCTCAGGATGACAACGCTTGTCCTCTGAGGTGACGGACTTCTTAAACACCCTCTCAGGATGACATTTATTCTTTGCTACTCGACTTCCGTCCGCCACGGGTTCAATGGCAGGACGTTCGCCCGCTCCGCCCACTGCTGCCACTGCTGCGCCATCGTCGCGGCGCGCTCGGGTTCTTTCGCCGCGAGGTCGTTCATCTCGCTGCGGTCCGCTTCCATGTCGTACAGCTCCCACTTTCCCTTCGCTGTCTTCGCGACCAGCTTCCACTTGCCGTCGCGCACCGCGCGGTTCCCCTCGTGCTCGAAAAAGATCGGCCGGCCGCGATCGAGCTTTTCGCCGGCGAAGGCGCTGACGAGACTGACGCCCTCCATCCGCGATTTCGTTTTGGAATATTCCGCGCCGGCCAGCTCCACGCACGTCGGCATGATGTCGATCAAATGCCCCGGCTGACGCTCCCAATCCCCCGCGCCGCCGCGCGGCTTCACGCCCCTCGGCCAATGCGCGATCAGCGGCGTCGAAATCCCGCCTTCGTGCGTGTGATGTTTATAAAATCGCAGCGGCGTGTTCGACACATTCGCCCAACCTTCGCCGTACGCGACATAAGAGTCGTCCGGCCCCGGCATCGCCGCATGTCCGTCCCAGATCGGCCGCCCGTCAGGCGTGTGTTTCGGAAAGACATCCAACTGAATCTGCATCGGCCGGCGCGGCTGCGTCGCGGGCGACTGGATGCGATCGATGTGCGCGATCCGCCCCATTTTCTCGGCGCATCCGCCGTTGTCGGCCAGGAAAAGAATCAGCGTGTTCTCAAACTGCCCGGCCTCCTTGAGCGCGTCGACAATTCTCCCCACGCCCGCGTCCATCCGATCGACCTGCGCCGCGTACACTTCCATGCAGCGCTCTTCCCACGCGCGGTTCTCCACCTGCTCCCAATTCCACGCCGCCGGCGAGAGCTCCGTCGCCGCATCAATCAGCCCCATCTCCTTCTGCCGCGCGAATCGCGCTGCTCGGATCGGCTCATACCCCGCCTTGTACTTCCCCCGATATTTCGCCACCGTCTCCGCCGGCGCATGCAGCGGCCAATGCGGCGATGTGAACGCCACGTACATAAAGAACGGCCGCCCATCCTCATTTCGCTGCCGGTGTTCTCTGACGAATCGCGCCGACTGATCCGCAATCGCATCCGTGTAATAAAACTGCTTCCCCTCCGCCGGCTTGTACTCCTCATCCGACTCCGGCGTGATCGGCTTCTCATCCCGACACAGCGTCGCCGGGTCGTAATAACTTCCGCCCCCTTTGATCGTTCCGTAATACCGATCGAACCCCCGCGCAATCGGCCAATTGTCCTTCGGCCCGTTCGGACCATCCTTGCGCGTGACATGCCATTTCCCGGTCATGTACGTCGCGTACTTCGCCGAGCGCAGCACTTCCGCGATCGTCCGCGTCTCCTTCGACAGTTCGTTCTGATATCCCGGATGATCCTTGAACGAATGCGACGTCATATGCCCGACGCCCGCCTGGTGCGGATACAAACCCGTCAGCAGCGACGCCCGCGTCGGACAGCACCGCGCCGTGTTGTAGAACTGCGAAAACTTCGCGCCGCTCTTCGCCAGCGCATCAATATTCGGCGTCTCGATCTCGCCGCCGTACGCGCCGATATCCGAGAACCCCATGTCATCCGCCAGAATGACGACAATGTTCGGCCGCGGCGGCTGCTGGGCGCGGACGGCTGCTGGCCAAAGAAATGAAGCAATCACGACGATGATGAATCGAGCGCGGAATGACATGCCATGAGGATAATCGCTTCGTGGCATGGGCGCCTCGCCCATGCAGCTCGCCGCGCCAGCGGCTCCAGTTTTTTGTGAAAGGGCAAAGAGCGGCTGGCGGCCGCAAATCACGGGTGAGACGCCCATGCCACGTGGAAGCATCACCGCGGCTCGCCAAAATAAAACCGCACCCTCCCCCGATATTCCCCCTTCGCCACATTCTGCTGCCCCTGCGGCCCCGTCGTATTCGCGAGTTGAAACTTGGACCCGATCGGCGGGATGGCGTGGAGGATCGACAATCCCGCATCCGGAAAAAGCGTCCACGCGTTGCCGCTCAATTGCGTGCGCGGCGCACGTTGCGTCGCCGCGGTCGTCGGTGAAAACGGCGTCGGGTCGCCGGGAAATTTCGGTTTGCCCACCTGCACGAACAGCGACGGGTCGTCCAATTCCATCACGATCGGGCCGCCGGTCGTCTCGATCCGCATCCAGCGCACGCCGGAGTAATACCCTTTGAATTCCGGATATTTCCAGCCGTCGAATCCGGTGATCGTATCGTTGTAAAAATTTTCCCACACGCCGAGCGTCCCGCCCGCCAGTCGATTCTTCCAGACGCGAAAGGGACCTTCGCCGAGCCAGCGCATCGACTTGATGTCTTTCTCCGGCAACTCGAAGCTGACGCCGTGGAAGTCGACCGTGCCGTCGAGCGTGTACGCGTAATCCAGCACCGCCCATCCGTCGGCGTCGATGTGCCAGTCCGACTTGATCAATTTTCCCGGCCCCGCGATTCGCACCTTGCCGCCGAACGGGATTTGACTCGGTCCCGCGACCGCCGCTGTCGCGTCGGGCCACGCGCCGATCGGCCACACCCACGTCCACAATTCCCGTCCGTTCGGATCATCGACGCGCAGCGCGATTGCATCCGCCCGCGTCTCCTTCGCCGACTGCGGCATCGCCACGACGATCTCCCGCGTCCCGCCCGGCGGAACATCCACCGCCTGCGTCCACTGCGCGGTCACCTCGTGACCCGCCTTGCCATCCCAGGGCCCGCGGAATTTTCGCAACTCCCAGGTGAATCTGCACTGACTGGTATTCGTGAACGCATACCGGTTCTCCACGACAAACCCGCCCACGCGCCGCACCACGACCGGCGACCAGATCTCTTTGACGGCGTAAAACGATCCTTCCTTCTCCCGATACGGCCCCACCACGCCATCCGGCGCGCGGTTGCCGGCCGTGTCCATCATTCCGGTGTCCGGCCGCTTCACCGTTTCGTCGACGAACGCCCACAAAAATCCGCCGCCGCCGACTTTGCTGGCGCGCATGACGTCCCAGTATTCCGCCAGCCCCGCCCCCGCGCCGCCGTCGAACAGGCCATGTAAAAATTCCGTCGGCATGAAAATGTCGTTGCCGGCGCAGAGTTTCACGTGATCGTCGAAGGTGCGGTAGTGAATCGTCTGCACGTCGGAAAACATCCCGCGCGGGTGCAGCACCGCGCGCTTTTGCGGGTCCCACTTGTGAAACTCATCGTCCACCTCGACGTTCCAGCCGTCCTCGTTGCCGTTGTCCCAGAAAAGAATCGACGGATGGTTCACGTCGCGCGGAATCATCTCCGCGATCAGCCGCCGTCCGGTCGCCGTGTCGTAAAACTTCTGCCAGCCCGCGAGCTCATCGAGCACGTACAGCCCCAGCTCATCGCACGCGTCGAGAAAATGCTCGTCCGGCGGATAATGACTCATCCGCACCGCGTTGCAGTTCAGCTCCTTCATCAGAAGCACGTCGTCACGGCTGATCTTCGCGTTGAGCGCCCGCCCGCTCTCCGGCCAGAACGAATGCCGGTTCGTCCCCTTCAGCAGCACGCGCGTGCCGTTCACATAGATGCCGTCGCCCTTGCGGATTTCGATCGTGCGGAAGCCGAAACGCTGCCTGATGCGGTGAAGAATCTTTCCGTCACGATCGATGAGCCGAACTTCGACCTGATAAAGATTTGGCGTCTCCGCCGTCCAGGTCTTCGGCGCGTCGATTTGCCCGTCCGCACGCGCTTTCCCGTCGGCGATCTTTCCGGTGAACGCCGCGCCGACCTCCGTCCCGTCCAACAACATCACCTGCGCTTCGACACGCGACGCCGCGCCCGCGGTAAACGCTTCGACCGCAATCGTCCCATCCGCCCGCGCATCGATCGCGACGCGATCAATGTGCTGCGGCGGCCGCGCTTCGAGCCAGACCGGCCGAAAGATCCCGCCGAACAACCAGTAATCACCGTCCCGCTCCGCGCGGTTGATCGATTCATTCGTCGAGCGCTTGTCGACGCTCACCTCAAGCAAATTCTCCGCGCCGTCGAATTTGAGATGCTTCGTGATGTCGTAACTGAACCGATAAAACGCGCCCTGGTGCTTCTCTCCCGCGCTCGCGCTGTTGATCGACACCTGCGCGTCCGTCATCACCCCGTCGAAGACGATGAGAATCTTCTGCCCGCGCCATTCCGGCGGAACGGTGAAACGACGGCGATATTTTCCCTGCTCCGCCGGCTCGGTGTCCTTCTGATAGTTCAACGTCCCGAACCCGCGCGCATCCCAGCACGACGGCACCGGAATCGTCGTCCACTCTCCCGACTTCCCCCCGCTGGAGCAGAAAAAATCCCACGCCACCGCATCATCCGTCCCCCGGCCCGACAGGTACTGCCGCTGCGTCTCCTGCCCCCGCGCCGCCGGCAGCCCGGCCGCGAGCATGAACAGAATCACCATCGCCACGCCGACGAAAACTTTCCGCAGGGACATGCCCGCAAACATTACCACGCGGCCCGGAAAATTCTCGCCTCCGCCGCCGCAGCCGACGTCCCTATGATCCCCGCATGCAAAAACGAACTTTCGGACGGACCGGACTCCAGGTCAGCGTGCTCGGCTTTGGCGCGGCCCCGATCGGATTCCTCGCCACCGACCGCAAACGCACCGCCGACATCCTCAACTTCCTCCTCGACAACGGCGTCAACCTCATCGACACCGCCGCCAGCTACAAAAACTCCGAGGAACTCATCGGCGAAGCGATCGCCAATCGCCGCAAAGAGTTCGTCCTCGTTTCCAAGTGCGGGCAGACCGTGGATGGCGTCGACGGCCAGGACTGGTCCGCGTCGCTCATCACAAAAACGGTCGACCGCTCGCTGAAGCGCCTGCGCACCGACCGGCTGGACGTGATGCTTCTGCATTCGTGTTCGCTCGCGGTGCTCGAGCATGGCGAAGCGCTCGGCGCGCTGGTGAAAGCGCGGGAGCAGGGAAAGATCCGCTTCGCCGGCTACAGCGGCGACAACGAAGCCGCCGCCTACGCCGCGACGCTCGAGGATGTCGCCGTTGTCGAGACGTCGATCAACATCGTCGACCAGGCGAACATCGTGCGCGTGCTGCCGATCGCGCGCGATCGAAAGGTCGGCGTGATCGCCAAGCGCCCGATCGCCAACGCCGCCTGGAAAGCGCCGGAGCACCAGCCCGGCATGTACAAGGATTACGCGTCCGCCTACACCGAGCGGCTGAAAAAACTCGACCTCACGCCGGCGGACCTGGGCTTCTCGGGCGAGCCGGACGAGCTGTGGCCCGAGATCGCGCTCCGCTTCACGCTCAGTTTTCCGGAAGTGAGCACCGCAATCATCGGCACGACGAACCCGACGAACGCGAAGCACAACATCGCCTACGCCAACAAGGGCCCACTGCCGCCGGACGTCGTCGCGAAAATCCGCGCCGCCTTCCAGCACGCCGACCCGGTCGGCGCATGGGAAGGCCTGCAGTGAGCGGTTGTCTACAGAGGCGCTGCGATCGCCGTGGCTTGGGCATCTTGCCCGAGCATTTGCCGCGGCCAGCGGCTGGCGCCACGAACGCTCGGGCGAGACGCCCAAGCCACATGACTTCATGGACGCCCGGTTGGAGCGTAGGGCATGCGTCGCCGCGTCATTCTCAACTTGCGTTCACGTCGCGAGAGGCATAAAGTTTCCGCGACAATTGCATCGCCTGGAGAGGTGGCCGAGTGGCTGAAGGCGACGGTTTGCTAAACCGTTATACGGGGTCAAACCCGTATCCGGGGTTCGAATCCCCGCCTCTCCGCTGTCCGAGACCGTGAGCCCTTCAATGAGTGGTTGAAGGGCTTTCGTGTTTTGATCGCGTTCGTGGTCTATCGCGAGAGTCATGCCTTCGAGCGACACGTTTGAAGAAGCGCCTCTGGCAGTAAGCTCTACGTCATGACTCGAGGTTTGAACGTTTCGGCGGCGAGTGGTTTCGCCCTCGCCGGGCTGATCGCCGCCCCGCATACGCCGCTGCGCGCGGATGGCGAGTTGAATCTGCCGGTGATCGAGAAGCAGGCGGCGTTGCTGATCGCCAACGGCATCAGCGCCGCGTTCATCTGCGGCACGACCGGCGAAGGGATGTCGCTCACGGTCGCCGAGCGCATGCAGGTCGCGCAGCGCTGGGTGGAAGTGTGCGGGCCGTCGCTCGGCGTGATCGTGCACACGGGGCACAACTGCCTGCGCGATGCGAGCGCGCTGGCGAGCCACGCGCAGCAGATCGGCGCATCCGCGACGTCCGCGCTGCCGCCGATGTATTTCAAGCCGGGCGGCGTCGCGCAAACGATCGCCTGCGCCGCAACCGTCGCCGCCGCGGCGCCGGAGCTGCCGTTTTATTACTATCACATCCCCGGGTTCGCGGGATTCGCGATGTCGGTCGTCGATTTTCTTCAGCAGGGCCGGGAAAGAATCCCAAACCTGCGCGGCGTGAAGTTCACGCACCCGGACTTGATGGAATATCAGCGCTGCCTCGCGCTGGCAGGCGATGATCTGCAGATCGCGTGGGGCGTGGACGAGCATCTGCTCGGCGGACTCGCGGTCGGCGCGCGGGCGGCGGTCGGGAGCACCTACAACTACACCGCGCCGGTTTATCATCGCATGATGCGCGCGTTCGCGGCGGGCGACCTGGCGACGGCGCGCCAGGCGGCGCGGCTGACAGTCGACCTGATCGCGGTGCTCCTCCGCTTCGGCGGCGTGCGCACGGGGAAGGCCATTATGAGCATGATCGGCGTCGACGTCGGCCCGCCACGTCCGCCGTTCGAGCCGCTCACCAAGGACGAGATGAACACCGTCCGCCGCGAATACGAAGCGCTCGGCTTCTTCGAGGCGATCTCGAGGATGAAGTAGTCATGGGACGATTCGCCTCGATATCGGTGTGGGTCATGACGATCGTCGTGATCACTGGCACGCAGGCGGTGGCCGCGCTGGAATGGAAGTCGCTGCCGACCTTGCCGGACAAGTTCGGCTTCGCCGGCCCATTCGCGGGCGTGTCAAACGGCGCATTGATCGTCGCGGGCGGCGCGAATTTTCCCGATGGCCCGCCGTGGGAAGGTCACGCGAAGGTGTGGCACGATCGCATCTTCATCCTGGCCAAGCCGGACGGCCAATGGACCGAATCGACGGAAAAACTCCCCCGCCCGATCGGCTACGGCGTCTCCGTTTCGACGGCCAGCGGCATCGTCTGCATCGGCGGCAGCGACGCGAAGCGGCATTACGCGGACGTCTTCGCGCTGATATGGAACGACGGCCGACTCGATCGCCGCGAGCTTCCGCCATTGCCATTTCCGTTGGCCGAAGCATGCGGCGCCGCGATCGGCGACGTGATCTACATCGCCGGCGGCTACGAATCGCCGACGACGACCGTCGCCAGCAAGCGCTTCCTCAGCATCGACCTGTCGGCGACCAACCCGCGCTGGCAGGAACTCCCGACCTGGCCCGGCCCGGAGCGAATCCTCCCCGTCGCCGGCGTGCAGGGCGGCGCGTTCTTCCTCTTCGGCGGCGCGCAGCTCGTGCCGGGCGCGGACGGCAAAGCAAAACGCAACGTCCTGACCGATGCCTGCAAGTACGCGCCGGCCAGCGGCTGGTCGCGCATCGCCGATCTCCCGCACCCGGTCACCGCCGCCCCGAGCCCGGCGGCGCCGATCGGGCAGTCGCACCTGTTCATCCTCGGCGGCGACGATCGCACGTCGTTCGACGTCCCGCCGCAGGATCATCCCGGCTTCGCGAAGGACATCCTCGCCTATCACACCATCACCGACACGTGGACCAAGGTCGGCGAGATGCCCCACACGCCGCAGGCCGTCACGCGCCTCGTGCCGTGGGCCGGCGGGTTCGTCATCCCCAGCGGCGAAATTCGCCCCGGCATCCGCACGCCCGAAGTGCGCCTGTTCACCACCGCAGCGGCCAAGACCGGCTTCGGCTGGATCAACTACCTCACCCTCGGCGTCTACCCGCTGATCATGCTCGCCATCAGCTACCGCGTGGGAAAGAAGCACACCAGCGACGAGTTCTTCCGCGGCGGACAGCGCATCCCGTGGTGGGCGGCGAGCCTCAGCATCTACGCGACGATGCTCAGCTCCATCACCTACATGGCCATCCCCGCCAAGGCGTACGCGACCGACTGGGCATATTTTGTCAGCGTCTTCGCGATCGTCGCGGTGACGCCGCTCGTCGCCTACGTCTACCTGCCGTTCTTTCGTCAGCTCAACCTGACCAGCGCGTACGAATACCTCGAGCTGCGCTTCAACCTCGCCGCCCGATGGTTCGGCAGCGCATCGTTCCTGATCCTCCAACTCGGCCGGACGGCGATCGTTCTCTACCTGCCGTCGCTGGCGCTGGCGACGGTCACGCAGATCGACGTCGTCACCTGCATCCTTCTCATGGGCGCGATCTCGATTCTCATGACGTTCCTCGGCGGCGTGGAATCGGTGATCTGGACCGACGTGGCGCAGACCGTCATCCTCCTCGCCGGCGCGGCCCTGAGCCTGGCGTTCATCGTCTTCCGCTCCCACCTCACCGTCGGCGAGATGTTCCACACCGCCGTCACACATCAGAAATTCTTTGAAAGCGCGACCTGGAACTGGCACTGGACCGCCCCGACGATGACCGTCATCTTCGTCGGCTCGTTTCTCGCCAACCTCATTCCCTACACCGCCAGCCAGGACGTAATCCAGCGATACCTGACGACGAAGAACGAAAAGCAGGCCGCGCGGGCGATCCTGTCCAACGCGATCCTCACCTTTCCGTCGAGCCTCCTCTTTTTCGCGGTCGGCACGGCGCTGTACGTCTTCTATCGCGCGCTGCCGGGCCGGCTCGATCCGACCGTTTCGACGGACGCGGTCTTCCCGCTGTTCATGGTCCGCGAGCTTCCCGCCGGCGTCGCCGGGCTGGTCGTCGCCGGCATCTTTGCCGCCGCGCAGCCGACATCGAACCTCAACAGCATGGCGACGGCGGTCGTCACCGATTTCTACCAGCGCGCGCGCCCCGGTAGCCCGGACGCGAAAATCCTCCGCCTCGCGCAACAGCTCACCGTTCTCTTCGGCGTGATGGGGACCGCCTTCGCCGTCCTGCTCGCGAAGATGCAGATGGCCTCCCTGTGGGACCTATTTCTGCAAGTGATCGGGCTGACCGGTGGCTCGCTCGCCGGGCTGTTCGCCCTCGGCATCTTCACGACGCGCGGCAACGGCAAGGGCGCGCTCGTCGGCGCGGTTGCGGGCGTCGTCGTGCTCTACATCGTCCAGCAGTACACGAAAGTGACCTTCTTCCTGTACGGCGGGATCGGCATCGTCGCGTGCTTTGTCGTCGGCTACGTCGCCAGCCTGATCCTGCCCGGCGCCGGCAAATCGCTCGAGGGGCTGACGATCCATACCACGCGACGACCCGAACCGAATGTCGAATCGTTAGCAGTTGCGTGATCGCTGCCCATCCCCTCTGATTCACCGTCATGCACGCCCCACTCGCTGCAATCGTCTGTTGCTCGATCGTGATCGTGCTCCGCTGCGCCGCCAGCAGCGCCTTCGGCGCCGACCTCGATCATCCGGACGGTTTCGACCCATCCGCGTATCCCAACATCGCCGCATGGGAAACGCGGCGAGATTTTCTGCGGCATCAGGCGCTGGTCGCGCAGGGCCTCTGGCCGATGCCGGAGAAGACGCCGCTCCATCCGGTCATTCATGGCGAGATCGACCGCGGCGATTACACGATCGAAAAGGTCTTCTTCGCCAGCCTGCCGGGGCACTACGTCAGCGGCAATCTCTATCGCCCGAAGACCGCGCGAAAGCATCCCGTCGTCCTCATGCCGCACGGCCACTGGCCCGAGGGACGGCTCATGTGGCGATCCGACGCCGACGCGACGAAGGAGATCGACAGCGGCGCCGAGAAAAGCATCGAAGCCGCCCATTCGCCCCTCCAGGCGAATTGCGTCGCCGTCGCGCGGATGGGATGCATCGTCTTTCAGTACGACGCCGTCGGATCCGCCGACAGCAGAAAGATCCCGCATCGCGAAGGTTTCACCGACGCCGACGCCACGCTGCGTTTGCAGAGCTTCATGGGATTGCAGACGTGGAACAGCATCCGCGCGCTCGATTTCGTCCTCAGCCTGGCGGACGCCGATGACACGCGCGTCGCGGTCACCGGCTCCAGCGGCGGCGGGACGCAGACCATCGCGCTGGCCGCCGTCGACCCGCGCGTCACCGTCTCGTTCCCGATGGTGATGGTCTCGATGAACATGCAGGGCGGCTGCGTCTGCGAAAACGCCCCGCTCTATCGTGTCCTCACCAACAACGTCGAACTCGCTTGCCTCTTCGCGCCCAAACCGCACGGCGCCGCCGCAGCGAATGACTGGACGAAAGATTTCATCACGCACGGCTTGCCTGAAATGAAGTCGATCTGGCGTCTCTACAACTCGGCAGACCTCGTCGAAGGCGCGCACGTCGATTTCGGCCACAACCACAACCTCCACAGCCGCCTGTTTCAGTACCGCTTCCTCAACAAGCACCTGAAGCTCGAACAGCCTGAGCCGATCGTGGAAAAGCCGTTTCAGCCGGTGCCGCCGAAGGAACTTTCGGTCTACGACGCCGAGCATCCCATGCCCGCCGACTTCGCCGATGCGGCGACGTTGCGCAAAATGATGACCGCGGCGAGCGACGCGCAGATCACGAAACTCACCGGCGGCGAATACGCCCGCACGCTTCGCATCGCGCTGCGGGCGATGGTGCTCAACGAGAAGCGCGACTTGGGTTTGATGTCGCTGCACTCCTCGACGCCGCACAAAAACGGGAACGGCCGGGCCGTCATCTGGTGGGATCCGAAATTCGTCCTGCCGGCCAGCGCTACCCCGCTTCATCGCTACACCGTCTATGGTCCCAACGAGAAGCCGGCGACGACCGCACCCACGACTGCAACCACGCGTCGCCGCGGCGACGTCAATCCGCCGTACCCCGGCGGCTTCGTGCTCGGGTACAACCGCAGTCCGCTGGCGGAGCAGGCGTGCGCGCTGCTCGACATGGTCGCGCAGATCCGCCGCAGCATCCCGGACGTGAAGTCGATCGACCTCGTCTCCACGGGCGACGGCGCCCCCGCCGCCCTCCTCGCCCGCGCCCTCGCCGGCGACGACATCGACCGCGCCATCATCGACCTCGGCCAGTTCGACTTCGACAAAGTCGAGAACGACGACGACCCC
>JAXDMN010000340.1:0-4784 GCA_034666045.1 Phycisphaerales bacterium | reverse complement strand
ACCGTCGACTTCGCGCAGGTGCGCGATCAACAGCGGCCCGAAGGCGCTGGCGCAACCCCAGGCGGTCAGCATCAGCCCGTAGATCGGGCCGACATTTTTGGAACCGAAGTAATCGGCGGCGAACGCCGGCATCGTGCCGAACCCGCCGCCGTAGCACATCAGCACCACGAACGTGACGATCGTCAGCACTGAAACCGTGGCGATTTTCGGGTAAGCCCAGAAAAGGAACGCTTGAACGCCGAACATGATGCCGAACGTCGCCCGTCTGGTAATCCAATCTGAAACCCACGCCCAGAAGACGCGCCCGGCTGCGTTACCGATGCTGACGACGCCGACCATGCCGGCCGCGGCGACGGTGGTCACGGCCGTCAGCTCCTGAAAGATCGGGGCCTCCTGCGAGATGATGGAGATGCCCGCGCAGGTGTTGAGAAAGAGCAGGAGCCAGAGCGCGTACCACTGCCAGGTCCGCAGCGCCTCTCGGAGCGTGTAGTCGTGGTTGGCGCGCTGCGAAGCTTGAGAAGCGGTCGGTGTCCAACCTTGCGGCCGCCACCCGTCGGGCGGATTGTGCATGAAGAATCCGGCGGTGACCGTTACCACGAGAAAGGCTATGCCGAGAATGGCGAACGTGTTCATGACGCCGACGCGCTGGATCAGGTGCGTTGCCAAAGGCGCGGTGATGAGCGCGCCGGCCCCGAATCCACCGACGGCGATGCCGGTGATCAGTCCCCGGTGATCCGGAAACCATTTGACGAGGACTGAAACCGGAACGATGTAGGCAAACCCAAGACCGCATCCGCCAATCACACCGTAGCTCAGGTAGAGCCACCACAGTTTGTGCGCAGAGAAGCTGGCGAGGAATACGCCGAGTCCGTAGAGCAGGCCGCCGGTCACGGCGACGATGAGAGGTCCTTGCCGATTCAGCCACAGGCCGCCGAGGAACGCGGCGATGCCCAGTACGAAAATGCTGATCGTAAACGTCAGCGTCACTTCCGAGATGCTCCAGCCGAACTCCTTCGCCAGCGGAACTCGAAATACGCTCCAGGCGTAAACGGCGCCCAGCGCCAGTTGGATCAGCACCCCGGCGAGGGCGACGTGCCATCGACTCAGTGTTCTCACGAGGTACTCCTACGCCGGCAACACCACGGATTTTGTCTTCTGCATCGCATCGAGCGTCGCCTTATCGACTTTGAGATGCGCCATGACCAATTCGGGCGGCGTGTGGCCCAGCCACTCTGCGAATGAGAGGTCCTCGAAATTGGGGCTCTTGAACATCTCCAGGAAAACCAGATCGGTGTCCCCGGTGTTCTCGATGTAATGCAGGAGGGTTCTGTTGATGTAGCCGACGTCGCCCGCCTGGAAATCCATCGTGCGACCCTTGTTGCCGGTGTCGATGACGGTCATTCGTCCCTTGCCGGCGATGTAGTACATCCACTCGTCGGCGTTCTGATGCCAGTGCAGTTCCCGCAGCCCGCCGGGGTGGACGGTGACCATCGCCATCGACGTCGTCGTCACCTTGAAGTTGTTCGAATCGACGATGCGCACCTCGCCGCCCTTGGTGACCTTCGTCGGCTTCATTTGCATCGTGCGGAAAGCGAAATCGATCGGGGATTTTCCGGCGTCCGCGGCGGCGGCTTTCTGGTCGGCCTCCAGCGATGCGGGAACAGGAGCCTGGAAAATGAACAGCTCTTGCTTGGGGATATTCTTGAACGCCTGCTGGTCCACGCCGAAGTTCTTTGACAGGACCTCGGGCGGCAGGTGCGCCATCGCGTCGCTGAGCAGGACGGTCTCGGACTCGGAGAAATTCCCATCGTCGAAGACGAGCATGAACTCACACCCAGCCGGCTCGAGACCCTGGATGGAATGGGGAACGCCGCCAGGAAAGAACCACAGATCGTACTTCTTCACGTCGGCGACAAAGCTCTTGCCGTCCTTGTCGATGCTGGTGATGCGCGCCGTGCCGTCGAGCATGATTGCCCACTCGCCGGCGGTGTGCCAATGCAGCTCACGACAGCCGCCGGGCGTGAGTCGCATGTTGACGCCCGCCAGCGTTTTGGAGACGGGCAGTTCGCGAACCGTCACTTCGCGCGACCATCCGCCTTCGTACGTTCGCTTGTTCGCAAACGAGAACGGATATTTGAAGTTTTGAACCAGGCTCTTGGAGTCGGTGGGGGGCGGCCAGATGGAATCCGGGTTCTGCGCATCGAGCTGCGGATTGCTCGGGCCCGGATCCGTTTTGCTGAGATCCGCCGCCATCGCCGGCACGATGCCGGCGACGGCCGCCGCCGTTGCCGCCGCTGCGGGTGCGATTTGGAACATCATCTTCCGTCGCGTGACGCCGTCAGTTGTCTTATGCATGGGTATGCCCTTTCCATATTGAGTTCGTCGGAATCAATTTGCGGCTTGCGGGCCCTCTGTTGCGCGCAGGTACGCGAGGCGAAGCAGCCATATCGCGCGGTCGGCGTCCGCAGGCGTTCGCACGATCCACACCACCTGGTCGCCGCCCGAATACTCCGGATCGCGAGCCGCCATTCCTTCGCCGATGAGACGTTCGCGTAACTCGGCCGGGAAGGGCACCTCGAGCCGTCCGTTCCATCGCAGGCGGCCGAGCGTCTCGTCGCCGACGACCAACCGCAGGCCGCCGTGATCCCGTTCCATCACGACGCCGTGCCAGGCTCGCGCCGCATGCAGCACCTGCTGGATCTGCAGCACCAAACTCGTTCGGCTCCAGATGTAGGCGGCATGCGCGGGCGGTTCGGAAAACATTCGCGGCTCCCGAGTACGTCGCATTTCGATTAGTGAAGTCATCGAGCAGACGACCAAAGCAACAAGCGGGCCAACCGCAATTTGCGGTCACGCGAGGGCAATCGTGGGGTGCGGCGAAGAAGTGAGTTACGGCGCGGATCAGTTATCTACCCGACAGGCTGCAATCCGATCCACCGGCGCCACCGCAGCGCGTCACCGCGCGGCGTGATCCGCGAGGTCGCCCGCGACGCTGATGTTTCGCAGCAGCTTGGTGGGGAGGTGATGCCGATTCTGGAGGTATGTCGGGTCGTTGTAGGAGAGCCAGGTCTTGCCGTCGACGTCTTCCCACACCAGCAGCTTGAGCGGCAGGTCGATCGCGCTGGTCGGCGCCGCGCGCATCACCGGCGTGCCGGCCGCGGGATTGCCGAAGATCAGTAGCTTGGTCGGCGGCATCTTCAAGCCGGCCTTCGCGGCCTCGCCGCTGTGGTCGACCAGCGCGAACAGCGTGATGCCGCGCTGCTTCAGCAGGGCGAGGAGCGTCGCGACCGTATCGTCCACCGATCGCGCGGCGGGACGGGTGATGATGCCGGGATCGTCCTCGGTCTGCATGAGATGGTCCGTGCGCGTGCGCGCGCGATATCATCGTGCCGGCGAAGTCTGATCTCCGTCGTCGGTCACCGGCGTATCGGCTACCACCGCGTCCATCCTCGCCTCGGGGTTCATTAGCTCACGCCCGACGTATCCGTACCGACCCTCGCGGTGCTCGCGGTACTCACGGTGGTAGTGGCGGCGATCCACGTGCCGATCCGGCTCTCGGTCGTAGCTACACCCGATCGTGCCGAGCGTGCAGAGCGCTGCGATGCTGAGGACTCGAATCGTCTTCAAAACGTTTGTCATGGGTCAACTCACTTTCTTTGTCCGGTCCGATGTGGACGTTTCCTTGTTGTTCAAGAGCTTTGATCATGGCCGATGCGTTCTCGTCGCCCCATCCCTGGTTGACGGCGGATTTGATCGTCTCGCGAATGGCGGCGGCGGCGGGGATGGGGGAATTCAAATCCTGCGCGAAGCGGTTGATCAGGTTGGCGTCCTTGAGCATGTGCTTCAGTGCGAAGTTCGGACTGAAGTCACGCTTGATCAAGGCCGCGCCCACGCCCGAGAGGATCGGCGAGCGGAAGTCCGTCACTTCCAGAACGCCCAGCACATCCCGTGGGTTGAGCCCGGCTTTCGTGGCCAGCACCATCCCTTCGCCGAGCGCCTGCAACTGCGAGGCGACGATAAGATTGCCGACCAGCTTCATCGCGCTGCCTTTGCCGGACTCACCCATGTAATGGACGGTTTCGCTGATCGCGTCGAGGATCGGACGAACGCGGTCGAACACCTCGCGCTTCCCGCCGACGAGGACCCACAGTCCACCGCTCGCGGCTTCGTTGCGGCTGCCGTGAACGGGGACGTCCAGGAACTCGACGCCTTTCTTCGCGTACGCCGCCGCCTCCCTGCGGCTGGTCTCCGGGTGCACCGTTGTATGATCGAGCACGATTTGTCCGCGCCTGACCGATGACAACACGCCGTCGTCGCCGAAGACGACTTCTTCGATCGCACGGTCGTCGCTGAGGCTATACATCACCACGTCCACGTCTTTCACCGCGGCGGCGATATTCGGCGCGGCTTTGGCGCCGAGCTTCACGAGCGGTTTCGCCTGCGCGGGATTGCGGCTCCAGACGGTCAGCTCATAGCCGGCCTTCACGAGCGTGCGCGCCATTCCGCCGCCCATGATGCCTAAGCCGATGAATCCGATTCGCTTCATTTCAGTTTCTCCGGTGAGGACGATCCAGAAAATTGATGAGCCGTTCCCCGCGCGAAACCGGCTGCGGGGCGGCGACCTTCCGCCGCAGGTATGCCTTTGCCGAGTCGGCCATGGTCACCAGCGCCGCACCCATCATGATGGAGTCCTTGACGACCAACAGGCCGGGCAGATCGAGCAGCGGAAAGCCGTGATGCGGACTGCCCAGCGCCGGCACCCACGCCTCGGGCGTCGTGATCAG
>JAXDMN010000339.1:0-15238 GCA_034666045.1 Phycisphaerales bacterium | reverse complement strand
TGCTCGGCGCCGCGCAACTGAAGACCGGCCACCGCGATTACGCGATCCAGACGCTGACCGAAGGCATCAATGTCGCGCAGCGTCGCGGCGATCTGATGCCGAAGAACGAAATGTCGAAAATGCTGGCGGAACTCGGCGCCCCGGTCCCCCAATTCGCCGATCCGACGACTACCGCCGTCGGGGAAGGCGAAGTCTTCTGCAAGCGTCACGGCGGCACCGGCCCGCGGCTTCCGAAGCAGCCGTTCCGCAATGATTTCGGCAAGGAGGTCTTCGAGAACACCTGCGCCAACTGCTGGAAGGAAGCGATCGCGTTCGGCACGAAAGTGATCAACGAGCTTCGCCTGCCGCTGGCCGATCCGCAGGCGCAGAAGGCGTGGGACCAGCACATCAGAGATTTTTTGAATCTCAAGTGATAGATTTTCCCGCATGCCCAAAACGAAAGAACAGTACTACCAACAGATCGCCGAGTGCGGCGTGATCGCGGTCATTCGCGCGCCGTCGAAGGAACTGCTGCCGGAGATCGCGCAGGCGCTCGTGGCGGGCGGGGTGCTGGCGATCGAAGTGACGATGTCGACGCCAAAGGCGATCGAAGGAATCGAGATGCTGGCCGACGCGATGGGCGACAAGATCGCCGTCGGCGTCGGGACGATCCTCGATGCCGCCACCGCCGCCGACGCGATTCACGCCGGCGCGCAGTTCGTCGTTTCGCCGGCGTTTGATGCGGCGATCGTCGAGACGACGAAGCGTTACGGGAAGATCAGCGTTCCCGGCGCGTTTACGCCGACGGAAATCGTTCGCGCCTGGTCGGCCGGGGCGGATGTGGTGAAAGTTTTCCCCTCCACCGCGCTCGGCCCGGCGTATTTCAAGGACGTGCTCGCGCCGCTGCCGCAGATCAAGTTGACGCCTACGGGCGGCGTCGACGTGAAAAACGCCGGCGAGTGGATCCGGGCCGGCGCCGTCTTCCTCGGCGCCGGTTCGGCGCTGGTCAGCAAGGACGCAATGGCGAAAAAAGATTGGGCGACGATCACGAATAACGCCAGGGCCTTCGTCGACGCGGTAAAGGCCGCCCGGGCGAAGTGATTTTGCGTTGTTCGCGCCTTTGCCGGGGATAAAATGGAGCAGGTGCGACAACGGAGGTGGCATGAGTTCCGTGTACAACCCCGAAGCCGACGTGAAGGCGGAGATTGAACGACTGGAGCTCGAGAGCCGCGACATTCGCCGGCGCGTCGAGCATGCCCGCGGCGAAGACGACAAGCGCGTGTTGAATCGTCAGCTCGATGAGCTGAAGCAGCGGATTGAGGTTTTGCAGGCGAGGCTGCCATAAACAAACAGGTGGGACTTCGCGCGGACCGTGACGCGCAAAAGAAGAGACCTGAGGGTATCTTCAGTCTGACCCGATGCGCCTTCCGATCCTGGCCCTGGTAGCGATCAGCTTCGTCATCTCGTGGCTGCTCACGTTCGCGATGATTCGCATCGCGCCGCGCCTCGGCTTCGTCGATAAGCCTGGCGGGCGAAAGATCCACGCAAACCCAAAACCGCTCGGCGGCGGCGTGGCAATTTTCCTCGGGATCGCCCTGCCGATGCTGATCGGCCTGGTGCTCGTCAACTTTGCGGGCGACTGGATCGTCAGCCGCTTCAACAACCGTAAGGAATTTTACGACCTCGTCGCCGGCGGCCAATACCAGACGCCGCTCTCGCTCGGCCTGCTGGCCGCGTTGCTGGTCATGCACGCGACGGGATTATTCGACGACCGCAAAGCGCTCGGGCCCTACCTGAAACTTTTTATCCAGCTCGCGGTGACGACAGCGCTCGTCGTCGGGTTCAACATGCGCGCGTTGACCGCACTCGGCTACGTGCCGTCGGTGATCCTCACTGTGCTGTGGATCGTCGGCATCACCAACGCGTTCAATTTTCTGGACAACATGGACGGCCTCAGCGCCGGCGTCGCCGCGGTGGCGACGACGGCGTTTCTGATCACCACCCTGCTCATCGGCCAATGGTTCGTCGCCGCCAGCCTCGCGCTGCTGCTCGGCGCGTTGCTCGGCTTCCTCTGCTTCAACTTCCCGCCCGCGAAGATTTTCATGGGCGACAGCGGCAGCCTGGTCATCGGCTTTTTGCTCGGCGTGCTGACGGTGCGAACGCAGTACCTCGCCCACGGCCAGGACTGGGGCGCCGGCTGGTACGCCGTCTTCGCGCCGCTAATTGTGCTGGCGGTGCCGCTGTATGACCTGATCGTCGTCAGCATCATCCGTCTCTCGCGCGGGAAGAGCCCGTTCGTCGGCGATACGAACCATTTTTCACACCGGCTGGTCGCGCGCGGGATGTCGCGGCGGACGGCGGTGCTGACGCTGTACCTACTGACCGCGGCGACTTCAGTGGCGGCGATCCTGCTTCCGTACGTGCAGTCGACGTTCGCCGCGATGCTGATCTTCGTGCAGACCCTGCTCGTGCTCGGCGTGGTCGCGCTGCTCGAGCAGCATCCGCTGCCGTCGGCGCACCTGGAAGAGAAGTAGGGAGGACGGCAAGTAGTGAGCAAGTCGCGTTCGCAATCAAAGAAAGCCTCCGCGGCCCTCGACGCCGCCGCCGCCAAAGCGCCGCGACCGAGCGCTGGAGAGCCGGCCAGTCCCTGGCCGGTCCTTCTGTCCCGCGCCGCCTTCGTCCTGACCCTCGCGCTCGTCATCGCCCGCACGTTGATGTCGGAATCCGTCCGCGCCGGCGTCGACATCATCCCTGATGCAATGCCCGCGCCCGACTCGCCCGGGCCGGGCGTCACGCTTTTCGTCAACGCACTTTGCTGCCTCCCCGCCATCCTCGTCCTGGTCCGCCGCGCGATTGACCGGCGCTACGTGCTGCACTCCCGCTGGTCACAGCTTTTGCTCGCGCTGCTGGCGATCTGGTCGGCGGCGAGCGTCGCGTGGTCGGCGGACAAATTCACCGCGGTGATCAACGCCTCCACCTTCATCGCCGCCGCCGCGCTCGTCTGGTCGACCGCCCAGCTCGTGCGAAGCTGGGTGCGGCTTCGTCTCGTCGCTGGCGTTGCGATCGGGCTGCTGCTTGCATACTCCGTGCAGGGGATCGTTTACCGCTTCGTCGACGTGCCGGAGAACGTCGCCTTCTGGCAACAGAACAAGGCGCAGCTCCTCCACGAGCGCGGCATGGCAGAAAATTCATTCGGCGCGGAGCAGTTGGAGCGGAAAATCGTCGGCGGCGAGATGGTCGGCTTCAATACCTCGCCGAACAGCTACGCCGCGGTCATCGTCATGCTGATGGTCATCACCCTCGGCGCCGCGATCCAGCGCCGCGCGAGTGGCGATTCGATCGGTTGGACGATCGCCCTGTTATTCCCGGTCCTGCCAGCGCTGCTCGTGCTCTACTTCACGCACACGCGCACGGCAGCCGGAACGCTCGGCCTCGCCGTGCTCGCGCTGGCATTGCTGTCGCTGCGCGGCGTGCGGCCGTGGCTCGTCGCACATGCGCGACTCGCGTATGTCGTCGGAGTCGTCGGCGCGATGCTGTGCGTTGCGGCGGTTGTCGGGCACGGCTTCCGTTACGGCTCGCTGCCGGGTGCTTCGCTCAATTTTCGATGGCGATACTGGGTCGCCGCGTGGTCAATTTTCAGGCAACACTCGTTGACCGGCATCGGCTGGGGCAATTTTGGGAACTATTACGTCACCGCCCGCCTCGCCGCCGCCGCGGAGGAAGCGCGCGATCCGCACAACTTTTTCGTTCGCGCGTTCGTTGAGCTTGGCATGGTCGGGGGCGCGCTCGCGACGGCATGGGTCGCGCGAACGGCCTGGGAGCTGACGCGCCCCGTCGCACCCGCAGAATCGCCAGCGCCGCCTGCACACCAGCGACCCGTCACCGCCAAATCCACCGTCGCAACGATCCTTTCGATCGCCCTGGGCGGCGCACTGCTCAACATGCTCGTCGCCATCGACTGGTCGCAAAGCGGAAGCTTCCTTTTGCTCGAAGTCTTCCGCCGCCTGCTTTTCCTTGGCCTGATCTGCGTGGCGATGATGCTCGTGTGCATCCGCGGCGCGCGGGACCAGACGCTGGACGACCGCCCCGCGCCGTGGCTGCTCTACGCGATGCTGATCGGCCTCGCCGCGTTCTTCGTCCATAGTCTCGTCGACTTCGTCATCGCCGAGCCGGGCGCAATGACGCTCTTCGCCGTGATCCTCGGAACCGCACTGGGCATGCGCACGCCATCGCCCGCGGCGATAAAGCCGCGGCGGACAATCGCAATGACGGCGATGACGGTTGCGATCATCGCGTGGCTGGCTGCCATGCTGACGTTGGTCATTCCTGTCGCCGACGCAGAGCAGCGCGCTCGCGCCGCCGATGATGAGATTCGCGGGGACAAAAAGCATGGCCGCCCGAGCCGGCCCGACGTCGCCGCGCGAATGTTCGACTCGATCTATCAGAGCGTGCGGTACAACGCCGACTACGCGTTCCGCGCCGCCCACGCTCACATGATGTCCGACGCGTCGCCCGACAAGGTGAAGGCGATGCTGTCCATCGCCATCGCGACGGAGCCGACCAATGTCAGTTATCGGCTCACGCGCGCCGGATACGAGCTGCGCCAGCCGCAGCCGGACGCGGACGCGGTCCGCGCCGACTTCGACGCCGCCGTTCGCCTCGACCCGCACAACATCGCCGGCCGGCTCGCGTACGCCGAGGCGTTGCAGAAATTCAACGACCCCGCCGCCGCCGCCCGCCAGATCCGCGCCGCGCTTGAAACCAACCGCCAGTACGATCCGAGGGAGCCGGAACGCCTGCCGCCGGATGAGGTGAAAAAATACGAGGCGCTCGCCGATCAGCTCGAACACGCGACGACGCGGCCGGGCTAATTCCCCACCCGTCGGAAGCGCGTAAAAAATGTCCGTTGTCCTCCCCCGACCGCTGGGCGTACGTTCTGCTGAGGAGGTCCTAAACATGAACAACCAGTGCTTGATCAAGTTGATGACGCTTGCCGTTTCCGGCCTCGCTCTCGCGGCGTTCTCGAGCCGCGCGTCGGTCTCATTCGCACAGGCGACCGGCGGCGGCGCGGGTGGCAGCAGCAGCGCCGGCTCATCGAGTTCAGCAGCGGGAAGTGGCGGAACCTCGTCTAACTCCCCCGCCATCCGCACCGGCGAAACCGATCGCGCCGTCAACTCCAACAATGCCGCAATTCATCCCGGTGGCACTGACAACGTCACCCCGCGCGCCAATGCGACGCCCGGCACGCCGAACGCAACCGACGCCGGCGCCTCCGCCGCGGCGGCCGGATCGAGCGTCGGCACAGAACCACAGCGCTCCGCGGCCGGCACAGCCGGCAACGCGAACGACACCACCAGCGAAGTCGTCAACAGCGTCGACACCACTGGCAACCGCGCCCGCACCGCCGGCGGGGTGGTCGACAGCGTGGATGCCACCGGCCGCGGCTCCGCCGTCGGCAATACCGGCTCCGGCAACAGCAACGCCGCCCGCATGACGAACGGCTTCGGCGTGGGGATCGCCGGTGGCAACCGCAACCGCCCGATTACCACCGACTCGCGCATAGCTGGGGACCTGGTCGTCGATCCCGCTGCTGCGAGCAACACCCGCGCCCGCTAAGGTCGTTGGGTTTGCAGTGTGAACGGATTAAGTGACTGAACTGAATGCGCTCAACTCATTTAGCCGCGTCGCTTGCGACGCGCGAGGGTTCCACACCAACAAGCGCCCGGTTGCGCGTACGCGCGTCGCAAGCGACGCGGCTAAATGCTGGTTGCGCTGGGACCTGAAGTAATCAGCAATCAGCGCTGCGCGCCTCACCCACCCTACACCATCACCGATTCCGGAATCTCCGCGTTGTGCGAGACGCTCTGGACGTCGTCGTGATCCTCGATCGTGTCGATCAGCTTCAGCAGGCGCTGCGCGATCTCCGCGTCAACGGGCACCGTGCTGTTCGGCATGTTCGTGATCTCGCCCGCCTCGACCGGAATTTTCGCGACCTCGAGGGCTTCCTTCACCTTCAGGTACGCGGTCGGGACGGTGATGATTTCGTAAACCTCGACCTCGTTCTTCACGTCCTCCGCGCCTGCGTCGAGCGCGATCTCCATCAGCTTGTCTTCATCGACCACGTCGGCCTTGATCGTGATCACGCCTTGCTTTGTGAACTGAAACGCGACGGCCCCGCGGGTCGCGAGATTGCCGCCGGCTTTTTCGAGGATGCTGCGCAGGTCGGGCGCCGTGCGCGAGGGGTTGTTGGTCAGCCCCTCGATCATCATCGCGACGCCGCCCGGGGCGTAGGCTTCATACGTCACGTTCTCGTAGTTCTCCGCGCCCAGTTCGCCGGTGCCTTTCATGATCGCCTTCTCGATCGTGTCGCGCGGCATGTTGGCGGCCTTTGCTTCGTCGATGGTGTAGCGAAGGTTCAGGTTGTCGCGCGGATCGCCGCCGTTCTTGGCGGCGATAATGATCTTGCGGGCGATCTTGCTCCAGATCTTGCCGCGCTTGGCGTCATTGGCGCCTTTGGCACGCTTGATTTTCGACCAGTGTGAATGACCTGCCATCGTCTCATTTGCAATTTGCGATTTACGATTTGCGATTGAACAACAGATTCTAATCGCAAATTGCAAATTGCAAATTGGCAATCTCCTCAGTTCTTCGCCTGCCGCGGCGCCGGCTCTTCCGCCGTCGGGGCGACGCTCGCGGGCTGCCCGGCCTCGGCCTGTTTGATCTTCTGCTGCAATTGTAACCGAAGTTGGCGGAGGTCGTCGCGCTCGTCGCCGCCGGCGACGCCGCCATGCCGGGTCATGCGCTCCTGCGAGCGCTTCCACTGCGCGGTGGCCTTTTCTTTTGCCGACAGGCGGTAAAGCGTATCGCCGAGGTGATCGAGCACGACCGGATCGGGGAAACTCGCTGCGTCGACCGCATCCTGCAGCGCCGTTCGCGCCTGCTCGAATCGCCCGCGCTTGTAGAGCACCCAGCCGAGGCTGTCGAGGAACGAATGGTTGTCCGGTTCCTTCTGCACCGCGACGCGGATGAGCGATTCCGCGCGCGACAGATTCTTCCCCTGGTCCGCCCAGTTGTAGCCGAGATCGTTGCATGCCGGCGCGTGCTGCGGATCGACCTGCTGCACGATCTGCTCGAGAATCTGCTCCGTCGTGTCCTTCGCGCCGACGCGCGTGTACAGCCCGGCGATGTAGTAGAGCAAATCGGCGTCGCCTTCGCGCATGGCGGATTCGCGGGCGGCATCGAGGACGCGCGTCGCCTCCGCGAGACGCTTCTGCGTCGCGTAAAGCAGCACGAGCTGTTCGACGGCCGTCCGGTTCTCGGGATGCTCGGTGCGCTGCGCCTCGAGCTTGGCGATGTATTCCTCGATCCGCCCGGTCTGCATGTAGAAGGCGGTCAGGGCCGCGAGGACCTCGGCGTTGTCCGGCTCGCGGGCGAAGAGATCGTTCAACGTTCGCTCGGCGTCGGCGGTTGCCTTCGCCTGGGTGTAGACGGTCGCCTCCAGAATGTGCCCGTTAATGCTGGCGGGATCATTGCGGAGCCACGTCTTGAGCACTTCGAGCGCGCGATCCGGTTGCTCGCGCTGCAAGTAAGCGCGGAAGAGTTGAAGGTATGCCTCTTCGCACGTCGGCTGCTGCTCTGCGAGCTTGGTGAGGACCTGCTCGGCGCGGTTCGTCTCGCCGTTCACCTGAAGCGCCATCGCATACGCGAGGCGCAGGTCCGCGCCATCGCCGCCTAATTCCTGCGCCATGGCGAACGCTTCCGCCGCCTTTTGCGCCTGCGCGGAGTTGAGGAAATTCACGCCGCGCAATTCCGCCGTAAGGGCCTGATCGCCTTGCCGCTCGACCGATGCGATCAGCACTTGCGCCGCCTCTTCCTTGCGCTTCGCATCCCAGTCCTCCCGCGACCAGTATCGTGCGATCAGCGCACGATAAGCGGGCGCGAAGGGCGGGACTTGCTTGACCGCCTGCTCGAGCGACGAACGCGAAAGCGCCTCGCGGTTCCAGATCAGCGCCATCTGCGACAGCCAGAACATTTTCGACGCCAGCGCTTCGGGCGCGACGTCGAGCGCTTCCAGCTTGCTCACGGTCAGGTGGTTCCGCCGCCACGGCCGCAGCAACTGGGTCCACATCGGCGAGAGGTCGCGCGCGTTGTCTGGACGGGCGGCGAGTCCCTCGATCAGCAGCCGCGCGGCGCCGTCGACGTCGTTGGCCGCGTCGTACAGCTTGAAGAGCCGGCGGACGAGCTCCGTTTCATATCGCGCCTGTTTCGCCGCGTTGGCGAGAAGATTCGCCGCCTCCGTCGGCTTGCCCTGCGCGGTCAGGACATCGACCAGCGCGTAAAGCAACGTTCGATCGTTCGGCCGCTCACGTCGGAGGCGCGTCAGCTCGCGCGCGACGGCGTCGTCGCCGCCGACCTTCTGGAAGATCTCCTTGAGCAGCGCGATCGCGTCCGGGCTGGCGCGGAAACGCCGGACGACATCCGCGGCCCGCTGCGTCGCCTCATCCCGCCGGCCGGCGGACGCAAGCGCGCGGATCAGATGCGCGTGAACGGAGAATTCCTCCGCGCGTCGCTCGACCGCGAGCGAATAGAGCTTCACCGCTTCGTCCGGGCGCCCGCGCTTTTCGAGCAGCTCGCCGACCTGCACATACAACCCCTCCGGCTGCGCCACGAGGTACGCCAGCTCCGGGCTGCCGCGCACGCGCAAGCCGCCGCTTTGCAGCCGGCGAATCAGTTTCTCGTAGCCCTGCAAGGCCGCCGCGTCATAGCCGGATTGCTGGAGCGCCTTGGCGAGATAAAAGTCGGCGACGGCGGCGAGGCTCGCGTCCTCGCCGTACTCGCTGGTTTGCGTCGCCAGCAGCAGATGCTCGAGCGCCTTCTGCGTCTCGTTCTTCGCCAGGTATTGCCGCCCGAGCTCGCAGTGGACGATGATGTGATCCGGATCGATCGCGACGGCCGCCTCGTACGCGGCGATCGACTGATCGTTCGCCATGCCGCCGGACGTGTGCGCCTGTCCGAGCCAGAAGCGAAGCTGGTAACTTTCCGGATCGAGCCGGACCGCCTGTTCGAGCTTGTTGATTGCCGTCAGGCGCTGCGCCCGCAGCATCGCGTCGCGCGCTTCGGCGAAGAGGTCGAGCGCCTCCAGCGGCGCACGAGACGGTTGCGTCGCGGGCTCGCGCTTGACCAACATCGGCCGCGGTTCGATCTGCTCGATTGTGAGGTCTGCTTTTGCCGAGGGCTTCGTCGATGCTTCAGTCATCGCCCGAGCGCGAACCTGCGCCGTCGGCACTGCCTGCCGCGGCTTGGCGGCGCACCCGGCGACAAGCGCGCTTGCCGCAGCCAGGGCGACGATGACTGACGTGGCGCGGTTCACGGAATCACTTTATTCAACGGGTAGGTGATGATTCCAGTCGCGCCGGCGCGTTTCAATCGCGGAATCAGCTCGCGCTCCTGGCGCTCTTCGAGAATGACCTCGATCGCGACCCAATCCTTGTCGCTCAATCGGCTGACCGTCGGACTTTTCTCCGCCGGCAGGAAGCCCACGACTTCCGCCAGCTTCGCTTCCGGCACGTTCATCTTCAGCCCCACCTTGGCGCGGGCTTCAATCGCGCCGCGGAGAAGCATGGCGATGTTTTCCATTTTTTCGCGCTTCCACGGCACGTCCCACGCCTTCTTGTTCGCGACGAAGCGCGTGGTGCTCGTGAGGATGGTGTCGACGACGCGGAGATTGTTGGCCCGCAGGCTCGAGCCGGTTTCAGTCGCGTCGACGATCGCGTCGAGAAGTCGCGCCTTGATTTCCGTCGTGCCCCAGGAAAACTCGACCGTGACTTTCACGCCCTTCTGCTCGAAATAACGTCGCGTCGTGTTGACCAGTTCCGTCGCGACGATTGCCCCGTTCAAATCCGCCGCCGAACGGACCTGGCTCTCTTCCGGCACTGCGAGCACCCACTTGACCGGATTGATGCTCGCGCGGCTGTACTCGAGCTCGCAAATTTCGACGACGTCTTTCTCGTTCCCGTTCTCGACGATCCAGTCCCAACCGGTCAGCCCGCAGTCGACGATGTCGTCGCACACGTACCGGCTGATCTCCTGCGCGCGGAAAAGCACCGACGAGATCTGCGGATCATCAAACGACGGGAAAACGCTGCGCTCGGCGATGCGAATCCGGTAACCGGCTTTGGCGAAGAGATCGACGGTTGCGTTCTGGAGGCTCCCCGAAGGAAGCCCGATGCGCAGGGTCGAGGGAGGTAGTTTATCAGTCATCGAATCCAAGGATGAATGATGAAGGCGGAAGGATGAACATCCTCCCCGTCTTACTCATCCTTCATCCTTCCTCCTTCATCCTTACGCTTTGACTCGCTTCTTGCCTTTACCTTCAGTCACCGCCGCTCGCATCGCGGTGAAGAACGAATGGCACTCCTCCGCCTTGATGTGATGCTCGACGAATTTCTGGGCGTCTTCGAGGCTGGTGCCCTCTTCGACGATCTCCTCATCCGCGAGATACGCGAGCATGGTGTCGTCGACGGGGAACGAGTGCCCGTCGAAGCTGTAGAGCATCACGTACGCCTCGACGAACGGATGCATCTCCGGCAGGTCGCGCAGGAACTGGCGCGCATCGCGCCGGCTGACTTCCTTGAGCCGGTTCAGGCTGAGCGTGTGCTCCTTCTCGAAGATCGCGTTCAGCGCCGCCGTGATCCGCTTCACGCGCTCCTCGATCTGCGGATAGCGCATGCCGAGCAGATCCTGCACCTCCAGCTCGGTGGCGACGCGCAGCTCGTTGAGGTCGACGAACTCGCGCTCGATCACCTTGATCGCGTCCTCGACCTTGCCGTCCGGCACGTCGTAGCTCATCGCGCCGCGCACGAGCGCCCAAAGCGGCTCCTGCTGCTGCCTCTCGCCCGGCTTGTGCTCTTTGACGAGCTTGCGGCAAAGCGATTTGAGTTCTTCGGCGTGTTTGGTCGCGTTTTTCATGCTTCGGGAGTGTCCGTTATCGGTGGTGCGTCGTCGTTGCCATCGTCCGTCGCCGGCGCGTCGCCGCCCGTGCGCTGACGATCTTCTTCGGTCGCCTTGCGGATCGCGTCGAGGAGCGCGAGCTCTTTCTTCAAGCCTTCGTCGAGATGGAATTTCAGGAACGGCGCCTGGCGGATGCTGAGCACCTTGGTCAGCCGCGTTCGCATCAGGCCGGCCGAGTGCTTGAGCGCGTTGAGCGCGGCTTCCTGGTGCCCGGGCGTGCCCATGATGGTGACGTAGACGTCGGCGATCGAGAGGTCCGGGCTGATCTTCACGCGCGTGATGCTCGGCAGGCCGCTGAGCCGCGGATCGTTCAGATCGCGCAGGATCATGCTGGCCAGCTCGCGCTGGATCGTGCTGCCGAGCATTTCGGTTCGACGGGACATAACGACACCCACACTCACAAAAAATCGATCTGATAATCGATCAGATCGACGCTCGGCACGGTCCGAACGAAATCCACCAGCTTGCTCAACGCGCCTTCGACGTAGCCGTGGTCGTTGGCGACCATCGCGATCCCCATCAGTGAGCGGCGGTGCTCGTCGAGGGCGCCGACCTCCGCGATCGAGACGTTGTGACTATAGGCGATGCGGTCCTTGAGGCTCTTGATGATGCGGCGCTTGTCCTTGAGGGACATGGCATCGCCGATCGAAAGCTCTAATTGCAGCACGCCGACGGTCATGCGCTGATCTATCGCGTTCGCCGGTCGACGCTGGCATCCGGCCCGTCGCTGCCCCCGGTGTTTACGCGCGTCTCCGGCGCGCCGTTGTCCCCGCGCCACACGGGGCGCAATTCCGTCCGACGCGAGTTCGGATCAAACGGAGGCTCGCGATAACCGGGCCGGCGGCTCGCCTCGAACCCGCCGCCGAACGGCGGATCGTTCGCCGTCGGCTGCCGCTGCTTCCATTGCGTGTCGGCACAGCCGAGTGTCGCGACGAAGCAAACCAGAAGCGCCAGCTTCATAAGCACGAAATCCGAAGCACGTTCTTTTGAGCCGGCGCAGCCGGACAATCCGAAACAAATTCGAAATCCGAATGAAGAAATGTTTTCTTCTTGAATCATTTCTTCATTGTTTCGGATTTCGGATTTCGTGCTTCGTGCTTTCCCTACAGCGTCCGCTGGAACGTCTCGCGAATGTACGCCTCGAGAACGTCGCCGATCTTGATGTCGTCGTAACCCTGCAACTTGATGCCGCACTCGAGGCCGGCCTTCACTTCCTTCACGTCGTCCTTCACGCGTCGGAGCGTGTCGATCGCGAGGTCTTCCGTGATGATCTTGCCGTCGCGGATGAGACGGATCTTGCTGCCGCGCTGGATATGTCCATCGGTGACAAAGCAGCCGGCGATGTTGCCGATCTTGCTGACCTTGAATACCTGGCGAATCTCGACGTGTCCGTGCAGCTTCTCGCGGATTTCCGGCTCGAGCATGCCGGACAGCGCCTTCTTCAGATCGTCGAAGATCTCGTAGATGACGCGGTACGTGCGAATCTCGATGCGGCGATGCTCCGCCATCGCTCTAGCCGATTCTTCCGGCACGACGTTGAAGCCAATGATGACCGCCGAGCTCGCGTCGGCCAGTTCGACGTCCGACTCGTTGATCGCGCCAACGGCGGCGTGAATGACGCGGACCCGCACTTCCTCAGTGTTCTGATCCGTCACCGTGCGCTGCAACGTCTCGACGCTGCCCTGCACGTCGCCCTTGATGATCAAGTTGATCGTCTTGATATCGCCGGCCTTCATCGTGTCGAACAGGTTGTCGAGCGTGACCTTGCCCATCGCGGAGAGCTGCGTCTGCCGCGAGAGCGTGGCGCGCTCTTCGGCGATCGCGCGGGCGCGTTCGGCGTCCTCGATGATGTAGAACTTGTCGCCCGCGTCCGGCAGGATGTTCAACCCGCTGACGATGACCGGCGTGCTCGGCCCGGCTTCCTTGACGTTCTCGCCACGGTCGTTGAGCAGGCTGCGGATGCGGCCGTAGCCGGGACCCGACAGAATCGCGTCGCCGAGCCTGAGCGTCCCTTCCTGCACGAGGACGGTCGCGATCGAGCCGAGCCCCGCATCGATGCGGGCTTCGATCACGCTGCCGCGCGCCGGCACGGTTGGATCGGCCTTCAGGTCGAGCAGTTCCGCCTGGTAATCGAGGATTTCGATGAGCTCCTTGATGCCCTGGCCGGTCGTGGCGGAGGTGCGAATCACTTCCGTATCGCCGCCCCACTCGACCGCGTTGAGCCCATGCTCGGCGAGCTGGCCGAGCACCTTGTTCGGATCGGCGTCCGGGCGATCGATCTTGTTCAGCGCGACAACGATCGGCTTACCCGCCGCTCGCGCGTGGTTGATCGACTCGATCGTCTGGGGCATGACGCCTTCAACGGCCGCCACCACCAGCACGACGACATCGGTCATGTCCGCACCGCGCGCACGCATGGCGGTAAACGCCTGGTGGCCCGGCGTGTCGATGAAGGTGACGCGCTTCTTGGCGCCGTCAGCGGCGTCCACCTCGACGACCCACGCAGCGGTGTGCTGCGTGATGCCGCCCGCTTCGCCCGCGGCGACGTTCGCCGTGCGGATCTTGTCGAGCAGCGATGTCTTGCCGTGGTCGACGTGACCGAGGATCGTGACGACCGCCGGCCGTTTCACCAGCGCGGGTTCGTTCACCTCGCGGGCCTCGATCTCGCTGAGCAGCTCTTCCTCGAGCGTCTCCTGCTGCGCGACCTGGAGCTCGATGCCGTAATCCAGCGCGATCGCCGCGGCGGTTTCGGTGTCGAGGCTCTGGTTCACGTTTGCGAAGACGCCCTGCTTCATCAGCGTCTTGATGATCTCGTTGCTCTTGATGCCCAGCGCCGCCGAAAGCGACTTCACAGTGATGGGCTCTTCGATGTCGACCGGCTCGCCCTTCTGCTGGGCGGACTTGGCGATCGCGTGCGTGCCGCGGCCGACGGTCTTCTTCAAGTGACTGTCAAACGTCGCGCGGCTTGCGGCGGCGGTGTTGAGTCGGATCTGACGATCGATCAGGTCCTGCTCGCTGAATTCCTTGAGCTTCTCCATCGCCTCGCCGCGACGACCATCCACACCGCGACGGCGATTGGACAGCGAGCCGCGCGCCGCTTTTTTCTTGTCTGCGTCGTCTTCTTCGACGGCCTTCACGCCGCGGCCGACGCCAACACCACCCGGGCGGGCGGGTTGGACCGTGCTGGTGCCGGTGCTTGGACCGCTGCCCCCGCCGCCGATCGGCGGACGACGGCGCGGCGCCGGAACGTGATCCGGCTTCTCTTCACGAACGATGGTCGGACCGGCGATGACCGCGGGCGCGGGACGCACGAGCTGCGGCGCGACCGTGACCGGCTTGCGCTCACGCGGCGGCGGACCGAGACCCTTGCTGGCGAGCGTGACGGTCTCGCGCACTTGTGGCGGGCGAGAGAGATCGTGAGGCACGCCGCCTTTACCGGCTGTCTTGCCATGCGGGGCCGGGGCGGTCGGTGCGGACGGCGCTGCCGCTCCAGTCGAAGCTGCAGGCGCCGACGGCGCGGCGGCGGGCGCTTCCGCAGCAATGCGCGGCGGCTCGTGAGTCGTGGTCGTCGTCGTTCGTGTCGTCGCCGGCGCTTCGGTTACGACGGGCGCTTCGATCACGACAGGCGCGGGTGCGATCGGCGCCACGGGAGCGGGCGCTTCGGCCGCCACGTACGGCGCTGATTCGATTTCGGAGATCGTCTCTTCGGGCGCGGCAACCTCGTGGCGCACTGACGGCGCAGGCGCTTCGGCGACAGCAACGTCGCCGCCCTGGTCTTCACCATGATCTTCGCTGTCGCCCGCGACTGCCTTCCGCTTGGTCGTGCGCGTGCGCGCAACCTTCGGCTTGGCCGTGGCGACTTCGACGGGCGCGGCGGTCTCGACAGCCGTACCGCCGCCTGCATGCGCGAACCATTCGCGCACCGATTCCGCCAGGCCGGTCTTGATCACGCTCATGTGATTGGGCGCAACGTCGCCGAGCCCCTCCTCCTTCAGCTTGTGAAGGATGGCCTTGCTCTCGACGCCAAGTTCCTTGGCCAATGCGTTGATTCGGATGCCTTTTTTCTCAGCCAAACTGGTCTCCCGTTCGTTCCTACTCGTTCACCGCGGTTGCTCGCCTGCTGTTACTACTGATGCCACCTAGTAATACGTCACTGTCCGCCCGTGGGTCGCGCGGGGAAAAGTTTGCCTGTTACGGCTCGTTTCGCGTCGACGCGGGGGGCTCGAGACGGCCTTCAGCGAGCGCAGCC
>JAXDMN010000338.1:0-4300 GCA_034666045.1 Phycisphaerales bacterium | reverse complement strand
ATGAGGTGATTGGCATTGACTGCACGGAGCTGATCTGGGGTCTGGGCGCGATTCATTGTCTGACCCAGCAACAGCCGAAGTTCTAGGACCGGGTTTCCCGGAGGCGAAGTGGTCGGTGGATCAATTGGCGCGAAAATTGCTGCGCAGCCATTGACTTTGCCGTGATTCCTATAGGATTACGCGCGCGAGCTCATTCAGGACAGGCGCGGAGAAGAAACCACGATGGATGTGACGGCGGAAAAGTACGGGCGGGACCATGATTTGCTCCGGCCCAAGAAGCAACCGGAGGGCGACACACACCCGGACTCCAACGGCGAGTGCGGCGTCCACGGCACCGGCCAGGACCGCGCGTGGACCGTCGCGGACTCTGCGAAAATTTACGGCATCCACAACTGGGGCAACGGTTACTTCTCCGTCAATGACGACGGACACGTCACCGTCCAGCCCACCCAAGACCCGGCGAAGAAGATCGACCTGAAAAAACTCGTCGACGAGCTTCGCGGACGCGACATCCAGATGCCGGTGCTGATTCGCTTCACTGACATCCTCCAGCACCGCGTCGGACAGATCCACGACGCCTTCACCAAGGCGATCCAGGAGCACGAATACAAGGGCGACTATCGCTGCGTCTACCCGATCAAGGTCAACCAGCAGCGCCACGTCGTGGAGGAAATCCACAGCTTTGGCAAGCCCTACGGCTTCGGCCTCGAGGCAGGGTCAAAGCCGGAGCTGCTCGCGATCATGGGGCTGGTCGACGACAACAACACGCCGATCATCTGCAACGGCTTCAAGGACGATGAGTTCATCGAGGCGGTCATCCTCGCCACCAAGATCGGGCGGAACATCATCCCGGTCGTGGAAAAATTCAGCGAGCTGGAACTGCTGGTCAAGTACGCCAAGCTGCACAACGTCAAGCCGAGCATCGGCGTGCGCGTGAAGCTGGCGGCGCGCGGCGCGGGGCGATGGCAGGAATCGGGCGGCGTGCGCTCGAAATTCGGGCTGTTCGTCTCCGAGGTCCTCGACGCCGTCGAGTATCTCCGCAAGAACGGCATGGGCGATTGCCTCAACCTGCTGCATTTTCATCTCGGCAGCCAGATCAACAACATTCGCAACATCAAAGGGGCGATCATCGAGTTGGTCCGCGTCTACACGGAGCTTCAACGCCTCGGCGCGGGATTGAAATACATCGATGTCGGCGGCGGGCTCGGCGTCGATTACGACGGATCGAAAACCGACTTCGGCTCCTCGATCAACTACGGCCTGCAGGAATACGCCAACGACGTCGTCTTCCACGTCAAGGAAGTGTGCGACCAGGCGGGCGTGGAGCATCCGACGATCATCTCCGAAAGCGGCCGCGCGATGGTCGCGTATCACAGCGTGCTGGTCTTCAACGTGATCGGCTGGAGCGGTTTCAAACGGTTCGATCTGCCGCAGCAGCTCGCGGACCGCGATCGGTCGACGATGCCCGGGCCGCTGGTGAACCTGTACGACACCTACGTCGGCGTCACCGAAGCCAATTACATGGAGTACTACCACGACGCGCACGTCTCGCGCGACGCGGTATTGAATCTGTTCAGCCTCGGCTATTGCTCGCTCGAGCACCGCAGTCTCGCCGAGCGATTGTTCTTCGGCATCTGCTCGAAGGTCCTGCACATCATCCGAAAGCTCGACTACGTGCCGGACGAATTCAAGGGCCTCGAGGCGATGCTCAGCGACACGTATTTCTGCAACATGAGCATCTTCCAGTCGATCCCGGACTCCTGGGCGATCGACCAATTGTTCCCAATCATGCCGATTCACCGCCTCGGCGAAGAGCCCAACTGCCGCGGCGTGCTGGCGGACATCACCTGCGACTCCGACGGCAAAGTCGACCGTTTCATCGACCGCCGCGACGTCAAGAGCGTCCTCGAGCTTCACCCCTACGACGATGGCGACTATTTCGTCGGCGTCTTTTTAGTCGGCGCTTACCAGGAAATCCTCGGCGACCTCCACAACCTCCTCGGCGACACCAACGCCGTCCACGTCACCGTCGACGACAACGGCCAATGGTCGATCGACGAAGTCATCGAAGGCGACACCGTCCGCGAAGTCTTGCAATATGTTCAGTTCAATGCGGACGAATTGAAGCGCTCGATGCGCAAGATGATGGAGCAGGCGCTGCGCGACAACAAACTCAGCGTCGACGAAGCGCGCGTGTTGCTGAAGTTCTACGAGAACGGACTTGAGGGTTACACGTACCTGGAATAGAAGCACGAAATCCGAAGCACGAAATCCGAAACAAACTCGAAATCAGAAGAAGAAATGACCGAAACGGCACTCCCCGTTTTGGTCATTTCCTTTTTTCGTGCTTTGAATTTGTTTCGGATTTCGTGCTTCGGATTTCGGATTTCCCGCGCAGCGGGTCAGATGTTCCCCTTGTGATCCGGCGGCAGCAGCAGCACCGGCACCTTCGTGTTCTTGATCAGCTCCACCGGCACGTTCCCGGCCAGCAATCGCGCGAACACATTTTTCCCCGTCAGCCCCAGCACGATCAGCGTCACTTCCCGCTCGATCGCCGTATTGAGCACCGCGCGGGCGATGTCATCGCTGAACATCAGCAGCGTCTGGACGTTGACGCCCTTCTCTTCCAGCTTTTGACGCAGCAGCGAGATCGCGGCTTCGCCGTCGGCCTGTTCCTGCTCGCGCATCTGTCCGCCGCTGGGGCGGGAGACGTGCACGACGAGGACTTCCGCGCCGATGCGCTTCGCCAGGCCGCTAAGCGGCTCGACCATCCGCTCTGACGCCCACGGGCTGCTGACGGCAACAAGGATCCGACTCATACGGGCAACTGTTAGAATCCACGCGGCTGTGCAAGTCAATCGGGCAGATTTGCACCGCCCGCCCACGCACGTCAACATGCTTCGCCGCGCGTCCGCAACGGCATTTCCCCCGCGCGGGGCCGCGCGGCGGCAAGTTAAACCTTCATGCTCCGCGTGCTACGAAATCGTTTTCTCCTGGCGCTGCTCGGCGGATGCATGGTCATCGCCGCGGGCGTGTGGCTCTCGTCCGGCACGCTGGCGCCGTACGCTGCGACGCTGGAAAAGCCGCGCATCGACAAGCCTTGCAACTACCTCATCAACAGCGATCACGCGCATTTTCAGGCGTCGTTCCTGATGCTGGACGGCGCGCCGCGCGAGCAGTGGGATTTTTCCATCTATCTCCGCCGAATTCTCTATCCGCTGCTCGCGTATCCGCTGATGAAAGTGTTTGGCTTTCTCGCGGGCGGCGTGATGACGAGTGCAATCCTGCAACTTGCGGCGTTCGTCACGTTCGTGATCTACATCCGAAAAAAGATCGGCGACGTCGCCGCGTACGCCGCGATTATCCTCGTCGCGTTCTATCCGGGCATCTATTACTGGGCGGGCCTGCCGTACAACCACGTGATGATCGTGCCGGCGTCGCTGCTGGGCGTGCTGCTGATCCGGGAGATCGAACTCGGCGAGACGATCCGGCGCGTCGGCATCTGCGCGCTGCTGCTCGGCGTGCTGTTCCTTGCGTACGACCTGCTGCCGCTCTTCGCGCCGCCAGTCATCTTCATCCTCCTGCTTCGGCGACGTCCACGATTTGTGCACGCCGCCGTCGCGGCGGTGATGCTCGTGCTGCCGACGCTTCTGACCAATGCGATCCTCGACTGGCGATACGGCCTCGCGTTCCGCAATAAGAACACGCAGACGTATTTCGACATGCTCCAGGGTTACCTGCACCCGTCGAACCTGCCGCAGTGGGGTCGCCTCGTGTCGCGGGCGCCGCTCGATTTTGTCGCGACGTTTTTCTTCAGCAACTTCTGGTTCCTGCCCGCGCTGTTCGTCGCGATTCTCATCGTCAACCGCTGCACGATCCGCCTGAAAATGACCGGCACGGAAAAATGGCTTCTGGTGACGACGCTGCTCCTCTTCGCTTTTATAAACCTCGCGCCGCCGACGCCCGGCTGGCAGTTCCGCGGCAGCGGAATGGCGCGGATCTACCAACCCGCCTTCGCCGCGATGATTTTATTTGCCGCGCGATGGATGCAGGCGGCGTGGAATACGCGGCGCACGGTCGCGCGACGCATCACGATCGTCCTTGCCGCCGCGACACTGGCGAACGCGATCGTCATCTTCGGCCCCGCCTTTCACATCGGCCTGGCGGATCGCGTCTACCTGTCGTTCTACCGGCACGCGGAGACCCTCGCCCTGTCGAAAAACCTCGACACCTTCGGCCGCCGCCCGCTTGGGTTCTGCAACACGCGATTAAAAATCGAAAACCCGCTCTCAAAGCGCGA
>JAXDMN010000337.1:0-12372 GCA_034666045.1 Phycisphaerales bacterium | reverse complement strand
CTGGACGCGCGCGTCCGCGCAACGATCCTGGCCGCGCCGGTTGCGATCACCATGATCTGCCTCGGCCTGTGCATGCCAACCGAAGGCCGGCGCTTTTATGACTGGCTTACCTCCGAGAACAAGCCGGTCGAGATGCTCACGTTCGTCCTCGCGCTCGTCGCGGCGGTGATGGGCGTGAATTTTGCGATCGAGCTGTGGCGTCGCCGCCCGCGCGAGCGCCTCGCGGGCGTTTTCTACATCGTTTTCGCGCTCGGCATGTTCGTCATCGGCATGGAAGAGATCGCGTGGGGCCAGTCGCTGCTTGGCTTCCAGACGCCGCAGGCGTGGGCGGAAATGAACGCGCAGCACGAAACGACGCTGCACAACCTGAGCAGCTTTCAGGGGCACAACGACATCCTGCGCTTCGTCTTCGGCGCCGGTGGGTTGGTCGGCATCGCGCTGGCGCCGCTGCTGCCGCGCTGGCGCCTGCTTTGGCCGCACCGAGCGCTCGTGCTGTGGTTCCTCACCATCGCCGCCTGCAGCGCCGTTCAGCTCTATGTCGACGCGCTGCCGAACGGCCCGCTCGTTCGGCCGCTGGAAAAACTCGGCCGTCTCGCCGAAGTGATCGAGCTGCTCATCAGCATCGCGGCCGTGCTCTATCTCTGGATCAACCGCCGACAACTCGCCCGCGCATAAAGAAACCCGCGCGAAGCAATCGCGCGGGTTTTCATTACGTCGAAATAAATTGTCTACGCCGTCGCTTCCGCCGGCTGCTCGAGCAGCGTGCTCCACTTCTTCGGCGTGCGGCTCTTCCAGGCGCCCTTGTGGTAGCAGTAGCCGACGATGAGCGGGACGGCCAGCGTCGCTTCGCTGAAGACCATCTGCTCGTAGACGGTGTCGACCTTGCCCCAGCTCGAAGCTTCCTTCAGCGTCGAGCTCGACAGCGCGCCGTCGCGCACGTCGGCGACGGTCACCTGGACGGCATACTTATGCATCGGCGCATCCTGCCCGAGCACTTCGGCGCAGACGACGATGTCCTGCGTGAAGTTCTTCGGCACGCCGCCGCCGATCATGAACAGGCCGGTGTCCTTGGACTTCATCTTGAGCTGGGTGAGCTCGTAGAAATCCTTGCCGCCATCCCAGGTCATGCGCGGACGATCCCCGCGCGCAGCCGCGTGCGCGACGAGCCCGAAGCCGGCCGAGCAGTCGTTGAAGGCAGGCGCGAAGATCGGCACGTCACGCTTGTAGGCCTCGTAGATGATGCTGTCATCGCACTTCGGCCCGCCGATTTTTTCGAGGTACGCGCCGAACTCGCGGAAGAGCTCGCGCGAGCTGTACGGGCGCGGCTCGAGCTCGTCGAAGATCTTCCCGGTCGTCTCGTCGCAGACGCGAAGCTCTTCCTCATCGATCAGCGTGTCGTAAATGCGGTCCAGCGCGTGCTCGCGAAGCTCGCCGTCGTAGAGACCGCTTTTGAGCTCCTCGCCGGCGATGTAATGCTTGAAGCCGAGGGCCTCGAAGAAGTCCTGGTCGACCATGTTCGCGCCGGTGCTGACGATCGCGTCGACCATGTTGTTGCGAATCATGTCGACGAAGATTTTCTTCAGGCCCGCGCTGATGAGCGAGCCGGCCAGCGTCAGGATCACGCCGCACTCGCGGTCCTTGAGCATGCGGTCGTAGATGTCGGCGGCGCGCGCAAGGTCGCGGCTGCTGAAGGCCATGTGCCGCATCGAGTCGACGATCGGAACGATGCCCGGGTTTTTCGTCACGTCGATGTGCTGGATGGTTCCCGCCTGGAGAAACTTCTGCTTGTCGGAAGCCGCGGTCGCCTTGAGCGGCGTGATGTTGAGCTTGGATTCGTTCGCCACAGCGCACCTCCTATGGGTGAGTAGGTTGAAAGGCCTAATGGAAAATCCATCGCAAGGCCTAACGCAAAAGCCACCGCGACTCGCTACGGTGTGCGCCGCGAATTTATTTTTCGCGTGGCACCCGCCATTGCGGGCCGTGGTGGCTTTTTCGGATTGGCAATTGTCATGTGTAGTACGCGATCGTCAAGGTCACGTTCGGCGCGAGGGGAAATTTTTTTCCCGGCGTGTTGCCCGCTTTACACGCGCCGGTTCGCCGTTCGTTTGTGCGACAGGATGCATGGTTGAACTCTCAAAAGTCGACAGTACAGTACGCGCCGGCAATGGAGAGCGGCACAAAGAATCGGGTGAGGCTGTGGCTCCGCAGTGAAAGAGCTTTCGGCCTGAATGTGGTGCCGCTCCCGCGCAAGACTCAGCTCGACCGAATTGGTGGAATCGCTTCGCCGAGACATCCTGTTGTTATCCACGACGAGTCGGCGTCGCGACGTGCGGACGAGCGGACGATTGACAGACAAGCGCAGAACGTGCCGCCTCCTGCTTTGTACGGCAACGTCGCTGCGCGGAACGAGATGGTTCCGCAGGGCGGATTGATTGCGCCGCCCACGACGGAGCCGTTCGCCGCGCCGCTGCTGTCGCGCGACGCGAAAATTAAGCGTTTGGCCTTGCTGGATGAGAACGAAGTTCGCGGTTGCACGCGATGCCGGCTGTGCGAGGGCAGAAAGAACACCGTCTTTGGCGAGGGTGATGCCGATGCCAAGATTTTCTTCATCGGCGAAGGCCCCGGCGAAAACGAAGACCTCCAGGCCCGTCCGTTCGTTGGCCGCGCCGGCGAAATGTTGAACAAATGGATCGCGGCGATGGGTTTACGTCGCGAACAGGTGTACATCGCGAACATCGTGAAGTGCCGGCCGCCGAACAACCGCGTGCCAATGCCGGACGAAGTCGCGACGTGCACGCCGTATTTGGAAAGACAGCTCGAGATCATCCGCCCGCAGGTGATCGTGACGCTGGGCTTGCCGTCGCTGAAGTACATGACGGGCGACCCGAAGCTTGCGATGGGTCGTTCGCGCGGGAATTGGCGCGAGTGGCGCGGCATCAAGTTGATGCCGACGTTTCACCCGGCCTACGTGTTGCGATCACCGACTCCCGAAGTACGAGGGGCGGTGTGGAGCGATTTGAAACTGGTCCTTGCGGAACTCGGCATGCCGGTTCCGAGCAGCTCGAAGAAAAACTGAATAGAGGAATGTCCGTGCGTTCAGGATGAACGTGCGGCGGCGCCAGGGACGGCGATCATTCATAGTAAGCGCCATTCCACAGGTCTGCCGATGAATACTCTCATGTCACGGATGTCTTCGTCCCGGTCGTGGTCCTTCACAAACGTTCGCCCACCCATCGATCTCTCGCACGCTGTTGAGGATCGCAAAACATTTTTGTCGCGTCGTGATTTTCCGTTAGCCTCCGCGCTTTCCGGGTGCATATTTCCCGGCGGATGAGGGGAAGGAAAATCACCTCGCCGTCGACTCGGCAGTAAATGCTGTAGTCGTCGCCGTCACCGTCGTCACGACTCGCCGCACGGTCGTGACGTTGACCACATTTTCTGTCAGTTCGTTAAGACCGACAACTCGCCATGATTACGACCCACTCGCCCGCAGCGCGCGAGGGTGGGGCTGTTACCAAATCGGTAACGCCCGCCGCGCGACGCTCCGGCAATAACGCCGTCGATAACGCCGCTCATGCTTCGCTCGATCCCACCATCTGGCAGCGGATCCTGCAGAACGTGCGGCACAACCACCCGAGCCTCAATCGAGTCTGGTTCGACCAGATGGTGCCGCGGCAACTGAGCGGCGGCGTCATTCAGGTCACCGTCTCGACGCCGGCGCAGTTGAACTTCTGCCAGGGCCAGTGCCAGCAGCCGTTCACTGCCGCCGCGCAGGCGGTCACCGGCCGACTCATCGCGGTGAGCTTCCACTGCGAACACCTGCCGCGCGGCGGAGTGTTCAATGAAGGCGATCAGCCGCTGCCGTTGAATCCGGATTACGCCTTCGAGAATTTCGTGACCGGCCCGTGCAATCGCCTGCCGCACGCGGCGAGCGTCGCCGTCAGCGAGAATCCGGGCAAGGCGTACAACCCGCTTTTCATCCACGGCGGCGTAGGCCTCGGCAAGACGCACCTGCTGCAGGCCGTCTGCCAAACGGTGCTCGAGCGCACGCCGGACGCGCGGATTCTCTACCTGTCGTGCGACAGCTTCATCAACCAGTTCATGAGCGCCGTCGAAACCGGCGAGATGAACCAGTTCCGCTTTCGCTACCGCAACGTGGACGTGCTCGTGATCGACGACATCCATTTCCTCCGCGGCCGCGAACGCACGCAGGAAGAATTTTTCCACACCTTCAACACGCTCTACCAGAGCCACAAGCAGATCATCCTCAGCGCCGATGCTGCGCCGAGCGAAATTCCTGAGCTGGAAGAGCGGCTCGTGTCGCGCTTCAACTGGGGCCTGGTCGCCCGGATCGAAAAGCCGTGCTACGAGACGCGCGTCGCCATCCTTCAGAAGAAGGCGCGCATGCGCGGCCTCACGCTTGCGGACGACGTCGTCTGCTACGTCGCCGCCAAGGTCGAGAACAACACGCGCGAGCTCGAAGGCGCGATCACGAAGCTCCAGGGAATGAGCCTGCTTAGCAACGGGCAGATCGATCTCGATCTCGCCAAGGCCGCGCTCGGCGAAAGCCTGACGCCCGAGCAGAAGCGCATCACCATCCAGCAAATCTTCGACGCCGTCACGAAGTACTACAACGTGCGGCTGAGCGATCTTCAGTCGAAGAAGCGCCACAAGAGCATCGCCTTCCCGCGGCAGGTCTGCATGTTCCTAGCGCGCAAGCACACGCGCTACAGCCTCGAGGAAATCGGCGGCTACTTCGGCGGCCGCGATCACACGACCGTGCTGCACGCCGTGCGAACGGTCGACGGCGACATGAAGGAAGATCCGGAAATCCACCGGCAGCTCACCTTCATCGACGGCCAGCTCACGGGCGCATAGGTTATTTACGCGGCCATGCTCGGCATCTAAGATCGCTTGCACGCGATGGCCGCCGTTGTCGACGAATCCGAGAGCCGCGCCGCCTTCGCAGCCGCACGCAAATTGTGCCGGCGTGAGCGGGGCGGCTCGCTGCTAGCAACCTTTTTCCTGCCGCGGGCGAAACGTGACGGCGTCTATGCCGTGTGGGCGTTCGCGCGGCTGATCGAGCAGGCGGTCGCGGCGGAAGCCGGCTCCGGTGGCGAATGCTGCGGCGGCGAGTCGAAGGTCGCGCCGCTGCTCAAGTCGCGCATCGACGCGATGTACGATGCGCCGATCGAGCTGCCGCTGCCGCAGTTTCGCGATGATTCTCAATGGACGATGCTCGCGACGATCGACACGGTCCGCCGATTCGACATTCCGCGGCGATTGTGGCACGAGCTGATCGACGGCCTCGTCGCGGCGAACGGCGTCCAGCGCTTCGCGACGTGGCGGTCGCTCGATGCGCATCTCGCGGCGACTGGCGGCAATATCGGGCGGATTATCGCCGCAGTTTTGGGCGCGACGCACAGCGATGCCGCTGGATTCGCCGCCAGCATCGGACAGGCGGCGCGATTGACGTCCATCCTGCGCGATCTGGCCCCGGACCTGTCGCGGAATCGAATTCGCCTGCCGCTTGAAGACCTCGCGCGCTTCCGGTACAGCGAACGCGAGATGCTCGCCAAAACCGCCAACGGCCATCTTTCCACGCTCGTTCGCCATGCCGTCGAGCGAGCGCGCGAGATGCTGCGGACGGGCGCCGCCGGCACGTGCTGGCTGGACGGCGACGGCTCGCGCATGGCGGCGGCGGTATTCATGTCGCTGCAAATCGCGTTGCTGGACACGATCGAGCTGGATCCAGGCGCACTCTTGCGCGACGACTTCAGAAGCAAGCCTGCGTCGCTCGCGTCGCAGCTACGACAATTGCCGCGCGCATGGCGGATCGCCAGGCGGCAAGCCGCAGATCCATTGCCGAACCTCCGTTGAATGTCTGTCTCACAAGCACACACATCAGTATGCCGACGCTCCCGATGATGACTCCGACGCCGCACGCTGACGCTTCGCGGAAGATCACCGCGCCGGGCGGCTATGAGTGGTGGCGGTTCGACGCGTCGAGCGACGACGGCAAGCTTCATCTCGTCGCCGGGCTGCATTTCGGTCATGCGTTCGATCGGCGGTATCTCAGGCGATACGCGATGTATCGCCGGTTCCCGACGCGCGTGCGTCCGCCGGCGCCGGCGGAGTTTTGCGCGGTGACGTTCGCGCTGCTTGAGCGTGGTCGGCCGGCGCTGCGGCTGGCGATGCCGATTGCGAAAGACGAATTCAGCGCGGCCGACGACGGGCGCACCGTGCGCCTCGGCGCGAGTCACATGAACCGCGGCCCGGACGGCGTGCTGCGACTGCACCTGCGCGGCCTTGATGACGACCGCACGATCGCAGTAAACCTTTCCTTTCGCCCGCAACTCAACACCAGTTGCGACGTCGATCTCGCATCGGCGTCCGCGGCTGACGCGGGGCAGCACCGGTGGGTTGTCGTTGATCCGCTATGCGACGTTGACGGCGAGATCAGCGTGTTCGCCGAGTCCGGCGGTCCGCCGCGCGTGACGCCGTTCGCGGGCAGCGGATGTCACGACCACCGTTTCGGCACGCGGCCGCTCGGAGCGCTGGGCCATCGATGGCTCAACGGGCGCGCAGTCTTCGCGGATCGCGCGATCCTGTTCCACCAGGTCGGCGACGCCGCGTTCGTCTGGCAGGCCGGCGGCAAGGGCGCGACGCCCGCAGCGACCAGCGGCGGGCTGAAGGTCATCGGCAGTGCGACGAGCCGGTGGGGGATCGGCTATCCGGAAACGATCGAGCTTCCGGGCGCGGGCGACGTCCGCCTGATGCGGCCGCGCGTGGTGGGGACGTCGTTTGCGTCCGTCATCGTCGCGTACGACGCGGCGGGCGATCTGGAAACGGGGCGTGCGCTCGTGCAGGTGCTGAAACCGCGCCGATTGGTGTGGGGATCGCGGTAATCTTGCCGTTTAGGGTGCCGGTCGGGTCGTCGCCGGCGCCGGCCGCGTGGTCGCGCGGCGACTGCCGCTGTCGACCGCGCGAAGACGGAAAACCCGCCCCATGTTCGGCGGAACTTTTTCGCGGCCGTCGCGCACGGAAAGCTGCCCGAAGTCGACGATGTAGAGCGATCCGTCCGGCGCGAACTTGGCGGCGACGGGGCGCTCGATCAGGCCTTCACCTTTGCCGAGCATGCTCGCGGGCATGTCCTTCGCGTTGCGGATGAAGTCGATGACCTCGCGGCTCGACGGGTCGACGCGCACGACCTTGAAGCCGACGCGCTCGAGGAGCTTGCGGCCGCTGGTCGCGAACGCGCCGCGATCGCCGCTGAGCGGAACGATCGCATGCCCGCGGAACTCGTGGAGCGGGCCCTGTTCCGGGACGAAGTCGAATCGCTCCGCGCCGCTGAGCGGTTGGAACGACGCCGTCAGCATCCCGCGCGCCGGCTCGATCAAACCCTGCCCACGGTTGCTCGCGTTGCGATCGATCAGAAAGGAAATCTCGTCGTAGCCGCTCTTGATCAGCAGTTGGCGCATGTCGCCGGTGAGTTGGAAGCGCTGATCGGTGATCGGCACGAGATCGGTGCTGAAATCGGGGAAGCCGTACCACGTGCCGCGCGTGACGCGGAGCATCGCGTCCGGGTCATCCTTGATCGGGCGTGTGCCGCGCAGTTCCATCCCGCCGACGGTCATGTAGAGGTTGCCGTAAGCATTGAGCGTGAGCCCGTGCGGCGAGCGAACGCCGTGCGCTTCGACACTGAGCGATCCGCCGTTGGCGTCGACGGAATAGATCGCGCCGGTCGGAAACTCGCTGGCGCGGATGCGCGTCTGGCTGGAGACGTTGAAGGGTTGGAACGGCGCCGTGACGGCGATTTCCGGCCCGCCGAACAGGCCGGCGTCCGGATTGCGGCTCTTGAAGTGGTAGCCGTTGAGCTTCAGGTCGACGAACGTGCGGTCGGAGAAGTTCGGGTATTTTTTGATCCAGTGCCAGTTGTCGAGCCCGACGACGCCGCTGTTCGTCGCGCTGCCGACGCCGAACCACAGTCGGCCGTTCGGATGAAGCGCGAGGTCGCTCATCCCGTTGTCGCCGCGCGCGGGGAGGTTGGCGATGACGGTCGAATGGTTGCCCTGGTAGTCGAAGGCAGTGATCACGCCCATGCCCTCTTCGTCGCGGTGAGAAACGTAGACTTTCCCATTTGCGACGGCGATGCCGCCGATCCGCCCATAAAGGCGAAAGCCGACCTTGATGATGTCGAACGGGAAGACGATCGTGCGCTTGACCGGGTAGATGTTGAACGTGGTGCCGTCCGGGCGATAGCCGATGATGCGCGGGTCGCGGTCGGCGGCGCCGCTCTCGGCGACGAAGAGGATGCCGTTCTCGTCGATGTCGCAGTCGATCGGCCCGGTCAGGCCGCGCACGACTTCTTCGAGCACGGCGCGGCCCGGGTAGTCGACGAGCTTTCGATCGATCGGCTTACGCGCCGCAGATTCGATGAACACCGGCCCCTGCATGCATCCGGGGAGCGAGAGGGCGCTCAACATCAGCGCGGCGACGAGGCAAAGCTTTTGGCGGTTCAGCGACATTGGACAATATGAATAGCCGATGGGAATGGGGTTGTCACATACCCCGTGGAGGGGGTGCGGCAGGTTACCACAAGACACGGCAACTACGTAAATCCTGCGGGCGTATCTCTCGTCGCAAAACTCCGTGCGCAGACGCCGATTACGTCGGTGTCATACACTGCGACTGCAAAAAGGAGACGCGTGAACCACGGATGATGATCGTCCTTCATATCCTGCTCGCGGCCGTCGCCGTCTGGCTGATCAGCGGCACGCTGCTCAACCTCAGCAAGCACCCGCACTGGTACATCCGGATGTGGGATTTCGGGCGTCTCTACGCGGCCGGCCTCGCGGTCGTAGTGGGGACGGCATACGTGCTTCTTTTCCGGCAGCACCCGTTCGACCGTCTGATGATTGCGGGGCTGGCGTTCGTCGTCGTTCGCCAGCTCTACATGATCTTCCCGTACACGCGGATCGCATCGCAGACGGTGAAACGCTCGGATCGTCCGCCCGGCGATGAATCGATGCGGCTGCTGATGTCGAACGTGCTTATGGAGAACCGGCAGTTCGACCTTTGGCACAAGATCGTGCGCGCGGCGGATCCGGACGTGATCATCGCCGTCGAAATCGACAAAAACTGGGACGCGGCCCTCCGCACGCTCGAGCGCGATTACCCGTACGTCGTCCGGCAGGTGCAGGACAACTACTACGGCATGGTGATGTACTCGCGGATGAAGGTGATCCAGTCGGAGGTGCGTTTCCTCGTGCAGGAGGATGTCCCCTCGATCCACGCGACGCTGCGCCTGGCGAACGAGCAGCATATCTGCATTCACGCGCTGCATCCGCGACCTCCTGAGCCGATGGACGACCAGGATTCCGCGCCGCGCGACGCCGAGCTCGTACTGATGGGCAAGGAGATCGACGAGCACGAGCGCGAAGATCCGACGATCGTCTGCGGCGATTTGAACGACGTCGCGTGGTCGTACACGACGCAGCTTTTCCTGCGGCTGAGCAAGCTGCTTGACCCGCGCATGGGGCGCGGCATGTACAACAGTTTCAACGCCGACAGCCGGATCTGGCGCTTCCCGCTCGATCACGTGTTTCATTCCAACGAGTTCAAGCTGATCGACCTGCGCGTGCTCGACTATGTCGGGTCGGATCATTTTCCGGTGCTGATCGAACTGAGTTGCCAGCCGGAGCAGGCGCCGCGCGAGCAGAGCGAGACGAGCGAGAAGCCGGGCGATCGCGCGGAGGCGAGCGAGATAGTCGGGCAGCAGGCGGAGCGCGAAGTCGCCGGCGAAGAGAGCGGCCACGTAAGCCAGGGGTCCGGACGTGCCTGAAGCGGACGCGCGCACGACCCCGGACGCCGCCGATGTCCGCGTGACGCCGGCGCAGCGCATTGCGGCGTACGGCGTGCACGTCTTTACCGCGTGCGGCGTCATTTTCGCATTTCTCGCCGCCGCGGAAATCTCCTCGTCTTCGCCGCAGCCGAAGCGGATCTTTTTGTACCTCGCGATCCAGGTGCTGATCGACGCGCTCGACGGGCCGATGGCGCGGCGATGGCACGTGAAGACGCGGGCCGCGCGCATCGACGGGCGGACGATCGACGACATTGTCGATTACCTCACGTACACGTTCATTCCGCTGCTGCTTGTGTGGCGGATGGGATGGGTGCCCGCGCCGGGCGGATTCTGGATCGCGCCGGCGATAGTCGCGAGCTTATTTGGATTCGCCAACACCGCCGCCAAGGACGAGCGGGGCGGGTTCTTTCTCGGATTCCCGTCGTACTGGAACATCGTCGCGTTCTACTGCGGCGTGTGGCATCACATGGCCGGTCCATGGCCGGGGGCGGTCGTCATTGTTGTCCTGACGATCCTGACGGTGCTGCCGGTGCGCTTCATCTACCCGAACCTCGCGCCGCGGCCGTGGAAGATGCCGACGATGATCGGCGCGCTGAGCTGGCTGCTGCTGCTTGCATGGATGTGGATGAGCTACCCAACGCCGCCGGCGTGGCTGATGTGGGCGTCGCTGATTTACCCGGCGTTCTACATCGCGCTGTCGGCGTGGCTGGACGTGAAATCGCGTCAGATCTCCGCGACGGCGGGAACTTCTGCTTCCGACTGAATCGACGCCCGGTAGGCGCGCAGCGAATCGATCGTGTAGACAGCCAGCGCCGCCCAGATGAACGAGAAGCCGATGAAGTTCCACTGGCCGAACGGTTCGCCGTATAGGAACACCGCAAGCAGAAATTGGCCGATCGGCGCGCCATATTGGAGAAACCCGAGCGTCGTCAGCCGCAGCCGGCGCGCAGCGGCGGTGAACCAGAGCAGCGGCAAACCGGTGACGATGCCGGACAGCGCGATCACGCCATAATCGCCCGGCGTGATCGGCGATGGCGACGTCCCGACGATCGTCAGATACGCCGCCGCGACCGGCACGAGCATCGCCGTCTCGATCGCGACGCCGACCAGCGGCGAGACGTGCGCGATCTTGCGCATCAGGCTGTACCCGCCCCACGAAATCGCCCTCACCATCGAAATCCACGGCAGCATCCCGCGGCCGAATGTGATCACCGCGACGCCAATCACCGCAAGCATCACGCTGATCATCTGCCACCGCCGCAGGCGTTCCTTCAGCACGATCACCGCAAGCGCGACGCTCATCAGCGGCACGATGAAGTAGCCCAGGCTGGTTTGCAGCACAGCGTTCCTGCTGACCGCGTAAATGAACGCGCCCCAGTTGCCGGCCAGCAACACCGTCGACGCCGCGAGCATCAGCAGCGTTTTGCGATGCCGCAGCACGTCGCGCATCTCGCGCCACTGCGGCCGCGCGATCAGCAGCAGCGCGAAGAATACGAACGACCAGAGCACGCGATGCGCCAGCACCGACAGCGGCGCAATGTGTGCCACGAGCTTGAAATAAATCGGGATCAACCCCCACCAGATGTACGCGGCGACGCCGTATCCGAGGCCGATCTGCGCGTCGCGATGCGTCGGTCGAATTGACTGCGGCGGTTCCAAGGGAGCGGAGAAAATCAGTTGGCAATTGACAATTGTCAATCTTCGATCGCCAATAGCGTGCCATGCGATCACATCTCGTTGCGACTCTTCTGCTCCTCGTGTCGCCGCTCGCCTTGGCCGCCGACGTGAGCGTCGCGTTTCGCGTGAAAGCGCCGAAATTGACGCCCGCGGATGCGAAGTTGTATCTGGCCGGCGATGCGCAGGCGCTGGGCGCGTGGAAGGAAGACGGCGTCGAGCTGAAGAAGGGCGACGACGGGGTCTACGCGGCGAAAGTCGCGCTGCCGGCGGACAGGCCGATCGAATACAAGGTGACGCGCGGATCGTGGGGCAACGTCGAGAAAAACGCCGACGGTAGCGAGGTGAACAATCGCACGTTCACGCCGACGCGCGATGCGACCGTCGATGTCGAAGTCGGCGCGTGGGCAGATCAGATCCAGCCGGAAACGCCGAAATCGACGCGCACCGGCGACATCCGTGTCCACGAAAAATTTGCTTCGAAAAATCTCGGCAACGAACGCCGGATTCTCGTCTGGCTCCCGCCCGGTTACGAGCAGAGCGCCTCGCAGCGTTACGATGTCCTCTACATGCACGACGGGCAGAACGTCTTCGACGCCGCCACCAGCTTCGCCGGCGAATGGAAGGCAGATGAGACCGCGACGCTGCTCATCGAGCAGAAAAAAATCCGCCCGATCATCATCGTCGCGATCGAGAACAACAACCGGCGGATGGACGAGTACACGTTCAGCCGCGACGACCGCCGCGGCGCCGGCGGCAGCGGCGACAAGTACACCAAATTCGTCGCCGAGGAAGTCAAACCGTTCATCGACGCGACCTACCGCACGAAACAT
>JAXDMN010000336.1:0-2989 GCA_034666045.1 Phycisphaerales bacterium | reverse complement strand
ACGTGCTCTGGTCGATCGCCGCGCCGACGTTCGAGGCGCTGGGGCCGAGGACGTTTTCCTGGGAATATTGAACGTTGGTAAAGAAGGTCGGATCGAAGCGCGCCTCGGCTTCGACGACGCGCGTCTGCTCGATGGCGGGCGTATAGCCGGCGACTTTGGTTTCGAGGTTATTCGCGACGGCGCGCTGCACGAGCTCGCGCAGCGGGACGCGGATGACGCGTTCGCCGCTCGTGCCAATGGCCGGGCCGGTCGCGGGCGGGACCTTCGGCTGCGTGGAAGCCTGCTGGGTCGCGCCGTTGGCGGTTTGCAGCGGGAAGTCGACTTCCAGCGTCGTCGGCAGCGGACGATTCGGGCGCGCGAACCCCGGGCCGGCCGAGGCGCGCTCGTGCTCCTGCAACTGCCGCGGGTTGAACGGCGCGTATTTGACGTCGTAGTTTCGACAAGCCGCCAGCGCGACGGCCAGCACGGGGACGACAATCCAACCCGTTCGGCGCAGAATCTTCCGCATGCTCGCAGACTCCAATTCCCAACCCCGCGGTGACAAATTTAGCTGAGCCCCTCCACCCGGTGCGCGGGATTATAGAGAAGGGCACTCGTAACGCAAAAACCCGTGTCGCGGCGGCACAGACGATTTATTCCGCGCCGGTGCACACCCGCGGGCGTGCCAATCGGCCCGCCCGCGCCGGGGTAGAGTAGCGATTGACGCTTGTGGCGTTGCCGATCTTCCACCGCTTTTGATAGATTAGTTTTCATGCCGCCGACCGAACCGCTCGGACATGAAAAGAAGCTGGAAGAAATCGTCGACGAGGTCGGCCTCTACCCCATCGAGGCGTACGAGTTCGTTCAGCAGGGTTTGCAGTACACCGTCAACAAGCTTCACGGGAAAGTGAAGGATCCGAAAGCCAGCCGGCACGTCGCGGGGCGCGACCTGTGCACGGGGCTGCGCGAATATGCGCTGCTGAAGTGGGGGCTGATGGCGCGGACCGTCCTGTCGCGCTGGAACATCCGCCGAACGCACGATTTCGGGCGGATCGTCTTCGCGCTGGTCGACAACGGGTGGATGCAGAAGACCGAGGAGGATTCGGTCGAGGATTTCCGCGAGGTGTTCGACTTCAAGACGGCGTTCGAGGCGGGGTACCGGATCGAGATGAAGACATGACGTCCTCGCCCGCCGGTTCGAAAGCGCAACGCTCCAATCCGAAGAATCAAAAAGGCAAGACCGAAGCCGGCGCGGGCGTCACGAAGGCCACCGGTCCGCTGCGCGAGCCGATTCCGTGGAAGCCGCACAAGGGGCTGTTCGTCACGTTGATGACGGTATTCGTCGTGTGGGTTGGCGTGATGCTGGCGATGTACTTTATGACGGTTCGCCCGCGGCTGCATTCGGCGCCGCAATCGCCGCCGGCGACGACCGCGCCAGCGCTGGCGGGGCAGCCGGCGTTGGAATGACGGCGGCGGCGTCGGTGGGCACGCGTCCCGGGGCGGCCGGATCGTTCATGGCGCCGCGGTAATCCCAGGCGTGCGTCGCCGCGACGAGAAGCACTTCGCCCGCCACCGTCCACGCGCGCAGGACGAAGCCGAGGAAGACCAGCAGTCCGAGGAACGCCGACGGATTACTGAAGTGCTCCTTGACGACGGCCGGCGCGATGAGTTGCATCGTCGTGACGAAGACCAGCTCGCGCACGCCGATCCCGCCCGGCGCCCAGAACGCGAGAAATCCCGCGCACCACGCCAGGCAGTATGCGCCCGCCACCACCCACCACCACGCCAGCTTCAGGTGCAGCACCGGATCCGTGATCAGATAAACGGCCAGGCTCTGGAAGACCAGGCCGAGGATCATCCACATGAGCAGCTCCACGAGCTTTCGCCCGGGCAGGCGCTTCACGATCGGCGGCTTGTTGAGCTTCACGAGCACGTAGTTCGTGATGCCGTAGAAAATTTTCGGGTGCAGCAGGAACGAAAGCGTCGGAATGAGCACGAGTGCGGTGACCAGCCACGGCCAGGTCTGCGGGGCCATCTTCGCGCCGAAGTAAAGCAGGCACGATGCGGCGATCAGCACGTTGGCGAAGAGGAAGAGACAGACTTCGAGGATTTGGCTTGTCGTGACGACGGCGGCGGGGACGCCGTATGGTTTGGCGAGGTAGACCCGGCCGACGACCTGCCAGATCGCGCCAGGGAGGTATCGCGCCATCTCGGACGTCGCCCAGATGCGCGCGGCCGGCGCGTACGGCAGACGGTAGCCGAACGATTTGAGAATCCGCCGCCACGCCATCGCGCGGAAGAACAGCAGGAACGACGCGAACATCAGCGACGCCAGCGCGAATCGCCACCACTCGATCGAGGCGATCTGCTCGCGCACGATCGGCCAGTTCTCGCCGAGCGGCTCGATCATGATCGTGAAGATCCAGATCGTGACCGCCAGCGCCGCCGCGCGGCGAATCCACGGGCGGACGGCCGTCCACGCCTGGAGGAAGCGGCGCTGATGGTGCGCCGACAGCTCGAGGATCTCATCTTCCGGCAGCGGCGGCTCGTTTTTCAATTTTCGCCGCCGCGGCGGGAGTAGTTTCAGGCCCTTCTTGCGCAGCCACGGGCGGAACTTTCGGCGGACCTTGGGCAGCAGTTTCAACAGCCCGTTGAGAATCTTCAGCGAGATCCGCGTCACCAGCCACGTCAACACGATCGCCAGCAGCGGCGCGAGCACGAAGACGCTCTTTTTCGGCGTGTAATCCTCGATCAGCTTCCGGATCGCATTTTCATACCTCGCCCAGATGATCCACCAGGCAATGCCCGGGATTGCAATTGAGATGAACAGCGCCACGCCGGTGAAGGCGCGATCTTCGATGTGCAGCCGCCGGCCGCGCAGCACGCGGGCGGTCAGTTTTCGTTTCCCCGGGAACGTCACGAGCGCGAAGCCGATGAGAAACACCGGCAACCCACCCGGGCCCGGCAGAAGCGCGCCGAGCACAGGCGCAGTGAGGATCAGGATCCACCC
>JAXDMN010000335.1:0-4468 GCA_034666045.1 Phycisphaerales bacterium | reverse complement strand
TTCATGCCGGTCGTGCAGGAGGCCAAGCGCATGATCGACGCCGGCGAGATCGGCCGGGTCTTCTGGCTGCGCAGCCAGGATTGCTTCCGCGCCGGCGGCGAAGGCGGCAATCCGTTCCAGGGCTCGTGGCGCGCCAGCCTGAAGACGCAGGGCGGTGGAGAGCTGATCGACACCGGTTACCACCCGTCCTACCGCCTGCTCTATCTCGCCGGCGCGCCGGCGCAGAGCATCCACGGCCAGATGGGACGCTTCGTGCAGAAGATCGAGGGTGAGGACTGCGCCTCGGTGCAGATCCGCTTCGCGAACGGCGTGATCGGGGAGATCCTCACGAGCTGGGCGTTCCCGCTGCCATACGGAACGCACCACATTCACGTCATGGGCGATAAGGGTGAACTCTTCGGATCGGACAACACGCTCTATCACCTCCCGCGCGGGGGCAAGGAGCCGACCAAGCGCGAGTTCCCCGCGACCGACACGTTTACCGAAGAAATCGGCCACTTCGCGGATTGCCTGCGCGAAGGGAAACGCCCGATCCATTCGGTCGAGGAAGGCCGCGCGGTGCTCGAGTTGATTCTGAATGCGACGAAATCGTCGGATGGGTGGCAGCATACGGCGATTACGCGATGACGCGCGGCGCGCGGCGCATCATCCTGCTGCTGTCCGTTCTCGGGGCGTTGCGCGTGCTGGCGTTTTCCGCGGCGTATCCGTTCTTCAACTACATAGACGAATCGCTGCACCTCGACACGGTGCTCGATTTCGTGCGCGTCGGACTGCCAGGTCCGGGCGATGACGTTTTTAATGCGGACGCCGCTCGCGTCATCGCCACGGGTGGCTCCGGGCGACTGGCGCCGCCGTACGTCGCGCCGCACGATCTCCTTCCGCCGGCGGAGCGCGAGCGCGCGATCGCGGCGGAGACGCAGCGGCTGATGAAGTATCGAAACGCCGAGACGTTCGCGCCGCCCGTGTATTACGCGCTGGCGGCGACGTGGTATCGGCTGGGGCAGGCGATCGGGCTGCGCGACACAGGCCTGCTGTACTGGCTGCGGTTCCTCGCCGCGCCGATGTACGGCGCGGCGATCTGGGTGGGGTGCCGGATCTGCCTGGATTTTCATTCGAAGCGGCCGGAGCTTGCAGTGGGCGTCGGCATTCTGCTGGCGGCGCTGCCGCAGGACATCTTTTACTCGATCAACTCCGACGTGCTCTCGCCGCTGGCGGTGGCGGTGGCGCTTTACCTGCTCGTGCGCTGGGTGGAGGCGCGGAAATCGGCGGTCGGGCTGGCGGCTTGCGCGGGGCTGGCGGTTTCGATGGCGATGCTGGTGAAGTACACCAACGTCGGGCTGTTGCCCGTCGTGCCGGTGGCCATACTGATCGCACTTCGCCGCGATCGCGGGCTTCGCAGCGGCCGGGAAATCGCGGCGTTGCTGCTGGCTGCGGCGATTCCGCTGGCGGCGTGGATGCTGCGCTGCCAGCTTGTTTTCGGCGACTGGAGCGGCACGCGCGACAAGGCCGCGATGCTCGATTGGACGGTCCTCCCGCTGTCGCAGTCGCTCAAGCATCCGATTTTCGGCCCGCTCGGCGTGATGGAGTTCATCTCGCGACTCTGCATCACGTTCTGGCGCGGGGAATTGATCTGGAACAACGAGACGCAGCGGCTGCGCGGCGTCGACATTTTCTATCTGTGCACGTCCGCCGTCGGCCTGCTCGGCACGGCAGGCTGGCTGCTTCGCCCATCGGCCCGCGCGCGGGCGGAGCGACCGCTGGCGCTGATCTATTTCACCGCGGTCGCGGCGTCGGTCATCTTCCTCGGGCTGATCTCGACGCGGTTCGACTATGGGCACTGCTTTTTTCCGTCGCGCGGGTTCCCCTACTTCGCCGCCGGGCGGTTGATGAGCGGGGCGATCGTGCCGTTCGCGATTCTCTTGATCGGCGGATTCGACGAACTCGTGCCGCACAAGGGAAAGGTGAGCCCAGGGATTTTATTCGCGTCGGTCATCGCGACGGTTTGCCTGGCGAGCGAAATTTATCTCTGTTCCAGCGTGCCGGCGGGTCGCACCGAGATGCGCAGCGTCTTCGAATCACCGGGCAACGCGTATCACCTGTTCCGACCGGGGTCTTCGTAATCGGGCGGGAACTGGTCGTCCATTTCCATCACGAGAATGTCGCCGAACCACTTGTGCGAGATGATGTGCCATGGCCCGCGGCGGATCTGCGCGGGCAGCAGCGCCCACTCCTCGTGCCGGATGAACCAGACGTGCCGCCCCGGATCGATCGGCGGCACCAGCGGCAGCGATTCGCTGTCGAACCGCCGCACGGGAAGTTCCGGCCGGCGGTTGTAGTAGTCGTACAAACGCTTCTTCGCACCGATGTGGATGACGACGATGTCCTTCGGGCCCGCGCGCTCCTGCACGTACGCGACCGCCTCGCGCCACGGCGATTTCGGGACGGCGGTCGCTTCACCGCGCGCGGCGTGGATGGCGAGCGCGGCGAAGAGGACGAGCAATCCCGCGCGCGCCGCGCCAAACGGAATCGCCGCCACGCCGCTCGCGATCAGCGGGTACAACCCGACGCACGCGACGATCGCATAGCGCGGCGCAAAGCTCGGCCGGCCGAGAATCGAGACGGCAACCGGCACAATCACCGGCAGAAATGCCAGCCCCAGCAGCAACGGCATCGCCGCACGATGCCGCCGCCATAATCGCACGACGCCGAGCACCGCGAGCGGGATTGCGATCAGGTAGAGCGGCGTCGAGCCGACGAGCACCCAGTAGGCACGGCTGACGTCGTCCCACGTCACTGCCTTGACCCAGAAGTTCACGTTTACCGCGCGCACCCACCCGAGCACGACCGACACCCACGGACTGTAAAGCGCCGCGATCGCAATGCTGGTCATGATCCATCGCCGAAGCGGCAGGGCGGGTTTGTTTTTCTCCATCAGCGCGCAGGCATACGCGAGCTGGTGCGCCGCGAGCACGAAAACGCCGTAAAGATGGCAATACAGCAGCACCGCCGCGGCGATGATGTAGGCGACTTGCAGCCGTTGCGTGGGCTCGCGCAGCAGGCGGACGAAAAGATCGGTGCAGACGATCGCCACAAAAAATGTCAGCGCATACGTCCGCGCCTCCTGCGCGTAAGCGACGTGCAGCGGCGCCACCGCGACGATCAACGCCGCAGCGATCGCTTCGCGCCGGCCGAGCACGCGCCGCACGAACACGTACATCGCCGCCACGCCACCGACGCCCGCCAGCGCGGATGGCATCCTCAGCGACAATTCTGACGCGCCGAATACCTTGATCCATACCCAGAGCAGGACGTGATGCACCGGCGGGATCTGCTCCCACCAGACGATGTGCCGGATCATCTCGACAAAGGACATGCGAGCGATGATCCAGCTCAACGCCTCGTCGCCCCACAGGCTGTCGTCGGCAATGCCGCGGAAGCGCAGCGCCGCCGCGAGCACGAGGATCAGCAGGATGGGCAGGCTGCGCCAGACCCGAGCGGTAAACAACGATGGTCGGGTCATACCTTGATGAAAATCCGCAGGACGTACAGCACGCTCATGATCACGAGGAACGCCAGCACGAACATGATCGCGTACGCGAGCGACGCGTTCACCTCGGGCGTGAAGTGGGGGATGAAAAAGTTGCGGTAGAGGTACGGCAGCAGCGGCGTCTGGTCGATCGTCACCAGCGCGAGCATCCGTCCCGCGATGCCGGCCAGGACGAACGCGAGGATCGCGTTCATGCCGTAGATGGTGAACGGCAGCGCCCACGCGCGGCGGCCGCGGACGTCTGCGATGTAGTAGACCGCGCCCAGGCCGAGCATCGCCATGCCGGCGGTGAAGACGGTGAAGGAGGGCGTCCAGATCTGCTTGTTGATCGGCATGAGCCACCAGCCCAGGAGCACGCCGAGGATCGAGGTGATGACGCCCCACGCGAGCAGGCGGGCGGCTTTCTCGTTCGGCGTCAACGACGGATTTCGCAGGCCGACGCCGACGAAGACGCCCAGCAGCACCGACCCGATCGCGGGGAGCGTCGAGAGCAGGCCTTCCGGGTCGGGATAGGAGCGGTAGTTGTGGTCACGGAAGACGCGCTCGTCGATTCGACGGGCGAGGTTGTCGTCCTTCGTCAGCGAGCCGGTCGTGTGGTTGTCGAAGGGCGCGGCGAGCATCAACGCGGCGTAGACGGTCATGAAGAAAACGGCGGCCGCGAGGACCGTTCGCCAGCCGGCGAAGAGGGCGATCGTCGCGCCGACGCCGTAGCAGACGCCGATGCGCTGAAGCACGCCCGGGAAGCGCATTTTCCACGGCGTCAGCACGCCCCCGCCGAAGTTGAAGTTGTGCGGCATCCCGTTCAACAGCGCGTGCTTCGTCGCGATGAACACTTCGATGTACAGAATCGCGAACGTGATCGCGACGATGACCGGGACGAGCATCGCCAGCTTCCGCGAGCGCCACGGGTACAGCAGCATC
>JAXDMN010000334.1:0-3524 GCA_034666045.1 Phycisphaerales bacterium | reverse complement strand
GAGGTTGATCGGCATGTCGTGGCAAACTTTAGCCGGGCCGGATGAAAAGGAAAGTCGGCGCGTCGCCATTACATTTCATTCGCCAGCGCCGGTTCCGTCGCCGAGCGCATGAATCGTCCAAACCATCCGCCGTTCGCTGCCAGCTCGCCGGGCGGGCCCTGCTCGGTCACCCGGCCGTCTTCGATCACGTAGACCCAATCCGCCTGGTTGATCAGGCTCGGGCGATGGCTGGTGATGACGGTGGTGCGGTTCTGCATCAGGCGATCAAGCGCGGCGATGATGGCGGCCTCGCTGTCCGGCTCGACGCTGCTGGTCGGCTCATCGAGCAGCAGAATCGTCGGATTCGCGAGGAACGCGCGCGCGATGCTGATGCGCTGTTTCTGTCCGCCGGAGAGTCGCACGCCGCGCTCGCCGACTTTCGTGTCGTAGCCATTGGGAAGCCGCACGATGAACTCATGCGCGTTCGCCGCCCGCGCCGCCGCGATGACCTGTTCCATCGTCGCCTCCGGATGGCCGTAGCGAATGTTGTCGAGGATGGAATCGTTGAAGAGAAACGTCTCCTGCTGCACAAGGGCGAAGTGCCGGCGGAGACTGTCCCGCTGCACTGCGCGAAGATCGCGACCGTCCACGGTCACCGCGCCGGCGATCGGATCGTAGAAACGCAGCAGCAGATTCAGCACCGTCGATTTTCCCGATCCGCTCGGCCCGCACAGCGCAACCGTCTTCCCCGGCTCGACCTTGATCGAGACATCGTGCAAAACAATCTGTTTCGTGGCTTGGGCGTCCCGCCCGAGTTCTTCATCAGAAAGCGCGGGCGAGACGCCCACGCCACGTTCAATGCCATAGCTAAACGTCACGTTTCGCAGCTCCATTTCGCCGTGCACGTGATCGACTTTTTCCGCCTCCGCCGCGTCCGGCAATTCGTCCGGCGCGTCTAAAACTTCAAACACCCGCCGCGCCGCCGCTGTCGCGCGTTGCACCATGTCGTTCACGCGCGCCAGCGTCTGGATCGGCCCGAACAATCGCCACCAGTACGCGCGAAACGCCAAAAGCTTGCCGACGGTGAACGATCCGCCGCTCAGGATCGAATACCCGCCCACGCCGATCATGAAGACGTTGCTGAGGAACCCGACTGCCCGGCTGAACGGAAAAAACAGACTCCGCGCATTGATCGCGCGCACCTGCTGGTCGTAATACCCTTCCGTCGTCTCGCGAAACCGCCGGGCCTCCTCGCGCTCGCGTCCGAAGATTTTGATCACGACGACGCCCGCGAGATTTTCCTGCAAGCGCGTCGACACATCCCCCGCGCGCTCGCGGGCCGCCTTGTAGATCGGCTGGACCTTGCGATTAAAAACGCGGAGCAGCAAGTAGACGACGATCAGCGGCGCCAGCGACGCCGACGCGACGCGCCAGTCCAGCGACATCACCACGACGACCGTCAGCACCCACATCAACCCTTCGCCGACGATCACGTCGATGCTGCCGACGATGAAGGTCTGCAATTCATCGACGTCCCCCATCGCCCGGCTCATCAGGTCGCCGGTGCGCTGGCGCTGCAAATAGGAAAGGCTCTGCGACTGAAGCTTGTGATAGACGCGATTGCGGATATCGAGGATGAAACGCTGCGCCACGCGGTTCATGATGTTGCTCGACAGCGTGCCGAACGCTTCGGCCAGCACGTAAATGCCCGGCAGCCAGACCAGCGTCGCCGACGCGAGCAGCGCCCGCCACGACGTGAGTCGGCCGTTGAAGCTGATGAGAAAATGCAGCCCGCTGGTCCAGCGCGTGTCGTCGTGGCGGATCAGGTGATCGACGACGTACATCCAGATCATGCCGGGAAACAGCTCGCCCGGCATCGACAGCAGCAGGAGCACCAGCGCGACGAAAATCATGGCCCTGTGCGGCCGCAGCATGCGCGCGAGCCGTGCAAACACGCTTAACGTGCCGGTCTTCTCAGGCTGCGGCGGGTCTTTCGTCGTGTCCTCGGACATGTGCCGGTGATTCTAGGACTGACCTGCCGATAATGCCCACATGCGTTCCGCAGTCACGCTCGGCTTCTGGCTCTTCGTCGCGTGCGTCGCGAGCATCGCCGTCTCCAAGACGGTGCTCTCCGACACGCTCGACCCGGATTTGTTCTGGCATCTGCGCGTCGGCGAGCAACTTCGCGCGGAAGGCGTCCATCCGATCGTCGACAGCATCTCCTTCGCGTCGACCAGGCAGCCGTGGACGCCCTACTCGTGGCTCGCCGAGTTTTTTATGGAATGGAGCTGGCGGACGTTCGGCTGGCGCAGCGCGATCGTCATCGAAGCGACGGCCGGCGCGGCGATCGTCGTCCTCATCGCGCTCTGCTGCCTGGAATCGGCCGGACGAGATCGGCGAATGAACTGCGCGATCGCGACGGCGGTCGGCGCATTCTTCGCCATCCCGTATCTCGCGTTTCGCCCGGTCACGTTCGCGATCGTGCTGCTCGGCTGCTGCGCGTGGCTGATGCTGCGCGACCGGAGACTTGAAGAGCGTTCGCGGGCCGTCTGGCTCGTCATCCCGCTGACCGCGCTGTGCACGAACATCCACCTCGTCGCCGTGGTGATGCCGATCTGGATCGTTTGCCTCTTCGCGGGAGCGTTGTGGGAACGAAAGCGACGATCGATCGCGCGCTACGCCGCCCTGCTCGTTGCGACATCGCTGGCATGTCTCGCGACGCCGATGCTCCCCGGCGCGATCCACACCGGCTGGCACTACCTCTCATCCGACGTGATGGTCGCTTCGGGTCAGATCGCCGAGCTGCAACGCGCGAATCTCGCGACGCTGGCCCTCGCCGCGATCGTCCTCGCCGTCGCGCTCGGGCAGCGCCGCCGCCCGCTGCGCGCGGGCGAATGGCTTTGGCTGCTCGCGACCGGCGTAATGATGCTCCGCATGGGCCGATTTTCGCCGATGTTCGCCTTCATCGCGGCGCCGGTGCTGGCCGCGACGATGCCGCGCCTGCCGGACGACGTTTTCCGCCGCCGCGTGATCGTCGCCGCGCTCGCCGTCGCGCTGAGCGCATCGATCATCCGACTTCTCGCCGGCTTTCCCTACTCGACGCCGATGGACCAATGGATCAACCGCCGCGGCCCTGCCTACCCGGTCGCGGCGGCGGCGTTCGTCGAGGAAAACCACCGGCCGCGCAGCGGGCGGATCATCAATGAATTCAACTGGGGTGGCTATCTCGCCTGGCGGCTCGGTGGGAAATACCAGGTCTTCCTCGACGGCCGCACGCAGCTCTACGACGAAAAATTCTGGCGCGCGACCTATCTCGCAAGCGATTCGGACGCCGCGGCGATCATCAGGGAATCGAACGCGGACCTGGCGATCATCCCGATCCGCAAGAGCCGCTTCCGCAAAGCGCTCGAATCACTCGGCTGGCAATCGGTTCGCAAGGACGACGTCGCCGAAGTGCTCGTTCCACCAACTACTCCACAAAGAAATGATTGACCACGAAGTCACGAAGACCACGAAGAGCGGGTCGTCGTGGTCTTCGTGACTTC
>JAXDMN010000333.1:0-4242 GCA_034666045.1 Phycisphaerales bacterium | reverse complement strand
GTGAACCAGATCGGCACGCTGACCGAAGCGGCGGAGTCATTGAAACTCGCCCGAGACGCCGGTTGGCGCGTCACGATTAGCGCACGCAGCGGCGAGACGGAAGACAACTGGCTCGCGGACCTCGCCGTTGGGTGGGGTGGTGATCAGATCAAAGTCGGATCGATCGCGCAGTCCGAGCGGCTGTCGAAATACAACCGCCTGCTCGCGATCGAAGCGGACACAAAGCTGCCTGTAGTGGAATGGGGGACGCTTCCATCGACACGATCGTGACACGTACGCGCCCTTCACATTTAACCCCGCGTCATGACGCGGGGCTAAATAGGGAGTCGATCGCGCGGTCGGGCGCAACGGTCCCCCGGCGGCGCATCACGCGTGCTGCTTGTCCAGCATCTCGACGATCGAATCCACCGAATCAAACTTCGCCTGATCGAAATCATTCGGGTCCATCGCGAAGCCGAACTGCCCTTCGAGGAACGTCAGCACGTCGACGACATCGAGCGAGCTAAGCCTGCCGGACAGCACGAGCGAATCGCCGTCGCCGACCGGATCGGTGTCTTCCTTGTTTTCCCGCAGCACCTTCTGCACATAGTCCCGCACTTGTTCTCGAGCGATGCTCATGTGTCTGCCACTCCTTCACGGCACGAATAACGCGATGCAATAATTGAGGTAATCACCCAGCCCATGCCGCGTGTTGGGCTCTTCGAAGGTCGAAATGAGAATATAGAAAAACATGATGACGGCGAACGCGCGCAGCTTTGCGACGCCGCGCGGATGTTTCTGCTTGTTCGCGATCGTGCGAAGCTGCGAGATGCCGATCGCGCTGCCGAGGATCAGCGCGTAGACCGCGTACGAGCGATACATCCAGAGCGCGTTCCAGAATCCGTGCCGGTAAATCAAATCCTGGTCGCGCAGGAAATGAAACAGCCAGTTGCCGAACCCCGCCGCCGCCAGCGTCGCGATAAACAGCCGCACCCGCGGCCATTTTTTCAGGTAGCGCAGATAGGTCGGATAGAAAAAGAACGCGACGAGCAGCTCTTTGAAGTAGTAGTAGATACGGTTGTAAAACTCCGCAATCGTCGGCGCTTCGAACGGGCGATACGTGTTGCGGAACGCGTTGAACCCGGCCATCCGCGCGATCGCGATCACCTTCGCGCCCCACGCCGTCAGCCCCGCCACGCGCATCACGAAATAGAGCAGCAGCGCCGCCCACCGCATCGGCAGCGAATACGGCGTCCCCGCCTGCATCGCCTCGAGCGACATCGGATACGTCGGAATCACCGGATTCGACAAAACAACCAGCCCCGGATCCGGCAGTCGCGTCAACGAAGTCGCCGGCGGCACGCGATAAACGAACTTGTTCACCAGCACGATCATCGACGTCAGCACGATCGCCCAGATCAGCAGCTTGAATCCCTTCATCTGCGACGTCGCGAGATCGTCGTCGTTCTTGGCCTCGACGCGCTCGAGATAATTCGCGCCCTTCCCGTACGGCACCGCCGTGAATCCCCAGAACGGCCGCCAGAAACCGGTGCGGACGATCGCTTTGCTCTTGTCGCGCGACAGGTTTTCCGTCACCCAGTAGGCGAAGAACCAAAGGTACTGCGCGAAGAGCATCGTCATCGACGTCACGATCACCCACGCCGCCCCTTTCAGCGGCGCCGCGCTCGCGGCCATCAGCAGGAGCAGGATGGCGATCAGTCCCGTGACCGGCCGCCGCGCGACGATCGACTTCGGGAAGCGATGGATGATCCACAGGTACGCGAACGCGATCGCCCAGACGATCGGCAGGGCGATCGACCACATACGCAGCAGCGAACTGGCTGCGTGCTGCGGCGCGAGCTCGCTCAGCACCGTGAAATCGACCGCCGGCATCAGCAGCGCGAACGCCGCCGCCGCCGGAAGCAGGATCGCCCGCCGATGCTGCGGAAACGCCGACGTCAGCGCCAGGCAGATCCCGATCGCCCACCAGTGCGACATCTGCAACCCGGCCATCAGTCCGGTGAAGACCACCACCAGCGCCAGCCGTCCCGCGCGCGTGCGAATGATCGCCAGCGCTTTCGCGCGCGGCGTAACTTCAATTCGCTCGGCGACGGCAATCGTCATGTCACGACTCGTTCATCCAACATCGTCCGCAGCCCCTGCCGGTCGACCTTCCCGTTCGTGGAAAGCGGCAGCGTTTCGAGCGCGTGCACGCGATTCGGAATCATGTACGCCGGCACGCGATTTTTCATTGCTTCGCGCACGTCAATCCCGCCGGCCGCGGCGCCGCTAATGAACGCGACGATGCCCGCGGGATTTCCATTGACCACCGGCCAGGCGACCGCGGCGACGGCTTCGGTTTTACACACGGCACGAAGATGTGCTTCGATCTCCTCCAGCTCGACGCGGTGACCCAACACTTTGACCTGGTTATCGATGCGTCCGAGACAGTGGAGCAGGCCCTGCGCGTCCAAGTATGCCGAGTCGCCAGTGAGATACCAGCGCGAAATTCCCAGCTCCGGATGATCGAGCATGCGGAACCGCCGCGCGGTCTGTTCTTCGTCGCCGAGATACCCGGCGGCGACCTGTGGTCCGCACAACGCAAGCTCGCCGATCTCACCGACGGGAAGGAATTTCTCGTTTTCGCCCGTGCCCGCGCTCCCCCCGACGATCCCGGCGTGCATCCCCGGAAACGGCTTCCCGATCGCCAGCGTGCCACGCCCCGGCGTTTCGATCGGTGGCTCGCTGAAGCGCTGATAGATGCATCCGACAGCCACTTCGGTCGGGCCGTACTGGTTGTCGATGACGGAATTCGGCGCCGCCGCCTGCCACGCGCGCAGCCCGGAGACCGGCACGCCTTCGCCGCCGAAGAACGACACGCGCAGCGACGGCAGCGACCCGGGCGCGAGCTGCTTGAACTTCTGCATCATCAGAATCAGCGACGGCACCGCGTGCCACACGGTGATCGCGTGCTGGTTGATGAATCCGCCGGGCGCCATCTGCTTCGTCTCCGGCACCACGTGCAGCGCCGCGCCGCCGCGCCAGCAGGCGAACATCTCATTCACCGAAACGTCGAACGTCGTCTCGAAGAACTGCGAGACGCGATCTGCCGGACCGATGTGATACATCGCGGCCAGGCACGCGTGCGTGTGCGCGATGTTGGAGACGGTAACGACGACGCCCTTCGGCACGCCGGTCGTGCCCGAAGTAAACATGATGTACGCCGGATGATCCGCCACGACCGGCGTCGGCGCCAGCGCCGCCGGCAACTCCAGGAGAGCCGGCCAGTCCCCTGGCCGGAGCACGTTCGCCGGCGCGATCTCGCCAAGCTCGTGCAAGCATTTCGCCCCCCGCGCATCAACGATCAACGCATCCAGCTTCGCCCGCTCAATGACAAACGCAATCCGCGACGCCGGCTGCTTCGGATTGAGCGGCACATACGTTCCACCCGCCCACGCCGCCCCGACGATCCCCGCGTACGTCTCCAGCGATCGCGCCGCCAGAATCCCAACGCGCGGCCCGGCGGTCGGCAGTTTTCCATTCGCCCCAGCCTCGACATGTCGCGGCGCGCAGGCACGCAGCCACGTCGCGACGCGTCCGGCCGCCGTCGCGAATTGTTCGTACGTGTACGCCTGCTCGCCGATGACGAGCGCCGTGTGCGCAGGCTGCGTCTTCCCGTGCAGGAAAACGCTGGTCGCCAGGTTCAACGTCGAACTACCCATTGTTACGCTCAACTGCCCGGGATCGGCGCTGGATCCTGCTGCGCCAAGTCCACCCCGTCATGCGCGCGCTTGAGATGCCGCCACGCGCTCCATGACAAAAACCATTCGATTTCCTCGCCGTACGCCGCGCTCATCTGCCGCCGCGGGTCACTCGCGTCGAGCGGATGAAGCTCGCGCTCGCCGAGCTCGAACATTTCGTATCCCTTGCCGTCGCGCACGTTCGCGTAGACCAGTCCGTTGTCGACCACGCACGTCCGCCGGATGTGCGTGATGCTGACGAACAACATGACCGCCGGGATTTCCTCCGCGATCAGATTCCGCCCGAGCCATTGCCGCGGCGGCACGAGGCCGCACAACTGCACGATCGTCGGCGCGACGTCGAGATGGCTGCTGCACACGCGGCTCTCCAGCGGCTTCGGAAAGAGCACCGGATTGTGCAAAATGAACGGCGTGCGCATCTCTTCCGCGCTCACGCGCAATCCATGTCCCTCCGGATACGCCGACACCGTCTCGCCATGATCGCCGACGATCACGATGAGCG